>NZ_JBVVQQ010000004.1:0-353347 GCF_055811135.1 Mesorhizobium sp. WSM4817 | reverse complement strand
GCCGCAGCGGGTGATCCGGTCATGACCCGGGTCACCCGCCAGCCCGATCATGCATGATTCTAGAGACACAAGGGGTGTTGGCCGGAGTGCTGTTGGTGCCAAGCTGGAACACCCCTCATCCGACCTCGCTTCGCGAGGCCACCTTCTCACACAAGGGGAGAAGGGACAGTGCGGGAAAATCAACGCGACATCGCCTCTTCAAGCGTCCTGAAAATTCTCTCATCCGCCGACTGCGCGACGTTGAAGCGCAGGAAACGGCTGGCGGTTTGGGACAGGCTGAACGCATTGCCGGGCGCCAGCACGACATTGGCCGACAAGGCGCGGCGGGCTATTTCCGCTGCATTGACGCCTTCCGGCAGTCTGCACCACAAGAACATGCCGGTCGGCTGGTCGATCCACGGCATGATGCCGATCGCCTTCAGGCGGCTGCCTGTCTCAGTCATGGCGCGTGAAAGCCGCGTGCGCAGCAAATCGATGTGCTTGCGATAGCTGCCGTCCTTCAGCAGCGTCAGCACCAGTTCGGAGGCAAGCCTGCCGCTGCCGAAGGACGTGGCGATCTTGAGGTCGGTCAGCCCTTCCATCCAGTCGCGCGGAGCCGCGATGAAACCGCAGCGCACCGACGCCGAAAGCGTCTTGGAGAAGCTGCCGATATGGACGACGCGACCAAGACCGTCGAACGCCGCCAGCCTGGGTGCCGGGGTGTGTTCGAAGTCGGCAAAGATATCGTCTTCGATGATCGTCAGATCCGATTGGTCGGCGAGCTTGAGCAATCGGTGGGCGACGACCGGCGACAGAATTGCACCCGTTGGATTGTGAAGCGCGGAATTGGTGATGTAGAGGCGCGGCCGGTGCTCGATCAGAGCCTGCGCGAACAGCTCGATATCCGGTCCCGACGGCGTATAGGGAACGCCGACCACCTTGGCCCGATGAGCGCGCAACAGGGCATGGAAGTTGAAATAGCAGGGGTCGTCCACCAGCACCGTGTCGCCCGGTTCGAGCAGGAACCGGCACAGGAGGTCGATGGCCTGGGTGCCCGATTCCGTCAGCATGATCTGGTCGGGAGACGCCTCGATGCCGTGCTCTGCCATGCGCCGGGCGAGCAGATGGCGCAGCGGCGGCAGCCCGAGCGGAGTGCCGTAATCGGTCAGCGTGGCATCATCGCCGCGTGCCATTGTCCGTAGCGCCCGGCGCAATCCGGCCTCCGGCATCCACGCGGCCGGCAGCCAGCCGCAACCGGGTTTGAGCACGCCGTCGCCGGCTTCCAGCGACTGGCGCGAAACCCAGAGCGGATCGACGGCACGGTCAAGCCTGGGGCCGATCTCGGCCAGCGACAAGGGAGCCAACGGTCCGGCGGCATAAAAGCCCGAACCTGGACGCGAGCGGATGATGCCTTCTGCGGCAAGACGCTCATAGGCTTCGACCACTGTGGATTTCGAAACCTGCATGGTTTTCGCGAAAGCCCGGATCGAAGGCAATCGTGTTCCCGGTGTCAGGCTGCGCGCGGCGATCCTGTGCCTGATCGTCGCCATGACGCTTTCGACAAGCGTCCCGCTGCCCACATTTGCCGTCGTCTGCTCGTCCATCCGTACTGCTCAATCTACCATGACAGTTTTGTCGAACTGTACTTCATTGTCTCTGGCGGCGCCATAGGTCCGGCCCGATAGAGGGCGAGAACATCAGGAGCATGCGATGGACAAGACGGCGGGCGGCTGGATCAACGGATTCGTAGGAGTACTGATTTTCAGCGGATCGCTTCCGGCAACGCGGGTTGCGGTGATGGATTTCGATCCGGCCTTCCTGACCGTCGCCCGCGCTGCCACGGCAGGCATCCTCGGCCTGGCGCTTCTGCTCGTCTTTCGCCAGAAGCGTCCGGAACGGCAGGATCTGTTGTCGCTGACCATCGTGGCGCTCGGCGTCGTGGTCGGCTTTCCGCTGCTGACCGCGCTGGCGCTCGAGCACGTCACCTCGGCCCATTCCATCATCTTCATCGGCCTGTTGCCGCTGGCGACGGCGATCTTCGGCGTCATTCGCGGCGGCGATCGCCCCAAACCGGCCTTCTGGCTGTTTTCATGCCTTGGCAGCGCCCTGGTTGCCGGATTTGCGGTGACCCAAAGTGTCTCGGCCTCGCCGCTTGGCGACATGCTGATGCTGGCGGCAATCATCGTGTGCGGACTAGGCTATGCGGAAGGCGCCAGGCTGTCGCGCAAACTTGGTGGCTGGCAGGTGATCTCATGGGCGCTGGTGTTGTCACTGCCGGTCATGCTGGCGCTGACGCTCATCACCATGCCACCGTCGCTCGAAAACGTCGGCAAGGCCGCCTGGATCGGCCTGGCCTATGTCTCGCTGTTCAGCATGCTGATCGGTTTTGTGTTCTGGTATCGCGGGCTGGCGCAAGGCGGCATCGCCGCGGTCGGGCAGTTGCAGCTTCTGCAGCCTTTCTTCGGCCTCGGGCTAGCGGCAATGCTGCTGCACGAGCAGGTAAGCCCCGCCATGATCGCCGTCACCGCCGCCGTCGTGCTTTGCGTGGTCGGTGCGAAGAAATATGCGCGGTAGGCGGCGGCCTTTCTTCCTTCTCCCCTTGTGGGAGAAGGTGGATTGGCGCGCAGCGCCAAGACGGAAGAGGGGTGCTGGCCGGAGTGCTGTTGGTGCCAAGCTGGAGCACCCCTCATCCGGCCGCTTCGCGGCCCCCTTCTCCCACAAGGGGAGAAGGGGGAGCCGCACGGCTAGAACTTCGTCACCACGCCGATGCCGATGCCTTCGAAGCCGCCCATCGCCATCAAGGCCGCGGGCGCCTCATCGAGGCTGATCCGCTTGCCGACCAGCAATTCGGGTTTCAGCTTGCCGGTGCGGATCATCTCCATCATCGCCTGGTAGCGGTAGGCTTGCATGCCGTGGCTGCCGAGGATTTCGAGCTCGAAGGCGATCACCTTGTCCATCGGGATCTGCGGCCTGGCGTGATCGCCAAGCATCAACCCGACCTGCACATGGCGGCCGCGCCGGCGCAGGTTCGCGATCGAGTTGAACGAGGTCGTCGGATGGCCGAGCGCGTCCATCGACATGTGCGCGCCGCCATTGGTGATCTGCTTGACCGCCTTGACCACGTTCGGCGTCCTGGCGGCATTGATCGTCGCCACCGCGCCGATTTTTTTGGCGAAGTCCAGCTTCTCGTCGGTCAGGTCGATGGCGATCACGTTCGCGCCCATGGCGCTGGCGATCATGATCGCCGACAGGCCGACGCCGCCGCAGCCATGCACGGCCACCCATTCGCCTGGCGTCACCCGGCCCTGGTCGACAATGGCGCGGAACGAGGTGACGAAGCGGCAGCCAAGGCTGGCGGCGGTGGCGAATTCCATCTCGTCCGGCAAGCGGACCAGATTGGTGTCGGCATGGTCGATGGCGACATATTCGGCGAACGAGCCCCAGCCGGTGAAGCCGGGCTGGGTCTGGTGCTCGCAGACCTGATGGTTGCCGGAGCTGCATTCGAAGCAACGGCCGCAGCCGACGGCGAACGGCACGGTGACGCGCTCGCCGGTCTTCCAGCGGGTCACCTGGCTGCCGGCGGCCGCCACGACGCCGGCAAGCTCGTGGCCCGGCACATGCGGCAGGCGGATGCCGTCGTCGTGGCCCATCCAGCCATGCCAGTCGCTGCGGCAGAGCCCGGTCGCCTCGACCTTGATGACAACGCCGCCCGGTGCCGGCTCCGGATCGGCAACAGTCTGGATCGTCGGCACCTCGCCGAATTTTTCGAAGACAACGGCTTTCATCGGCAATTCCTCATAATTGGATAGCGCTGCTATTCGGCATCGATCTGGTTCTCCGGCGCGGCCTTTTGGAAGGCCGGCAGCGCCATGCAGGCCGCGTGGATGCGTGTGACCGTCGGGTAGGGCGCTATGTCGACGCCGAAACGGGCGTTGCTGGTGACCTGCGCGGCCAGGCAGATGTCGGCCAGCCCCGGCGTGTCACCATGGCAGAACGTTTTTGTTTCAGGCGATGAAACAAGAATCTTTTCAAGCGGCTGGAAACCTTCGTTCACCCAGTGCCGGAACCAGTTGGCGACGTCCTCGTCGCCGGCGCCGAACAGCGTGCGCAGCGACGTCAGCACGCGCAGGTTGTTCACCGGATGGATGTCGCAGGCGATCATCTGCGCCAGCATCCTGACGCGGGCCCGGCCAGGCGCGTCCTGTGGCAAAAGAGGCGGTTCGGGCCTGGTCTCGTCGAGAAATTCGATGATCGCCAGCGACTGCGTCAGCAGCCTGCCGTCGCCCAGGATCAGCGCCGGCACCAGTCCTTGCGGATTGACCGAGAGATAGGCGGGCTCGAG
Source organism: Mesorhizobium sp. WSM4817 (assembly GCF_055811135.1). Lineage (NCBI taxonomy): Bacteria > Pseudomonadati > Pseudomonadota > Alphaproteobacteria > Hyphomicrobiales > Phyllobacteriaceae > Mesorhizobium > Mesorhizobium sp. WSM4817. Next base: position 349,026 of record NZ_JBVVQQ010000004.1, on the reverse strand, counting down.
ATGCTCGCCGTGGCGCAGATGATGCGGCACATATTGGTAGGTTAGGCCCTTCATCTCCAGCGCGATCCGCACCCGGTAGGAGGTGGAGGAGCGGTAGTAGTTATGCAGGACGAGATCGCTCATTCCTGCACATTCGGCCGATTTGGACGACCGGGCAAGGCATGATGGTCCCGAAATTGCCATCTCCGTCCTTCGGCCAGGGATGGCGATGTACTATTTGCCAATAATCTGGCCATGGTCGCTGGGCTATTCTATCCTGCCCTGAACTGAAACGAACGCCATGACCGCAGTCAACGATCGCGCCCGGTTTCTGATCATCGACGACCACCCGCTGTTTCGCGAGGCGCTGCACAGCGCCGTGCAGATGGCCTATCCGGACGTCGACACTGTCGAGGCGCGTTCGATCACCGAGGCGTTCGAGCTTCTGGCGGACGCCAAGCCGTTCGATCTCGCGCTGCTCGACCTCAGCATGCCCGACGTGCATGGCTTCGACGGACTGCTGCAGCTTCGGACCCGCTATCCGCGCCTGCCGGTGGTCATCGTTTCGGGGCATGAGGAGCCGAAGATCATTTCCGAGGCGCTGTCCTATGGTGCTGCCGGCTTCATCCCGAAATCGGCGCGCAAGAGCGATCTAGCCGCCGCCATACGCTCGGTGATGGAAGGCGCGATCTACGTGCCCGAAACCTATGAAGGCCAGCCGCCGGACGCCGACAGCACCGATCGCGCCGAGATGGTGCAGCGCCTTGCCAAACTGACGCCGCAGCAATTGCGGGTGCTGCAGATGCTGCGCCAGGGCCTGCTCAACAAGCAGATCGCCTACGAGCTGCAGGTCGGCGAAACCACCGTCAAGGCGCATGTCTCCGAAATCCTGCGCAAGCTCAATGTCTACAGCCGCACGCAAGCCGTCATCGAGGTTTCGAAGCTCGACAGCGCCGAGCTGTTTCGCGGCCAGGCGGGGTTTTAGCCGTACCCGTTAGGGTGACTAAACCGTAACCGAGAACTTACCTTTTCCGTCCAAGGACGAGAAATCACGGTGACAGCGCACCATTTTCTTGTCGCTCGCGGTCTTCTGCCAATGTCTTTGGGATCAAGCCAAGAGATGCGCCAGCAGGGCGCGCAGCTGCGCCGGTTTCAGCGGCTTGCGCATCAGCTCGATGCCGGCGGCGCGGGCGGCTTTGGCGACGGTCTCCGAACCGTCGGCGGTGACGATCAGCGCCGGCACGGCGCGGCTGAGATAATCGCGGACCTCGGCGATCGTGGTGGTGCCGAGGTCGCCGCCGTCGAGATGCTGGTCGGCGATGACGATGTCCGGCACCCAGTCCGTATCGCCGAGCATGTCGAGTGCAGCATCGGTCGAGGTGGCAGGGCGCACCAGGCATTGCCAGCGCTCGAGGAGGGATGTCATCGCCTGCAGCACCTCGACGTCGTTCTCGACCAGCAGCACCTTCGTGCCGAACAGACCGTAGCCGCGCGGCCGCTCCATGTCGGCGCTGCTGGCAATGGCATCGACGCTGGCGCCGATCCCGACCGGAACGTCGATGTGGAAAATCGTGCCGTGCCCGACTTTCGACGAGAACGTCACGGGATGGCCGAGTGCGGCGGCGATGCGGCGCACGATGGCCAGGCCCAGTCCCAGCCCGCCGCCGGCTAGCCCGGCATCGGTCGGGAACGTGCCGCGGTGGAACTCCTCGAACACCGCCTCGCGCTGGTCGTCGGGGATACCGCAGCCGGTATCGGCGACATCTATGCGGATCGTGTCGCCGCGATGCCTGGTGCCGACCAGCACGCCGCCGGAGCGGGTGTAGCGCAGCGCGTTGGAAAGGATATTTTGCAGGATGCGGCGCAGCAAGGTGCGGTCCGAACGCACGACGGCGTTGACCGGCCGGAATTTTAGCGTCAGGCCCTTCAATTCGGCGACCGGCAGGAAATCCGAACGCAGCGACGAAAACAGCACCTCCAGGCTGACGTCGCCGATATCGGGCTGCACGACGCCGGCATCGAGCTTGGAGATGTCGAGCAGGGTGCGGAGCAGATCCTCCATCGTCTCCAGCGACCGCTCGACCTGCCGGACCAGTTTTTTGCCTTCGTCGCTGGTCTGCACTTCGGCCAGCGCCGAGACGGAGAGATGCGCGGCGTTCAGCGGTTGCAACACGTCGTGGCTGGCGGCTGCCAGGAACCTGGTCTTGGACAGGTTCGCCAGTTCGGCGTTTTCCTTGGCCGCGCTCAAATCGATGTTGGATTGTTCCAATCGACGCAGTGTCGAGTGCAGTTCCTCGGTGCGCGTACGCACTCGATTCTCGAGCGAAATCGCGGTCTGGAACAGCGAGAACGCGTTGCCTTGCTGGTCCATCGAGCGCTCGACGCGGCTGACAAGGGCTGCGTTGATCTTCTTCAGCTTCTCCAGGTCGTTGATGTCCCTGAGCGGCATGAAACCTCCTACTCCGCCGCCTGCCGCTCTCCGAAGGCGATGCCGGTGAACGTCTGGTTCAGATGCATCGACCGGTACTGCTCGCCATAGGTGCCGAAGCCGATGACGTTGTTGACCTTGTAGAGTTCCGACATCTCCCGAAAGACCTGGCGGTTGCGCGCATCGAGCCTGCGCAGCACGCAGTCAAAGGCGAGGATCATGTCGATGCCGCCAAGCCTTTCCTCGACATCCCTGAAGGCGGCACGCGTCGATTCAACCATGTTCTTGGGTCGGGCGATGGACAGGACGACGCCATCGTCGATGGCGCAGAAGAACGACAGCGAGCCGTCCGCATGCATCTTCTGGATCGAGCGGCAGTAAAATTCGCCGCCGACTTTCACCACCACCGGGTGCGAAGCGAAACTCAGCGGCGTCAGCATCTGCGGGATGACGCCGACCGAGGCGGCATATTCCTCGGCGGCATTGGTGGCGTTGAATTCGCGCACGGTGCGGTGATCGGGATCGGACGCGGTCACCACCAGCTTCTCGTCGGTGGGGACGAAATTGTCGGTCTTGAACACGTGGAAAGGAATTTCCGTGGTGATCAGCACGATGATGGCGCAGTCGCAGGCAACCTTGCCGTTCGAGATCAGCCGCGTCGTCTCGAATTTCAAATCATCGCCCGCCGAACCGCCGATCAGTGGAATATCGTCGAGCCCCCAATGGATGGCGGAGGTGACCGCTTCCTCGGCATAGGACAGCCCGTCGATCAGGCAGAGCGCGAAAGTGGTGTCGGCTCGCTCGTGCCCGACGCGGCCGCGTAACGAACGCCTCAGCGCCTCGACTTCGCCGGTGATCCCGTCCATGCCCGATGACGACAGATTTTCGACCATGGTGCTGGCTGCCGAAAAAGATACGGAGGGAAGCAGCATGGCCATGACCTGGCCGTCCTCCAGGCCTTTGGGCGTAATCTCGCCGGCCGTCGAGCAGCCGGCATAGCGGAGCGCCGGCGCGTGGTTCTCCAGCGCTTCCGAAAGGGCGACTGCCTCAAGCAGGCTTTGCGAGAAAAACAGCAGGGCAAACCCAGCGTCGATGGCCGCGGCTTCCACTGCCACCGCCCGGGCGAACGCATCCGCGTCGGGTTCGTCGGTGGTGAGAACCGATAGGCCGCATGCATAGCGCGTCCGTGAACTGGCCAGCGGCTTCCTCCTCTATTTCCTCCGACGCTCTTTTTGTGCGCGGCTCTTTTTTGATCCTGGCGCGCCGGCGTCGAAGTCATTGTTGTCTTCAAGTGCTACTTTGGCAATGAGCCAACATGACGGAATTGAATTTTCTGCTGTTTTTGACGGCATCGGCGCTCAGAAACTTCAGATCCCAAAACCACAGCGGAAGGGAGTGATCCATGGACGCCCAGGTCAGGAAGCTATTCGAACGGTACGAGCGGCTTTTCCGGAAATCCCTCGCCGGTGATGCCGACATGGACGAAGTCACGTCGGTCTATGCTTCCGCCTTCATTGCGGCGTCGCCTGCCGGCATCATGGTCGGGAAGAACGACGACCAGCTCAAGCAGGCTATGGAACAAGGCTATGCTCGCTATCGAGCGATCGGCACCAAGGAGATGCGAATACGCGATGTTCGCATTTCGCCGATAGACGAGCATCATTGCGTTGCCCACGTCGCCTGGACGTCGATCTTCGCGCGCAAAGGCCAGACTGACGTCACGATCGATTTCGACGTCCACTACCTCGTGCAGAAACTGGCCGGAGAGCCTAAAATATTTGGCTGGGTGTCAGGCGACGAGCAGGAGGTTCTCAGAAAGCACGGCATCGGCTGAAATCGGCCTGGCCAGCACCATTGCCGCTGATGGCCGGCAGGCGGCATCGCCAGGCGACCATGGTTTCGCTTCGCTCCGCTGTTTGCCTGTCTTTGCGTGACCGAAAGTACAATAGGCGGATTTTCGGCCGAACTGCATTCTCGCAATCTCGGCATTCCGCGGCACTATTTCCCGTGCTTTTATGCGGTATAAGAATAGCGGACAGATGGAGGGCTCGGGCACCACCGACGCCAAAAACGACCAAGGTAGCACCCAGGGAGGTTTCATGTCGGAGATATCATTGACGGTGAACGGAAAGCGGGTCAGCGGCACTGCCGAAGACCGTACGCTTCTGGTTCATTTCTTGAGGGAGAATCTCGGCCTGACCGGGACGCATGTCGGCTGCGACACCTCGCAATGCGGCGCCTGTGTGATCCATGTCGACGGCAAGGCGGTAAAATCCTGCACGATGCTTGCGGTGCAAGCCTCCGGGTCGAGCGTCGTGACCATCGAAGGTCTGGCGGACGGCGCCGACCTGCATCCGATGCAGGCGGCGTTCAAGGAGCATCACGGCCTGCAATGCGGTTTCTGCACGCCCGGCATGATCATGGCGGCGACCGACATGGTCAACCGCCATCCCGGAGGCCTCGACGAGGCCACGGTGCGGGCCGAGCTCGAAGGCAATATCTGCCGCTGCACCGGCTACCACAACATCGTGAAGGCGATCCTCGCCGCATCGGAGACGATGTCTTCGAAGGGCAAGGCCAGGCAAGCGGCGTAGGGAAGAGGCGAATAGGGAGTGGCGAATAGCGAGTAGGGTAAAAAACCGGCTCGCGTTTGCAGAGGCACCGGCGAGTTTGCAAACCCTCTCTTCCCTATTCGCTAGTCACTATTCGCTATTCGCTTCAAAATTCGGGAGGAATTTCTGCGATGGGCATTGAAGGTGTTGGCGCTCGTGTAGCGCGCAAGGAAGACAAGCGGTTCATTACCGGCGCCGGGCGCTATGTCGACGACATGGTGGTTCCCGGCATGAAGCATGCGGCCTTCGTACGCAGCCCACATGCGCATGCTGAGATCAAGAAGATCGATGTCAAAAAGGCGCAGGCCATGCCGGGCGTCATCGGCGTGCTGACCGGCAAGGAGCTCAAGGCCGACGGCATCGGCAATCTCATCTGCGGCTGGATGATCCATTCCAAGGACGGCTCGCCGATGAAGATGGGGGCGTGGTCGCCGCTGGCCTTCGACAGGGTCCGCTATGTCGGCGACGCGGTGGTCGTCGTGGTTGCCGAGACCAAGGGCCAGGCGCGCGACGCTGCCGAGGCGGTCGACATCGCCTACGAGGAACTGAAGGCGGTCGTCGACGCTCCGAAGGCGCTCGAAAGGAGTGCGCCACAGCTCCATCCGGAAGCCGACGGCAATCTGATTTTCGACTGGGAGCTCGGCGACAGCGCGGCGACCAACGCGGCAATCAAGGCGGCTGCCCACATCACCCGCATGAAGATCGTCAACAACCGGCTGGTGCCCAACGCGATGGAGCCGCGCGCAGCGCTTGGTCACTACGACAAGGCCGAGGACCACTATACCTGCTGGACGACCTCGCAGAACCCGCATCTCGCGCGCCTGGTGATGAGCGCCTTCTACAATGTCGCGCCGGAAAACAAGCTGCGCGTCATCGCGCCGGATGTCGGCGGCGGCTTCGGTTCGAAGATCTACATCTACCCGGAAGAAATCGTGTGCCTGTGGGCCTCGAAGAAGACCGGCGTGCCGGTCAAATGGGTGGCCGACCGCACCGAGAGCTTTCTCACCGACGCCCATGGCCGCGACCATGTCTCGACGGTCGAAATGGCGTTCGACAAGGACAACAGGATCACCGGGCTGAAGGTCGACACCATCGCCAATCTCGGCGCCTACATGTCGCTGTTCTCGTCCTGCGTGCCGACCTATCTCTACGCGACGCTGTTGTCGGGCCAGTACGACATCCCGGCGATCCACGCCAATGTGCGCGCCGTCTACACCAACACCGCGCCGGTCGACGCCTATCGCGGGGCAGGGCGGCCGGAGGCCACCTATCTGCTCGAACGCACCATGGAGACCGCCGCACGCGAGCTGGGCGTGTCTCCGGCGGAACTTCGCCGAAAGAACTTCATCACCTCGTTCCCGCACCAGACACCGGTCATCATGAACTATGATGCCGGCGATTATGCCGCTTCGCTGGACGCGGCGATGGCCGCTGCCGATTATGCCGGTTTTGCTCAGCGCAAGGCCGACGCCGCCAACAGAGGCAAGCTGCGCGGCATCGGCATGAGCTGCTATATCGAGGCCTGCGGACTGGCGCCGTCGGCGGCGGTCGGCAGTCTTGGAGCGGGTGTCGGCCTTTGGGAAAGTGCCGAGGTGCGCGTCAACGCCGCTGGAACCATCGAGGTGCTGACCGGCTCGCACAGCCACGGCCAGGGCCATGAGACGACCTTCGCGCAACTGGTCAACCAGCGCTTCGGCGTGCCGATCGACAGCGTCTCCATCGTCCATGGCGATACCGACAAGGTGCAGATGGGCATGGGCACTTACGGCTCGCGCTCGGGCGCCGTCGGCATGTCGGCCGTTGTCAAGGCGCTCGACAAGGTCGAGGCCAAGGCCAAGAAGATCGCCGCCCATCTGCTCGAGGCCGACGAGGGCGACATCGTCATCGAAAACGGCGCCTTGAAGGTCGCCGGCACCGACAAACAAGTGCCGTGGTTCCAGATGGCGCTTGCTGCCTACACCGCCCACAACCTGCCTGGCGGCATGGAGCCGGGGCTGAAAGAGACCTCATTCTACGATCCGTCGAACTTCACCTTCCCGGCCGGCTGCTATGTCTGCGAGGTCGAGATCGATCCCGAGACCGGCGTGACCGAGGTCGTCCAGTTCGTCGCGGCCGACGATTTCGGCAACATCATCAACCCGATGATCGTCGAAGGCCAGGTGCATGGCGGCGTCGCCCAGGGAATCGGCCAGGCCTTGCTGGAGGGCACCCGCTACGACGCCAGCGGGCAGCTTTTGACGGCGAGCTACATGGACTACGCCATGCCGCGCGCCGACGACCTGCCGTCGTTCAAGGTCTCGACCTCGAACACGCCGTGCCCGGGCAATCCGCTCGGCATCAAGGGCTGCGGCGAGGCCGGCGCCATCGGCTCACCGCCGGCCGTGATCAACGCCATCACCGACGCCATCGGCATCACCGATATCGCCATGCCGGCATCGCCGTCCACGGTGTGGGCAGCGATCCGGGGAACGAAACATTGATAAGCAAATAGCGAATAGGGAGTAGCGAATAGGGAACAAATTGCGTGCGAAGGGGTAGGCCCTATTCGCTACTCAATACTCCCTATTCGCTCCTTTCCCCACGAAGGGAGAAAGACAAATGTACCCAGTCAACTACCACCGAGCCGCCTCCGTCGCCGAGGCCGTCAAGCTGCTCGAGACCGGCGATGCAAAGCTTTTGTCGGGCGGCATGACACTGATCCCGGCGATGAAGACGCGGCTTGCCGCACCGTCCGATCTCGTCGATCTTTCGCACATCGAGGAATTGAAAGGCATTGAGGTGGCGGGCTCCACCATCACCATCCACGCCGCCACCACGCATCACGATGTCGCCAGCGACGAGAAGCTGAAGAGGGCGTGTCCGGCGCTCGCCCATATGGCGTCCCGGATCGGCGATCCTGCGGTGCGCTACAAGGGCACAATCGGCGGCTCGATCGCCAACAACGACCCCGCCGCCGATTATCCGGCGGCACTTCTTGCCCTCGACGCCACCATCGTCACCAACAAGCGCGAGATCGCCGCCGACGCATTCTTCACGGGGCTGTTCGAGACGGCGCTGGAGGACGGCGAGATCGTCACCGCGGTGACCTTCACCGCGCCGGCCAAGGCGGCCTATGAAAAGTTCCGCAATCCGGCATCGCGCTATGCGATCGTCGGTGTGTTCGTGGCCAACGGCGCGGACGGAGTCCGCGTTGCCGTCACCGGAGCCGGCGACAGCGGCGTCTTTCGTTCGAAGGAAATCGAGGCGGCACTTGCCACGAATTTCGACGCCGCTGCCCTCAACGGAGTAAAAGTGCCGGCGAATGATTTGATGAGCGACATCCATGCCTCGGCCGATTACCGGGCCAATCTGATCGTGGTGATGGCCAAGCGCGCAGTAGCCGCCGCCAACGCCTGAAACGGCAGCGTGCCGGTTCTTCCTTCTCCCGCAACAAGCAAGGGGAGAAACGCACGAGCAGAGCGGCTCGCCCTGCAAACCGCAACTGGCAGGGCAGCGCTGGCGCCTCAGCCGGTGATCGGCCTGGTATAGTAGCGCACCGCCTTCTTGCCGCCGTGGATCACCGCGTCGCCGACCTCGACGAAGCCGAGCGCTGCGTGAAAGGCATCTGAAGCCGGGTTGGGCGGTTCGGCATTCACCTCGCAGGTGACGATGGTCTGGCCGGCACGCGAGACATGGTCGAACAGATCCTCATAGAGCCGCCGGGCATGGCCGCGGCCACGCGCTTCGCCCGCAACGACGACGCGGTCGACATAGACGAAGCGCGGATAGCGCTCGCGGAACCACAGGAAGTTCGGGCTGTCGTAGCGGGCGTCCTGGTCGAAGGTCATGATGAAGGCTTCGAGCGCGCCGATGCGGCGCGCATAGAACGCCTCGCCGAGCAGGAAGGACAGGCGTTCCGGCTCAAGCCACGACAACTCGGCCGCGTGGGCGTTGTTGAGGGCGAGGATGAGGGGCTCGTCCTGCGGCGAGACCCGGTCGATCGGCAAGCGTACCCGTTTGTTTTCTTCCTTCGCGATCATGCTTTCGCCGCCGCAATCGTCGCCGCCACCAGCGCCGCGTCGGTCACCGTGTTGCGGTACTCGCGGTCGAGGTCGGTGCCGCCCATGCCAACCCGCGGATTGCGGTAGCGCATGGCACTCGGCACGTCCTTGAGTGCGGCGAAATGCATTTCGGTCAGTCCGGTTCTTTCCCGCACCTCGGCAATGTTGTTTGGATCGAGCCCGCCGCAGCCGAGGATGATGATGCGCTTCCCCGCCTGTCGGACGAGGTCCGCCAGCAGGGCCACGCCCTCCAAAGCGGTGTCGCGCTGGCCGCTGGTCAGCACGCGGCCGACCTTGCTGCGGATCAGCGCTTCCAGCGCATCAGTCGGATCGCGTGTCATGTCGAAGGCACGGTGGCAGGTGACGTTCAAATTCCCTGCCGCCTGCACCAATTCGCTCATCCGCTTTTCGTCGACAGTAGCGTCGGCATTCAGGCAGCCGACGACGACACCGGCGACGCCAAGCTCGCGCAGCGCGCTGATATCGGCGAGCATCGAACGGTACTCGGCGTCACTGTAGAGAAAATCGCCGCCGCGCGGCCGCACGATGACGTGGAATGGGGTCGTCGCCAGTTCGACGGCTGCGCGCACCATGCCAAAACTCGGTGTGATGCCGCCCTCGACGAGGCTGGCGCAGAGCTCGACCCGGTCGGCGCCGGCGGCTTGCGCGGCGAGCAACCCATCTATGCCTTCGACGCAGATTTCGATCAGCGGCAGGCGGGGGCGTTCGGTGTCGGTCACAGGGCGTTCCGTTGCTGACTCATGGTTTGCTGCCCTAGCATTGGGTCCTTTGCGGTGAAAGCCGGAACTATTGGCTCAGCCGGTGCTTGAGCCTGAGAGGGAATACGCGCTGTCACCCATCCAGACACGGCAGCACCGCGGCGCATCAGATCCGCAAATTGTGCGCGTTGGCGCGGACGAAATCGATGAACGCCCGCAGTTTTGGCGGGACGAGGCGGCGGCTGGGATAATAGAGGTGGAGCGGTTCGTAGCTGGGACAGAACGGCTCCAGCACCTTGACCAGCGCGCCTGAGGCGAGAAGCGGCGCAGCGAGGCCTTCGACGGCAAAGGCCAGGCCAAGCCCTTGCGCGGCGGCGGTGATGCAGAGCGGTAGGGTGTTCACGATCAGACGTGCGTCGGGCGTGAACTCGACCTGGCGTCCAGCGACAACGAACTCCCAGGGCGAGATGGCGCGGGTGCGGGTAAAGGCGAAGGCGATGCAGCGGTGGGCAGCGAGGTCGGCGGGTCGTTTTGGCGTGCCGTTACGCGCCAGGTAGTCGGGGCTGCCCAACACCACCGTCTGCAACGGCCCGCCCAGACGCGCGCCGATCATATCCTTCTCGAGAAGCTCGCCGATCCGCAGGCCGGCATCGAAGCCCTGCGCGGCGATATCGACGAAATTGTCGTCGAAGATCAGGCTAAGCCGCACCTCCGGGTAGGCATCCATGAACGGCCCCATCAGCGGCTCGATCAGCAGCGGCGCGGCGATCCACGGCAGGCTCAGCCGCAGCGTGCCGGCGGGGCGGTCGCGGGTCTCGCGCAGTGCCGCGCCGGCCGCCCGGATCTCCTCGGCCGCTGGGCGCACGTGGTCAAAATAGTGGGCGCCGGCTTCGGTCAGGCCGACGCTGCGGGTCGTGCGGTTGAGGAGCCGCACCCCGAGACGCTCCTCGAGGCCCTTGACCGCCTCGCTGAGCGAGGCCGGGGCGACGCCGAGTTCGGCAGCGGCGCGGGTGAAGCTTTTTGCTTCCGCGACCTTCACGAAGGCGACGATGCCGCTGAACTGATCGAGTCGCATTGTGAGGATATTCCAAATAGCCTTGTCGAACTCTACGGGTTTTTCCGGCGAACCAAAAGCGTCATGTTGGTCCGACGAACGGGCTTCGCTGTGGCGACGGCCCGAAAGGCAAGACGGCCCGAAAGGGAAGGAGACAGGACCGATGACCAGGCTTGCTTCGCTCGCCGCCGGCGCTCTCTTGGCGGTGTCCGCCGCCCCCGCGAACGGCGGCCCGCAGGAAGACCGCAACATCCAGTTGATCAAGGACTATTACGCAGCCTATGCGACCGGGAACCCGGAGGCGGTTCGGCCCTTCCTGGCGGCCGACATCGTGTGGCGCATTCCCGGCCACCATCCGCTAGCCGGCGACAAGCGCGGGCCGGAGGAAGTGGTCGCCTTCTTCCGTGGCCTGGCCGAGGGCAAATTCAGGGCTGAGCCGATCTTCTTCCAGGCGCAGGGCGATCTCGTCGTCGACATCCATCGCGGCTGGTCGAACGTCGGCTCGGGTCCCGAGATCGACCAGCTTTACGCCCTGATGTTTCGCATCAAGGACGGCAAGATCACCGAGGCGCAGAATTTCTTGACCGACATGTACCAGTCGGACACCTTCTACTGGACGCACTTCCCGCTGAAGCCACTACCCGGCCGACTGGCGGATGACCGCTGAGACGGCGGCCGTCGCTCCGCGCTTTTCGCTCCAGGCCAAAGGAGATTTACGATGTTGAAAATCCTGACGCTGGCCACGGCAACCGCCGTCGCCCTCGGCTCAAGCGCCTTCGCCGCATCGCGCGTCGAGCGCGTTGCTTTCGCCTCGCACGGTGAGCAGATCGTCGGCGACCTCTATCTGCCCGAGGATCTGGACCCGGCGAGACCTCGACCCGCGCTGGTGGTGACCGGTGCCTGGATGACGGTGAAGGAACAGATGCCGGCCCGCTACGCCCGCGAGCTGGCCGACCGCGGCTTCGTCGCCTTGAGCTTCGATTTTCGCGGCTGGGGCGAGAGCGGCGGCGCCCGCCGCCAGTATGAGGACCCCAGCGCCAAGGTCGCCGACATCGAGGCGGCGGTCGCCTATCTCGCGGCCCGGCCCGAGATCAGCAAGGACCGCGTCGGCGGGCTCGGCATTTGCGCCAGCTCCGGCTACATGGTCACTGTCGCCGCCAAAAATGCCGCGATCAAGTCGGTCGCTTTGGTCGCGCCCTGGCTGCACGATGCCGAGGTGGTCGAGCAGACCTATGGCGGCAAGGACGGCATTGCCAGGCTTGAAGCCGTGGGTGATGCGGCCGAGGCCGCCTATCGCCGCACCGACAAGCAGGCTTTCCTGCCCGCCGCCAGCCTGGCCGACGAGCGGGCGATCATGTTCAAGGTGCCTTACTATACAGAGGCTGGTCGCGGCATGATCCCGGCCTGGCGCAACGAGGCCGACCCGGCCTTTTGGCGTGGCTGGCTGACATTCGATGCGATCCAGGCTGCCCGGCGCCTGCATCAGCCCTTGCTGATGGTGCATAGCGAGGCGGCTGCCATCCCGCAGGGCGCGCGCAAATTCTATGCGCGGCTGACCGGTCCGAAGCAGCAGCTGTGGCTCGACAACGTCACCCAGTTCGACTTCTACGACCGCGCTGCGCCGGTAAAGTCGGCGAGCGACGTCGTTGCCGCGCATTTCCGCGCCACGCTGGGCAGTGCAGGGGAGGCGGGACAATGAGCCCCGTCACCCGCCGGTTTGTTTTGGCCTTGGCAGTTTTTGCCGCGACGCTTGCCGCTCTGCCCGCCTTGAGCACCATGCAGTCCACGGCTGCGCTGACGAGCGAAGACAAGACCGCCATCGCCGAGGCGGTGGCGGGGATCGGCCTCTATGCCGATTTGCGCGAATGGGATCGGGTAAAATCCTATTTCACGACCAGCGTCACGACAGACTATAGCAGCCTTTTCGGTGGCGAGGCCGCGACCAGCAACCGCGACGCGCTGATTGCTCAGTGGCAAGGCCTGTTGCCGGGCTTCGACGCCACCCAGCACCTTATCACCAACATCGTTGTCGAAGGCGCGGGTAACGATGCGGTCGCGCGCAGCCATGTCCGCGCCAGCCACTGGATCGGCGCCCGGTTCTGGACGGTCGGCGCCAACTATCTGCACCGGCTGGTGCGGACGCCCGAAGGCTGGCGCGTCAGCGCCATCTCGATCCATCGCTTGTACGAGGAGGGCGACCGCGCCGTGCTGGCCGCCGCTGCGGACCGGGTGGAGGCGGTGGCGAAATGACAACGCAAGCTTGCGTCGGCAATCGGCGCCGACATTGGTGGTCCGGCCACTGCCCGATCATTTCATTTCGATGTGAACTCGTTTTGGTTCGGGAGCTTTGCCTCTCCTGAACATGCCCGGCGTCATGCCATGCATGGTCCGGAACGCACGGGAAAGATGGCTCTGGTCGGCGAAACCTGCCGCAATGGCGGCCTCAGCGAGGCCGAGCCCCTGTTCGATCAAGAAACTGGCGCGACGCAGTCTCCGGTCGCGGATATAGGTTGCAGGCGTCAGGCCAATCGCTTTCTTGAAATCCCGGATGACCTGGAACCGGGTGACGCGCGCGGCGTCGGCAAGCCGCTGCAGGTCGAGCTGCGAGCCAAGGTCGCTTTCGACAAGCTCCGCGTAGAGCGAGAACCTCTGTCGCGATCCCGAGCTTTCAATCTCCTCTACCCGCCCGCTGCAATCGCCATGCCGAACGATGAGATGCCTCAATGCGACGAGCAGCGACGTCTCGGCCTGCGTCGCGTCCTGGGACGTCGAGCTCTGGTGTGCTGCCATCAATGCTGCGGCGAGATCGCTGTCTTCGATATTCGGACGTGAGAAGACCGGATCGTCAGCCCTGCCCAGCTCGTGGGCGAGGCCCGCCATCAGCGGCACCGGGGGATAAAACGTCCGATAGGCCCAGCCTTCGTCCGCACCCTGTTCCCCGTCATGCCACTCCTCGGGATTGACGACGGCAATGGTGCCTGCCGGAGCGACTATTTTGTGGCGCCCGATGCGGATGCGTTCGCAGCCGGCCGTGATCAGCGCGATCACATAGGTTGGGTGCGTGTGCAGCTCATAGCGATGCTGCGTGAAGCGCGCCTTGAACAGGCCAAGCTCAGGGGAGCAGGGGTGGCGCCAGTATTTCCTGGTCTCTGTCGCGTCCACGGCTTTTGTCCCTGCAGCGGTCAATCTGGTTCAAGACGCCTGTTGTGCGACCATCTAATCGTGATCCAGCGGATCAAACCCGCGCTTTGCCGGCGCGGAAGGAGAGCATCATGCTGCACAATGACCCGATCGCCGCTCTGACACCAGAGGTCATCGCCTGGCGCCACCATATCCATTGCAATCCCGAACTCGGATTCGACGAGAACGAAACGGCACGTTTCATTGCCGAGAAACTGCGCGCCTTCGGCTTCGATGAGGTGCATGAGGGGATCGGCGGCACCGGGGTCGTCGGCGTCCTTCGCAGCGGCACGGGCACACGCGCCATCGGTCTTCGCGCCGAGCTGGACGCGCTTCCCATCGTGGAGAGGACCGGTTTGCCCTATGCGTCCAGGAACGAGGGCGTGATGCACGCCTGCGGCCATGACGGCCACACCGCCATGCTGCTCGGCGCGGCCAGCCTGCTCAGCCAATCCCGCGCCTTCGACGGCACCGTCTACTTCGTCTTCCAGCCAGCCGAAGAAAACGAAGGCGGCAGCCTGCGCATGATCGAAGACGGCCTGTTCGAGCGTTTCCCGGTCGAGGCGATCTATGCCGTCCACAACTGGCCGGGCTTGGAGCAGGGGACGATCGCCGCTCGCGCTGGAGCACAGATGGCGGCCGTCGACAATTTCAAGCTGACCTTCGAGGGTTTTGGCGCACATGCCGCCATGCCGCAGCTCGGCGACGACCCGATCCTGGCCGCGGGCGCCTTTGTCCAGGCCGTTCAGCGTATCGTCAGCCGCTCGGTCGATCCGCAAACCGCGCTGGTCGTCAGCCTCACCCAGATCCACGGTGGCAAAGTCGGCAACATCGTGCCGGGCAGGGTCTGGCTGCAAGGCACCTGCCGGTTTTTCGAGCCCGGTCATTCCGATCATTGCGAGAAGCTGATCGGCGAGATCGCCCACGGCATTGCCGCAGCCCATGCGGTCAAGGCCACGCTCGACTACAAGAAGGGCTATCCGCCGCTCATCAACACGGCTGACGCCACGGCCCGCGCCATCGCGGCAGCCGCCGCCACCGTCGGCAGCGAGAACGTCACGACCGAGTTCAGCCCGAGCCTCGGCTGCGAGGATTTCGCCTTCATGATCCGGGAGGCAGGCGGTTGCTACGCGTGGATCGGCGTCGGCGACGTCGGGCCCGGCGAGGGCCTGCACGGCAACCGCTACGTTTTCAATGACGAGATCGTGCCGACCGTGCTGGGCTACTACGTCAATCTGGTCGAGCAGACGCTTCCCGCCTCGTGAACCGTCACAGGGAAAACTGATAGCTCAGCGGGAAGTGCCGATGTGAATGCGTTTCGTCGGCGATAGGCCGGGAAGGAGTCAGGCGCTAACCTCCCGACACAACTCAGCCGGCTGTGGCCACGAGTTGCGTTACGCGAACAGGATTTTCCAGCACTGCCTGTGCGGTATCGGCCTGATTTTCATCGACCTGCGCCATCACGAAAATGACGCCTTGTTCAACATTCGGCTCACCCGGCTGTCTGGCAACATCGGCAGATGCCTGGAGAAGCCCACCAGCAAAGCCGCCGCAGGCCCCACCGACAAGAGTTAGGCCAGCCACCGCTCCGACAGGATCAATGCCGGTGGCCTCAAAAGCACCCAGGCCGATTAACAGGCCAGCGGCCGCACCAAGCGCGGCACCGCCCGGACCGCGCAGGACAGCCCTGATTTCGTCGTCGTAAGGTCCGATGACGCTGATCTGTTCTTGAGAAACTCCTGCTGCCTGAAGCGCGGCAACGGCACACGCTGCCTGGTCGCGGGAATCGAAAAGTCTGCTGATTGTTCGCATTTTGACACTGCCCATCGCATAGTCGCCCGCCGCTCGTTTCAAAGCGGCGGGCGTCTCCTCCCCTCGCGTTCAGGTCACTGAATGATCTTGACGATCTTGCGTGTGCCGGGATCAACAAGAACGGTGCGATTGTCAACGACGACGTAGCGATACTCGACGTCGGGAACCTCGTGAAGCTCGACCGTCTCGGGTATCGTTGAACCGATATTGAGTTCCACCCCAGGGAGTTCCACGGATGCGAGCGGCTGCTTTTTCACATATTCCCTGATCACGGTCTCCTGTTCAGGCGCGATGATCACGTCCTGAGCGGCAACAGCGCCAACACTGGCCAGCAGAAAAAGGCCCGCGGCTGCGGTGGAAAGATGCATTCTCATAACTGCCTCCTTTATGTCTGTGACTTGCAAGCCCATTTGCGCTGGACGGCATCAGCGCCTTGCTTACCCAAACTGGAGGCAGCCGCAAACGTTCCTTAGCTGGGCTTCGGTCCGATTTGGCAGGCCTTTGCGTAGGACCTAAGTCTGACGCGTCGCGCCGAAAGGACGATGCCGCGGGTTTCGGGGCGCACCGACTGCACGCTTCAATTGCTATGAACCATGGGCGCTATGAAACCGTAGGCGCTTTGAACCGTAGGCGACAGCGGAACGGCAAGACGGCCCCCCCCGGCCAAGCGGCGGGCGTCTCCACCCCACGCCAATTAAGTCACACGAAGATTTTAAAGATCCAGCGTGTGCCTGGATCGACAAGAACGGTCCGATTGTCGACGACGACGTAGCGATATTGGACGTCGGGAACTTCATGAAGCTCGACCGTCTCGGGCAGCGCCGAGCCGATATTGAGCTCCACGCCAAGCAGGTTCACCGAGGCGAGCGGCTGCTTTTTCACATACTCCCTGATGACGGTCTCCTGTTCGGGCTGGATGATCACGTCCTGGGCAGCCACGGCGCCGACACTTGCCAGCAGCAGAAATCCTGCGGCTGCAGTGGAAAGATGCATTCTCATAAGTTTTTCCTTCCTGATGAGCTGTCTTGCGCTGGGACGCATCTTCGTCGCGCCAAGCTCACCTTCAACAACGAGACAGCTGCAAACGTTCCGCGGCTGGGCTTCGGTCCGACCAGAGACGCCGTGCCGATGGACCTAAGTCTGAATTGTCGTGCGCAAAGGGCGACGATGGCGTGTGGCCCGGAACCACGACTGCCAGCACTCGTTGCTCGCCGTGCGTCACGGGAGGAATCGATGGAGAATAGTGTTCACCAAGCCCGCTGGCTACTTGCACCGGTCTTCGCTGTCTCCATTGCCTTCCTGGCAATTGGAATAGTCGTCAGCTGATGAACGACCGACTTAACGATGTGGCTGATGGACGAAGATATCTGCGCAGCTAAGTCCCTTCCTGCGCCGATAAGGGACCCCCGCCATTCCTCGATTTGGCGGGTGGTCCCTCGTTTGCGTCCAATGTTCAAACGAGCTTTAGTGGGAAAACGGAAATGGACGACAACAACAAAGATCGATCGTTTCTCGACCGCGACCGCCTTTCGGTGGACCAGTATTACGAGGTGGAGCATTTCGCGCGAGAAAATGGCGTTTCGCCCAGCCAGGTCAGCAGGCTGATCAAAAAGAACGGCAACGATCGGGTGACCCTTACGCAAGCGGTGAGAGCATTGCGCGACCGGAAGTGAAAGCCGCCGCACCTTCCGCCGCGCTGCCAGGGGCGACCGGTGCCGGCAGCACGTGGTTGCGGAGTCATATTTGCTGCCTCGCTCAACCATGGCAGTGGCGCTTGCGCAAAAAACCGCAAGGTTGCGGTTTTCGTCCAGCCCGCAAGCCCTAAGTTCCCTTGTTATTGATCGGTGCAGATCAAAGATGGCGTCATTTAGCGTCGTTCGACGACAGATTGGCTGGTTCTCACGAATCGTGCCGCTGGCGCGACGCGCCGCCGACCGGGCCGGTGGAGATATGGGGAGATATGGCGCCATACAGACCGACAAGATTGCTCGATCGGTGGAATGCACTGTCGCTGGCCACTCAGTTTCTGCTCGCCGGCGGGCTGTTCTCGCTGTCGGCGATGATCGTGGTGGGAATGTCCGTGACAAGCCAGATTGAAGCCGCGGTCACCCGGAACTCGGCCGCCTCTACCGCTCTTTACGTCGACAGCGTCATCGCGCCGCTGCTTCCCGACATGCGCAGGAGCGAGATGCTGGACGAGAGCGTTGCGCACGCGCTGGATGAAACGCTGGGACAAGGCGCGCTCGGCAAAAGGCTCGAATCGTTCAAGCTATGGCGCCGCGATGGCACCATCCTCTATTCGAGCAATAAGAATTTGGTCGGGAAGCGCTTTCCACTCAGCGACAATCTCCGGGCCGCATTCGCCGGCGACATCGTTGCTGAATTGGACAGGCACTATGACAACCAGGCTGAGAGGGACAGCGGCCTGCATCTTCTTGAAATCTATAATCCGATGCTTCAGCCATGGTCGGGCGAAGTCGTGGCTGTTTTGGAATTCGACGAGATCGCCACCGATTTTGAGAAGGATCTCCGGCAGGCACTGGTTCGGACCTGGTTCGATGTCGCAGCCGTCACCGCGGTTTTTTTCCTCGGTCTTTCGGTGATCGTTTTTCGTGGCAGCCGCACGATTCGTTCGCAGAGCCGCTCCTTGAAGCAGCGCATTGCCGAACTTTCCGTCCTGGTTGCTCAAAACAGAATGTTGAGGCTGCGGGTGCAGCGTGCTTCGCAGCGCGCCACGGCACTTAACGAGCGTTACCTCAGGCGGATCGGCGCGGACCTGCACGACGGGCCGGCGCAACTGGTTGCCCTCGCTGCGCTAGGGATTGACAGCCCCGTGCTAGCCGATCCTGCCACGCCGGCTGCGGCGCGCGCGCGCGAATTGCAGGTGGTCAAAGCGAATCTGGACGATGCGATGCGAGAAATCAGGAATGTCAGCAAGGGTCTTATGCTGCCGCATGTCGAGAATGCCGAGTTGACGGAAATCCTCGAGCTTGCCGTGCGAGCGCACGAAGAGCGGACCGGCGTCAAAGTGATGCTGTCCATGACCGGGAACCACACACCCTTATCGCCAGCGGCCAAGATCTGCATCTTTCGCTTCATTCAGGAGGCGCTGAACAACGGCTTCCACCATGCCGGGGGTGCCGGTCAATCGGTCGCGAAACATTTCGACGGGGAGCGCGTTTCTATCGAGGTTTCCGACACCGGCCCAGGTTTCGACCCGAAGATCATCCATCCTGAACGGCTGGGGCTCATCGGGCTGCGTGAGCGGGTAGAAAGCCTCGGCGGCCAATTTGATGTAACATCTTCACAGGATGGCACGGTGGTGAAAATGGTTCTCAACACAGTCGAAATAGGACAGGCGTGATGGCAGCGGCCATAAAGCTCGCCATTGTCGACGACCATCCGCTGTTCAGGGAAGGTGTTGTGCGCACCCTCGAGCAGATCGGCGGGTTCGAGATCGTTGCCCAAGGCAGCAGCAGAGATGACGCCTTGCGGATATCGGAAGACCAGCAACTCGATATTCTGCTGATGGACATCTCGGTGCCTGGAGGGGGCCTCAGCGCGGTCGAGCCGGCTCTGGAGCGGCACCCGGATTTGAAAATCGTGATGCTGACCGTTTCGGAGGAAAACCAGCACGTCATGACCGCCTTGCAGAGCGGGGCAAGAGGCTACGTCCTGAAGGGTGTCGGGTCGAGAACCCTGGCCGCCATACTGCGCACGGTGGCGATGGGCGAACGGTATGTTTGTCCGCAATTGTCGGCGCGCGTGTTGGTCGACCTGTCCAGCCAACCAACCGCGATCGAGAAACCCGACGTTCTGGCCGAACTCACCAGTCGCGAAAGAGAGATCCTGACGCTCGTTGCCGCGGGATTGAGCAACAAGCGGATCGGTCTTCAGCTGAAGCTGCACGAGAAAACCATAAAGCACCACATGACGCGGATTCTGGCCAAGCTCAATGTGAGCAACCGGACCGAAGCCGCGATGACATTGCGCGACGCGACCGAGCATCAGCATCCGCCTGTCCGCGATCCTGCATGAAGCAAGACAGCCTTGCGGCCTGTGGAACGCGCCATCACTCGATCATCCGGAGCAGTCTTGCCCGATCGGATTTCTTTGCCTGCCGCCGAATGATGGTGCGGCCCATGGCATCGCGCATCTCGTAATGGCCGCCGTCGATGCGCTCGCTCAGCCCGTTGGAATGCACCACACCCACGCTTGCCCCGCGCACCTCGATCCGGTCTCCAGTGGTCGCGTTGATATACGTCTTGGGCTTGTTGCCAGGATTTAGCGCGGTAGCCGGATTTGTCGGGGGAGTGACGTTCAGTGCTTTTGTTTTGTTCGCATTGCCGTTCGGGTCCGTGGCCTGTGGGGCTGCGGCATTTCCAGGGTCTGTGGCATTTCCAGGGTCTGTGGCATTTCCAGGAGCGTTTCCAGAATTGTCGGGGCTTTCAGTGTCTCCTGAGTTGCCGGAGCCAGAGTTGCCGGAGCCAGTGTTGCCGGAGCCAGAGTTGCCGGAGCCGGAGTTGCCGGAGCCGGAGTTGCCGGAATCAGAGTTGCCGGAGTCTGAGTTCCCAGCGTTCCCAGAGTTCCCTTGTGCCCAGGCGGCCTGTGGGCTTAGCGTCAGGGACAGGCCGTCCTGTGCCACACGGTAGGGGCTGACGACGAGAACCAAGGCCGATGCGCTCAGGCAGATGGCGACGCGAAGCCCTCGAAGAGATTTGAGACTGCGCTGCGATTGAGGCCGGGCAGGCCGCGCACCGGCGAGAACTCTTGTCTCACAATGCTTCGGGCGCTGCGGCCGTATTGCGTCTGTGATCAATGAATTTGCCAATAGCACGCCAGAATATCCTTTTACCGTCACGCCCTATGTTGCATCTCTGCCTATTTCGAATTCGCCCAAGTCAATCCTTCGCCCAAGCCAATCTTCTGAACTGCACCGATTTATCAGGCTTTCGCCATCATCGGGCTGTGTCAAGACCCACCAGTCTCGAGGGGGAGAACCGGTGGGTCTCGCTGGCGCAGGAAGGGACTCATGACTGCGCGAGTGCGTTGCCTTCATCGGTGGACCTCATCAGCCGATGAAAAGCCCAACGGCTGCAACCCCGAACGCCAGGCAAAATATCGGAAAAAGCAGCCAACGTGCCTGGTGAATGCTGGGGTCCATTGCAGCCTCCTGTCACGGTGTCGGGATCGCAACGACGCCAGCAGGAGCTCGGTTCCTACAAACTCCCCCATTTCAGGCTTTTGCCATAGCGGTCCCGGACCAAAGCACTGCCTGGGCCAGCCCATGGTCGGCAAGCGGCCAGACCGAAGTCCTAGCTCAGGCCTTTTGAGCAGGGAGGACGCCGTCCAGATGTAATCCAGGTGGGAAGCGGCTGAAGAAACCTCGACACGCAGAAAGCCTGTCAGTTTGAACAGGCGTAATAGCCGTGCCTTTGGTGGCAGAGACTGGTCCATGCAAACGAGGGCTCCGCCGTGGGGGCAGCGGACCCCTCGTTTAGCCCGAACTAGGGCGTCAGGCCAGAATAAGGACGATCTTGAATGTATCCGGGTCGACGATGACGATACGGCCATCGGCCAACACGAAATACTGGTACTCTTCGTAAGCCGGGACGATCTCGATGATTCGCCGTGGCAGAGGACGCAGTTCAAGCCTCTGCCGCGGAACCTCGACACCCACTGAGATGTCAAAATCGACGTCGGCAACCGGTTCGACCTTTTCCTCCTTGAGGATCTGGGTGATTTCCGTTTTCTGTTCAACGGTCACATTGCTGATCGCGCCGGTCTCCGTCTCATCCTGTGACTGAGTAGTGCCGCCCTGGGTCTGCTGCTCGGTGGTGGTACCGGCCTCGCCCTGGGTCTGCTGCTCGGTCTGGGTCTTGGCCTTGTCCTGCGCCTGTTGCTCGGTCGTGGCGCCAGCCTCGCCCTGGGTCTGCTGCTCGGTCTGGGTCTTGGCCTTGTCCTGCGCCTGTTGCTCGGTTGTGGCGCCTGCCTCGCCTTGAGTCTGCTGCTCGGTGGTTACGCCGGCTTTACCCTGGGCTTGCTCGTCTGTCTGCATCTTCGCCTTGCCTTGAGCCTGCTCCTCGGTGGTGGCGCCGGCCTTACCCTGTTTGCCCATCGCACCTTCCGGGCAACCGGCCGAGCCAGCCGGGCAGTCGGTGCCGGACTGGCTTTGGGCCGGCTGCTGTTCCTGAGCGAATGCTGCGCCACAGCCAACGCCTATGGCCAGCATACTGGTGATCAGAACTTTTTTCACGAGACGTCTCCTTCGAAAAGTCTGTCCCTTCATGGGGAAAACCACCTCTGGAATGTTTTGTTCCAGGCGAATTGACCGGGCGGCGCCGAAGCCGCGTCCAGGCGCGCCGGACTGAGCCGCTGCAAACCGCAGCCGAGGACGGTCTGCACGCATCGCTCCCGATGAAACCGAACTCGAGGTTTGCTTCAGTCCCGAATTGGCCGTTCCTTGACAGCAAAAAAGTGCGCTTCACATATTTTCCGCAGCCGTTGCTCACGGCTCTCGTGGAAGCTCAAACACTCGTTCAGTTGAATGGAGGTTGTAATGAACGACAGGACTTTCGACCGGCCTGTTTTCGTCAGGAAAGGGGAGTTCATGGTGGAGGAAATCGAATGCTTGGCCGATGCTTTCGAGTTCCTGCAGGAATGGCCGAACAATCGCAGAGGGCCAATCTTTGACACGGCGTTCCGCGCCTGCCAGCGCGCCTATGATGGCCAGGTTCCCATTTCAGTTGCACGCGAGGCCTTCGCCGGCTTCGCGAGATCGGCCAAGATCCTCGAGGACGTCTCTGCAGCAATGCCCTGGATGACGGCACAGAAAACCGGTCGCGGTGGCGTTACTGCCTAACCGATGTAGCTGCCTAAAGCGCGTCGCGTTGGAATGGACCCATGCGATGCTTCAACGCTGCTCAGGCTGTCATTCAACCGCCGACCAGAAAAAAGCCGGCCCCGGCCTCGGCGGTATTGTCGGACGGCCGGCCGGATCTATGGAGGGGTACCGTTATTCGAAAGCCCTGAAGTCGTCCGGATTGGTATGGGACGAGGCAAGGCTGGACCGGTTTCTAGCGGCGCCCGGCGAGGTTGTTCCGAAAACGACGATGACGATGGCCGTGTCCAGCCTGAGGACCGACAGAATATTGTCGCATACCTGAAGTCCTTGTCGCAGTAGACTCGAATTTGCATCCCGGAATGCGGGCATCGTTTTCGAACCCGCCCGCCGCCATGCGCCGGCCTCCAACCCTGAGCACGTGCAGTCTCTGCGACCTGCGGCAACGGACCCGCTTTGTTCCGACGACGCATTGGACAACGACACTCGTATTCGCCTTCAACAGTCCGGGAAGAAGTGGGCTTGCCAAGTCCCCAAGTGGATGATGATTGCGTTGTTCTTAGCAGTCGCAGGGTTGGTTGCGGCCGTCGTGCTCTACCCCAGCGAGTTTCTGGTTGTTCTGACTGTCCTTTATCTCGCCTCCATTCCGATCAGCTGGATCAGTTTCCGTCATAATGAGAAAATTCACGACGGAATCGATGTCGAAACCGCTCAGGTAGTGGAATGACATCTGGAAGCCTTGATGGCTGTCCAGTTCTCGGCTCGGGCAGGCAGCAACTACCTCGCGGCAACCGCCGCCTCCCACCTATGGCGACCTTCCAAACATCTGCAACGATTAGGGCCGCGCCACTCTTCCCCGATCTGTGAGGACAGTCTCGGGCGGGTACCAAGCGTCGGATTCAATGCGCTGAACGTTTGGCGGCCTGAGGTGTCTTTCGAAGCGGAAGCAACAGTCCTTTTCAGGGCCGTTCGCCGCAACTGGCGCATCTACTGCTATTCGATCCCAGTGAACGGCAATGCCGGCGCTGACCGCGCAAACGCGGACGTGCCTCGCCTGTGTGACGCATTCAGAAATCACGTTTCTAAGGTCATGCAAATTGCGCAGTCTAATCCAGAATCGCCCGGCGAGCTAGCTTTAGCGCTAGCCACCAGATTGCCAATGTCTCAGTCGGCCGGGAAGCTCCAGGCCGCTTGGGAAGCCTATTCGGGTGGAGCAACCCAGGAGAACCTATCGGCCATGATCTCATTGAATATCAACGGGCGAGAGCACGAAGTTGACGTTGACCCCGAAACTCCGATCCTTTGGGTCCTGCGTGACACGCTAGGAATGAGCGGCACCAAATTCGGCTGCGGCGCAGCGCTCTGTGGCGCCTGTACGGTGCATCTGGATGGCGAGGCAATCCGCTCGTGCAGCACACCGGTTTCCGCCGTTGAAAGCGGCAAGATCACCACGATTGAAAAGACAACCGACGGCACCGACCGTGTCGGCGCGGCTGTCCACGCTGCATGGGTCAGGCACGACGTGGCACAATGCGGCTACTGTCAGAGCGGCCAGATCATGAGCGCGACGGCCTTGCTCGCGTCGCTGTCGCCCGGAGCGCAGCCGACCGCCGAAGAGATCGACTCCGCCATGGCCGGAAACATCTGCCGCTGTGGAACCTATGCCCGTATCCGCGCCGCTATAGCCGACGCCGCCAGCACCCTCGTCTGAAGGAGACGCATATGTTCCCCAACATGGATCACAAAGAGCTGCCGCGTGCGCTGCAGTACATCATGGAACGGGGCCGTTCAACGACGGTCCAGGCGATGCCACGCCGCAGCTTTCTCAAGCTGACGGGGATCCTCGGCCTGGCTGTCGGCATTTTCCCTGATTTGGCCGTCGCGCAGTCGTCCGAGGCCGATGAGGCGGCAGCCAGTCTGAAGCCGACCGAGCAGTCCTCTGCATTTGTCCACATCGCGCCCAATGGGGAGGTTACGGTCACAATCAACCGGCTGGAGTTCGGTCAAGGCGTCCAAACGGCATTGCCCATGATCCTTGCCGAAGAACTCGATGCGGACTGGAACCTGGTGCGCAGCCAACTCGGCACCAATGACATCGCCTATGTCGATCCGCTCTTCGGCATACACCTTACCGGCGGTTCGAACACAATCAAGAACAGCTTTACGCAGTATCGCGAACTGGGTGCTCGTGTTCGCGCCATGCTGCTGGCGGCCGCGGCGACCCGCTGGAACGTGGAGGCGTCCACTCTGCGAACCGAGGCCGGCGCGGTTCTGGCCTCCGATGGCCGCAAGCTCGGTTATGGAGAACTTGCCGAAGCGGCCATGGCCTTGCCAGTGCCGCAGAAGATTGCGCTGAAGGATCCCAAGGATTTCCGCATCATCGGCCAGCCCACCCGGCGTTTGGACGCTCAAGCCAAGAGCAGCGGCCAACAGAGTTTTGGCATCGACTTCAAGCTGCCGGGACAGTTGACGGCCGTGGTGGCTCGTCCTCCGGTCTTCGGAGCCAAGATAGCCACCCTGGACGACAGCGCAGCCCGCGCCGTCAAGGGCGTGAGGGCCGTCCTGCGCGTGCCGCTGGATCGCGGTGCCGAGGGCGTGGCCGTCGTGGCCGACGGATATTGGCAGGCGTCTCAGGGCCGCGATGCCCTTAAGGTGGAGTGGGACACATCTGCCGTCGAAAAGGTCGATAGCGAACGGCAACTCGCGCACTATCGCGAGATGGCCAGTCGGCCCGGCCCGCGCCAGTTCGATTCAGACATGGTGCCATTGGAAACGGCGCCGCTGAAGCTGGAAGCTGAGTTCGTGTTCCCGTATCTCGCCCACGCGGCGATGGAACCGCTGAACTGCACGGTACGGCTTGCCGATGATCGTGCCGAGATCTGGATGGGAAGCCAAAGTGCCGGACCTGATGCCGCCGCTGCCGCAGCCGCGCTCGGCCTCAAGCCGGAACAGGTCGTGCTTAACGTGCAGATGTCGGGCGGCGGCTTCGGTCGGCGCTTTTCCAGCACCTCCGACACCGTGGTCGAGGCCTGCGAAATAGCCAAGGCCGCCAGGTCGGCGGGGCTGAATGCACCGATCCGTACGCTTTGGAGCCGCGAGGACGATATGAGGGGCGGCTACTACCGTCCACTGCACCTGCACCGCGCCCGCATCGGCTTTGACAATAAAGGCAAGGTGCTGGCCTGGGATCACAGCATCGTCGGCCAGTCGATACTTACCGGAACCGTGTTCGAGCAGTTCATGGTGAAGAACGGCATCGACGCCGCCACGACGGAGGGCATGCGGGCTCCCTATCCGCTTCCAATGCGGCTGACGGTGCATCATCCCAAGGACAACGTGCCGGTTCTGTGGTGGCGCAGCGTCGGCTCCACCCATACGGCTTATGTGATGGAGACCCTGCTCGACGATATAGCGCGTGCAACCGACCAAGACCCTGTAGCCTACCGCATGCAGCTCTTCGGCGATCAGCACATCCGCCATCGTGACGCATTGCAGCTGGCCGTCGACAAGAGCGGGTACGGCAAGACGCAATTGTCCGAGGGGCGGGCCTGGGGTGTGGCGGTGCACGAGTCCTTCAGCTCAGTGGTCGCTTACGTAGTGGAAGCCTCTGTTGCCGATGGACAGCCTAAACTGCATCGGGTCACGGCCGGGGTTCACTGCAATCTGGCCGTCAACCCTCTGACCGTGGAGGCGCAGGTACAGGGCGCGGCGATCATGGGCTTGTCGATGTGCTTGGCAGGCTCTGCAATAACGCTCAAGGACGGCGTCGTCGAGCAGAGCAACTTCAGTGACTATACGGTGGCGCGCATCACGGACGTGCCGGAATTCGACATCCACATCGTCCCTAGCGCCGAACCGCCCACGGGCATGGGCGAGCCCGGCTTGCCACCATTGGCGCCGGCATTTGCCAACGCAATAGCACGGCTCACGGGAAAACCGCTGCGTCAATTGCCGTTCAATCTGACGTAGCCGTTTTTACGCCAGACCGCTTCTGCTCGCTGCTTGCTGTTCCGGCAGCGAGCAAGGCAGATAACGCCTTGTCGGCGCTCGGCTGCCATCGGGGCGTTCGGAATCCGCGCAGTACCAGGCAGTCCTGATGCTGACTCGTGCCGTCGGGGCTGCGCGGAGCATAAATATGACGAGACAGGCATGCTGATTATCCGCCATAATCCTCATGGATACAGAAATGAGGTTTATAGGTGAGAAAAGGCGACTTCAGCGAATGGGCTGTGTTTATCGCGGTTGCCGAGGAGGGGAGTTTTACACGCGCGGCCGCGAAGCTCGGCCTCTCCCAATCCGCGCTCAGCTATGCGGTGCGCATGCTCGAACAACGGATCAGTGTGCGGTTGATCTCGCGAACGACGCGCAGCCTGTCGCTGACCGAGGCAGGCGAAAGGCTGCTTATCAGCCTGCGGCCGGCATTCGACCATATTGACAGTGAAATTGCTGCGCTCACCGCGCTTCGCGACAAGCCTGCAGGCACGATCCGCATCACCACGTTCCGGCATGCCGCCCAAACTGTCCTGTGGCCCGTATTGTCGAAACTGCTGCAGAATTATCCCGACATCACGGTTGAGGTCCATGTCGATGAAGGTCTCACCGACATTGTCGCAGAGCGCTTCGACGCCGGTATCCGCATGGGTGAACAGGTGCAAAAGGACATGGTTGCGGTCCGCATCAGCCCAGACGTCAGGATGGCAGTCGTGGGATCCCCGGCCTACTTTGCCAATCGTCCCGCCCCGCAGACACCCCGCGACTTGAGCGAACACCGATGCGCAAGCTATCGCCAGAACACCGGGGGCGGCCTTTATGCCTGGGAGTTCGAACAGGACGGTGTCGAACTTGAGGTCCGGGTCAATGGACCGGTTATTTTCAACGACAGCGAGATGCTCTTGCATGCCGCAGTCGATGGCTTGTGTTTGGTGTACACGTTCGAAAACCAGATATCCCAGCATATTGCGGACGGCCGCCTGGTCCGGGTGCTGGAAGACTGGTGCCCGCCATATTCTGGTTACCACCTCTATTATCCAAGTCGGCGGCAGCATACTGCCGCCTTTACGCTTCTGGTCGACGCTCTCCGATACAGGGGGTAAGGGGCGGCCGACCATTTTTCTAACTTCATGCCGATTATGCCGTCTAATCGGCCGGCGCGCCATCACCTAACTTCCTGATCATCGAAAACAGGAGTTGGAGATGAGCAAAGTCTGGTTCATCACAGGGGCTGGCAGCGGCATCGGCGCCGAAACCGCCAGGGCGGCACTGGGAGCAGGCGATCGGGTGGTCGCCACCGGCCGCAATCCCGACAAGATAAGGAACGCCCTGCGTGGTGTCGCCAGCGACAGACTTGCGGTCGTCCAGTTGGACGTGGCCGATGCAATTCAGGCCAAGGCG
This sequence comes from Mesorhizobium sp. WSM4817, assembly GCF_055811135.1. Lineage (NCBI taxonomy): Bacteria > Pseudomonadati > Pseudomonadota > Alphaproteobacteria > Hyphomicrobiales > Phyllobacteriaceae > Mesorhizobium > Mesorhizobium sp. WSM4817. The sequence goes on along the minus strand of NZ_JBVVQQ010000004.1, from coordinate 320,970 downwards.
GCCGTCGACAAGGCGATGGAGGCGTTCGGCCGCATCGACGTTCTGGTCAACAATGCCGGTTACAGCCTGCTCGGCAATTTCGAAGAGTTGACCACCGCTGAAATCGATGGGCTGATTTCGACCAATCTGCACGGCGTGGTTCACGTCATGCGTGCGGTCATTCCGGTCATGCGCAAGCGGCGCTCAGGACACAGTATCAACGTCAGTTCGCTCGCCGGAATCATCGGCTTCAAGCATTGCGGAGCCTATAGCGCCGCCAAGTTCGCCGTCGAAGGCCTTTCGCAGTCGGTGGCTCAGGAAGTCGCTCAATTCGGCATCATTGTCACAGCCGTCGCGCCGGGCTTTTTCCGCACCGACCTCCTCGACGATCAGAACGCCAGGTACGGCAGCAGCACCATCGACGACTATGCTGCAGAAGGCAGCGCCAAAGCCATGTGGTCCGGCTACAACGGCAAGCAGCAGGGTGACCCCGCCAAACTTGGCGACGCCCTTGTGAAAATCGCCGGCATGGACAATCCGCCCAAGCAGTTTCTGGCCGGTAGCGACGCCGTTACGGCGAAGTGCAAGCGCAACACGAACAACATCACCTGGACCAATCTGACAGAGCAGGGCGAGGACACCCAGGCAGCCATACGAGAAGTTGGGGCTGGGATCATCCGACTGTGCTGCAGAGCAACCGTGTGGTCAGTTTTACGAGCAGCAGCAGCGCGCTCGTTTCGATGCTCCTGCAATCGTACCCGAAGTACTAGTCAGGGTGGCTCGCCGACCAGCCATTGCAATGGCCGATTTCGTGGCGAAGGACTGCCTTCGGCGTAGCTAGCCCAAAGGTCTTGTCGATCACAATCACGGTGCAGGATGTCTTGTTGGTGATCGCTGAGCACCCGCGCTGGGTAAAGGATGACTTCGTCGCAACCTTGTATTCGGCAAACAGCTTTGCGCAAGCCGTGACGACCTTCTTCTGAGGCAGATAACGCACGGTCAACTGGCCGGTATAGGCGTGATCGAAGCGGGCGGGCGGGTTCCACTCGGCATAGTTCTTCCCGGCCATGGCCAATGAGGGCTGAGGAAAAGAACCACAAGGAGGAAAAAGTGCCGAGACATATCACATCCGATGATGTTGCACATCGGATGTGGGATCTTGAATCAGCAGATGCAAGGGGGTACATCATCATTTGCGGTGTTTTTCGCAGGAGAAATGATGATGTCCGACGATGTTTCCCCCACCGCGTTCTATGAGGAAAAAGCAAAAAACATTCTGAAGGGCGAGCTGAAACGCCGGGGCATAACCTATGCGCTGCTCGCCGAGAAATTGAATGAACGAGGGGCGCACGAGAGCGAGCGCAATCTGGCCAACAAGATAAGCCGGGGCAGCTTCACCGCCGCGTTTTTCATGATGTGCATGGAAGTGATCGGCGTCCGGCAAATCAGCCTAGAAGTTTAGGCAGGCCCAACGGGCCATGCTCTTCATCGGCGTCGCACTGCTTGTCTGGGTGGCTGGTTGAGGGTTGGTTGTGTCGTTCCCCGACAGCCGCCTTTCCTTACCACGCCGTTGAGGTGGCCGGATCTGGTCAAAATTTCACATTAGAAACTTGGAACATAAGTGAGGCAGAGAACATTCTTGACGCCATGGACAAGAACGATGGCGACAATCTTCCTGAGGGGTTTCCGGGCAACCTGCCCGAGGATCCAGTGATCCTAGCCGATATCACGAAAAGAATTTCGAGAGAGATCGACGGTAAAATTGGGCCGGACGGTTTGGCGGTCACGGAGGCCAGGCGGGATCGCAATCTGGTTGAGGAATGGGAAGAAGCTGACCCCGCCATCGACAGCCAGCCGCCCGTGGTTCCGTTGTTTCTGGTTCTGTATGCGCTCTTTATGTTGGGCTTGGCAGGGTACGCCCTCGCTAGTTGGTATCTTCCATAGCGCGCTTTGAGTTTCCGTTGCGCCAGCCTCTGGCAATAAGCCGAGCGATGTCACGCGCTTGGGAACAAGCGCTAGATAGCGAAGTTACCAACGTAAGGAGTTTCTCCTATGGCTGACGAACAGGACAGAACGCCGAACAACCCTGAAGTCGTCGTTCGACGCTTGGTCAAAGAAACCGGCATTACTGAAGAACAGGCCCGAGAGCTTATCTTTTCCTCGGGCTCCATTGGGCATCGCTGCTCCGGGAAGCAAAGGCCCTCGCTGCCAAGCGGTAGGCGGGCTTTTCCACCAACTTCCGAATAGACTCCTCTGCCCGATCTCGTACAATAAACCGTCGCCTGCTTTCGAACGGCACAGGGGCGATTGAAAGTGTCGATCGCTTTCGCCCTAACGCAAAAGGGAGTTGGCCCGATGCCTTTCACAGGAATAGCTGACCCGGAACAGCTCAGCATTCTTCGCCAAGCTTTGGACGAGTATTGCCTCACTCGTGGGATTTCGGACGAGCAAGGCCGTGACGACGCCGCGTGGCTAGTCATGTTGCTATTTAGAAATGGCGCGAACAGCCTGGAGGCACTCAGGGCAGGGCTGGGGTCCGAAGAGCGTCGCCGAGCTTAGGCGTCACGGATTTTCGCTGTCGCGGCGCTCTAGCCTTGCGACGGTCTCAATGATTGCCTTCGCAAGTGCTTCGCCCTCGTGGATAGGGCGTATTACAAGTTTTAGGCGCAGTGCTTTCTTCGCTCGGCAGCCACCATCTTGCTCAGCAACTTGGAACATAAGTGAGGCAGAAACATTGTTGGCGCCATGGACAAGAACGATGGCGACAATCTTCCTGAGTGGTTTCCGGGCAACCTGCCCGAGGATCCAGTGATCCTAGCCGATATCACGAAAAGAATTTCGAGAGAGGTCGAGGGTAAAATCGGGCCGGACGGTTTCGCGGTCACGGAGGCGTGGCGGGATCGCAATCTGGTTGAGGAATGGGAAGAAGCTGACGCCGTCCTAGACAGCCAGCCGCCCGTGCTTCCGTTCCTGGTTCTGTATGTGCTCTCAATGTTGGGCTTGGCATGGTACGCCCTCGCTGGCAGGTATTTTCTATAGCGCCTGAGTTTCCGTTACGCACGGCGAAGGTGTGCACGTCGCAGCCCGAGCTTTGAGTAGCGAGAGCGAGAGTCAATGGGCGGCCCAGCAGTCAGTTGGAGTTGGGCGGGTGGCCGCTGGGCCTGACCGGCGAGGGGGCGTCTGCGGGACGGTCGCCGGCTACTTCTACGATAGGCGGCTAAACGCATCATTTGTAATTTAGTAAAATGGTCACGTTCCGTTCCCCTGGCTGTCAAATCGGATGAGCCTAGAGTCAATTTGGTGCCTAAAAGAGTGAGTGCCGGCGCTGGCACAAGGGGCCGCCAGGACGCGCGAGGTGCTTCGGCGGTGTAGGACAGCGGCCAGCGGGAACGCACGCTGGCGAGGCTCTGTACGGCACGGAAAAACCACGGCGCCCGTGGGCCTGTCCCACAGTGGGTCATTTGCTGCTGGCGCCGCAATTGCATGGTCAGCATCGGGGCGAGTGGGGGGCCCCGCCGCTTCGCAAATGGAGCGGCGGGGCTTTTTGCATTTCAGCCATCACCGCAAGTTCGAGCGGCCCGACAGCCACTATTGGGGGTGATCAACAGCCGGCCGCCGGGCCTAACCAGCAAACGGGGTAGGTTCGCCGGCTGGGAAGACTGTAGGCCGCTCAAGCATCGCTGCTAACTTAGCAAGACGGCTATGTTCGGTTCCTCTAGCCCTCAAATCGGATGAGCCTAGACTCGGTTCCATGAGTGGGTGTCGGGCAGGCTTGTTCAACGCTTTAGTCAGAACGCGCATTTCTTGTATTTAAAGGCACCAACCATCGCATCAAAGCGCTCAAAGTGGGTTGCGTCGATGATGCGGAATGACCATGAAAAGTTCCGGGATACAACAGCGTCCGCACAGGTTAATAGGGCGGAGAAGCGGTCGTTCTCCTCGTTGACTTGCGAGATCGTGCAGGCGCCCCCAACCGGGCCCTTTCCCTTGTTGCCGGTAATGATGAAACCGTGCTCGGACGCATAGGTACGGTCCTTGAAGCGGACTTTCCCCTGGATCTTCTCGAACACCCTCGTGCAGTCGGTGCGTTCCCCGACCCATACGCCTTGCAAAACCTCAAGAGCATCGGCCCATGCTACGGATGCGCTAGCGGCGAAAAGTGCCGATCCCAGGAGCAGTGCTGCCTTCGAACGATTGGACTGCCATCTCAGTGCTGCTATGACGAGGTGCATCAGGAATCTCCAAAGCCGTTTCAGTTGATGCCCCTCCAACCGCAAAAGCGGAAGTCACTAGAAAGCTTTTACCGGCAGAATGTTGAACGACTAGGCCACTAGCTTTGGTTCGATGCAAGCTTCCTCCGAATTGCGCTAATGGCATTGACGATCGCCTCAGCTGCCTGGCGGTCAAGCGCAACATCCAGGCGGCCTTCTGTCGTCTGGATTGAGAGGATTCCGAGATTGCCGATCTTGTCCGTGACCGTTCCGACATGAATCTCTGTCGGCACATAAGGCGGCTTTTCCATAGGACCCATCGCTTACCTCCTGGTAGCGGTGTGCTGCTGGAGATCTCTCCTTTGACAACTCCCAAGGGCAGCATCGCGCCGATCTGGCGCAAAGGCAAGCCAGAGCAATCCGCATAAAGGGTTATCGCATAAAAGTGTAGTTTCAAGTGCAAGGGCGCGCTGACGATTTCCGCGTTATTTCTTCCTCAACCTCACCCCGGCGCCGCCGCCGTTCTCGGGGATGAACTCGACCCCGGCGGATTCGAGGGCTGCCTGAAGGTCAAGCAGAGTGCGGTCATACGGCGCCCGCTGCCTCACGGTGGCGGGCTATTTGACCAAGGCGGGGTGTCTTTAGAATTTTCGTTGCGGTCTAGTGTCGATCGACCGGGCGATCTTGTTCAATTCCTCCAAGTCCTCGCGGGAGGTACCGGCGGAGGATCCCCCCGGCTTCCACCCTTTCATTCGCAGTTGCATTTGGTCCCACATTGGCTGGAGCAACTGGTTCAGCGGGAAGCCTTTTGAAATTGCCGGCAACAAGCCAGCGTTGTTACTCCGCTGGCCGTTGGCATCGTAGGCAATGTGCGCACCTACGCCTCCGGCGAATTTCCATGCGCAAACTGCCTCAGGCCCGACAGTTGCGGACTCTTTCGCGCTGATCTCTCGGTTGATGTGGTTAAACCACGCGCAAAGACGATCCGCAGCAACTTCTTTCGTGCGAGCCTTGGCAGACTGCCTCGCCATCATCTGTATAATTGCGTGCGGCGGGAAATGTTGGGCACCGCTCCCACGAGCGAGCGCAATTGTCTACTCGGTCGCCGAGGTTGAAATTCATCACCCGAAACCTGGTGTGGCCTCCGGTGTCCACCGGCGAGTTCTTGTCTTTGACCCGCATTCGCATTTCATCTCGCGATGTGATCGCGTGCAACCTGGGTTTCCCGTCCACGAAGCCCGCGTAGCCGAAAGTGTGGCCAGCAGCATGGCTATCCAAACGTTGCTCCTCAGCAGCAGCAGCAATCTCCAACAAGGTCTGATTTAATGTCCGGTTGGCACCACGCAAAACGCGCTCGATCCACTCACTGACCTCGAACGGCTTTCGGCCCGACCTGGCGCCAGCGCCAGCGTAAGTGATGAAACCTTGACCGTCGGACGTCTCAAGGCTGCACAGCTTGGTAGCTAGAAGGCCATGCGCGTCGGGCGCACCGCTTAAGCGCCGGTCAGCTGCGACGAACGCCAATCGTCGAGTGACGAAAGCAAACGCGAAAGTCACTTGTTGCCTCAGATGTAGCCCGGAATGTAGCCCAGAGCGAGTTGTCTGCGAAATTGCAGAGTTCAGATTGGTATCTAAGTGCTTGAAAATGTTGGCTCCCCGGGCCGGATTCGAACCAGCGACCAACCGGTTAACAGCCGGTTGCTCTACCACTGAGCTACCGGGGAACAGAGGCTCTCATGTGAGTGGCGCAGCCTATAGCAAACCCGTTTCGGCTTTGCAAAGAAGCATTTCGTATTTTTCGACGCTTTTTCGCGCCACGATTTCTGGCAATCATGTGCGCGCGTCCTCATATGAGCCGTCTGACGGGGTGCGCGGAACCGAAAACGCGGTTGCGGCTTTCGTCAGCTGGTGCTTTTACCTTGCCCGAACGGACCATTAACCAGACATGAGCGCAGCGAGCCACAACCATCCACCGGCACGGAAAATATCGGTCTTCGGCCGTCAGTTCACCATGCCGCGTTCGCGCGGCCTCAGGATTGCGATCGGCGTCGTGCTGATCTTCGGCGGCATTCTCGGCTTCCTGCCGATCCTGGGGTTCTGGATGGTGCCGATCGGATTGCTGGTGCTCTCCTACGAGTTTGCCTTGGTGCGCCGCCACCGGCGCCGGCTTGTCGTGTGGTGGGAGCGGCGGCGGCGGCCGAACTGACGGGTTTGCACCGCAGGGGCAAGCTTCTGTGAAGGGGCGTCTTTCCGGCTCGACTAAATCTGGCCAATGCCCGGAGCGCTTTTCCGGCCCTCGCAGCTCTCCTTCAGAATGGCGGACCTTCTGCTTACCCCACGTAAAGTCCAGGTCCCGGGCTTCCCTTTGCGATACTCCGTACTTAACAATTAACTAATATCTTAATTGCAGGATGCGTATCGACGTTTCGATGCGTGGCATCATGGCCAAGGGGAAACCGTCCGGAATGCACCATGGCCGCTTGACGGCATTTTCGCCGCAACCTATTGGAACCGGGTGGAACGCCGGGAGCAATGAGGCCTCGTGGCGGAGTGGTTACGCAGAGGACTGCAAATCCTTGCACCCCGGTTCGATTCCGGGCGAGGCCTCCAAATGCCCAAGCTCCCGCGCACCAGCGCCAGGGGGCTTGAGTTCCGGTCGAAATGAGCCGCGGTCTTGGCGCGGCAAGCAGATTGGTTTTGGGCGGATTGGTTGGACATGAGCGCTGATTTTGCCGAACGTCGGGTGAAAATGGTCGATGGCCAGATCCGCACCACCGATGTGACCAGTGCGCCGCTGCTCGAGACGATGCTTGTCGTGCCGCGCGAGGCCTTTGTCGCCCCCGGCCAGCGCGATCTGGCCTATATCGACGAGGACATCCGCATCGCGAATGCAGCGGACGGCCCACGCTATCTCATGGAGCCTTCGCCGCTGGCCAAGCTGATGCAACTGGCGGAGATCGGCCCTGGCGATTCGGCGCTCGATGTCGGCTGCGGCACCGGCTATGCGGCGGCGATCCTGTCGCGGCTGGCAAAGTCGGTCGTCGCGCTGGAAAGCGATCCGGCATTGGTCGAGACCGCCATGTCGACGCTTTCGGCGCTGGGCTGCGACAATGTCAGCGTGGTCAAGGGGTCGCTGCCGGAAGGCCATGCCGCGGGAGCACCCTACGACGTCATTTTCATCGGCGGCAGCGTCGAGAAAGTGCCGGAATCGCTGCTCGACCAGCTTGCGGAAGGCGGCCGGCTCGTCGCCGTCGAAGGGCAGGGGAATTCGGGTGTGGCCCGATTGTTGTTGAAAACAAGGGGGGTTGTAACCGGAAGAGGCGCATTTAATGCGGCAATTAAGCCACTACCGGGATTTGAACGTGCTCATGCGTTTGAATTCTGAGTAATTTTGGCTTGCGGCAAAGGCGTTGTCATGTTCGCTTGCGCTTGAACAATCGTTGCTGATCCGCATAACCGGGGTGTTCTTTTGGGGGCTGACAGCAGGGGACCTGAAACACACCGCGCCGGCTGCTCGAATGGGAGAAGCCGGCGCGGTGTGGTTCCCATGCAAAACGAATGAGGGAATAACGTGCCGTCTTTACGCAAGAGCCTTTTTGCCGCCGTCCTCTTCTCGGCGACCGCGCTTTCTCCGCTGGCCGCCTCGGCGGAAACCATTCTCGGTGCACTTTCAAAAGCCTACCAGAACAATTCCGAGCTCAATTCGGCTCGCGCCGGCGTCCGCGTCACCGATGAGAGCGTTGCCATCGCCAAGTCCGGCTGGCGCCCGACCATCACCGGTTCTGCCAACATCGACTACTCCAGCGAACATTTCAATGCCCGCGGCAATGTACCCGGCGCGAACCGAAGCACGCGTTTGACCACCGGCAACTTCGGCGTCCAGATCGACCAGACCCTGTTCGACGGCTTTCAGACCAGGAACAACGTCGCTGCAGCCGAATCCCAGGTCCGCGCCTCGTTCGAGAGCCTGCGCAACACCGAAGAGAACACTCTGTTCAATGCGGCAAGCGCCTACATGGACGTGATTCGCGACCGCCAAGTGGCGGTGCTGACGGAGCAGAACCTGCAGTTCCTGACCGAGCAGGCGCGCGCTGCGCGTTCGCGCTTCGAAGTCGGCGAAGGCACCCGCACGGACGTGGCCCAGGCCGATGCCGAGCGCTCCTCCGCTGTGGCGGAACTGGCCGCCGCCCGCGCGCAGGCGCTGGCAAGCGCTGCGACTTATCGCCAGATCGTCGGCGATGAGCCAGGCAGGCTCAGGGCCGCTTCGCCGCTATCGAAGCTGTTGCCGTCGAACCTCGATGCGGCGATCGCGATTGCAGCCAGCGAGCACCCGGCCATCCTCTCCACCCAGCATCTGGTCGACGCGGCGGCGTTTTCGGTGAAATCGGCCGAAGGCGCGCTGCTGCCGCAGCTTTCGGCTTCCGCCGGCGTTTCCAGCGACTATCTCAGGGAGAGTCCGGGCTTCGATCTCGGGACGGGGCAGGATGGCACAACCAATTCGGCCAGCATTGGTGCCACCTTGACTATACCGATCTATTCGGGCGGGCGGACGTCGGCGATAGTGCGTCAGAACAAGGAATCGCTCAGCCAGGCCCGGATCGAGGTCGATGTAAGCCGCGACACCGTGCGGCAAGCCGTGACCTCGGCGTGGACGCAATATATCGCCGCCCAGCAAACCGTGGTGGCCAACAGGCAGGTGATCGCCGCCGCGCAGCTTGCCTTGAGCGGGGTCATCGAGGAGCGCAATGTCGGCCAGCGCACCACGCTCGACGTTCTCAACGCCCAGGCCACCCTCATCAACGCCAAGATCAACCAGGCCAGTTCCGAACGCGATTTGGTGGTGGCGAGCTATGCCATCCTGTCTGCTATCGGTCGCCTTTCGGTCGATCGTCTCGCCCTTCAGGTGACGAAATACAGACCCGAAGAACATTACAACGCGGTCAAGGACAAGTGGTTCGGCCTGCGCACGCCAGACGGCCGCTGATCACCTGATAAGTTTCAACTTCCGTCCAGTTTCAAGCCATTTAGAGCCCGCGCCTCCAAAAAGGACGCGCGGGCTCTAATCTGTTGAAATCCAACATGCCCTCAGATTGGGGATTCTCGTAAGTCGATCCGTGGGTTACGCTGTTGCCATGATTCGAATCCGGGTTTGGCCGGACAGGAAATCTGCAACGAGTCACAAGGGCGGCGGATGTGACGATGGCGACGGCAAGCAGCGTACAGCGCGAACCTTCCATGGAGGAGATACTGGCTTCCATCAGGAGGATCATCGAGGACAACGACACCGGCCGCAAGCAGCCGGACGATACGGACGACCTGCTGCAGGATCTGACGTCGGTAGCCATGCCGGCACCGGCGGTAGCCGTGCCGGCACCGGCGGCAGGCGAGGCGCCGCCGGAGGCAGGCGGGGCGCCACCAGCGGCAGGCGCGTTTCGCGCCGAGTTGCGTCCGGGATTCGACGCCAGGAGGCCGGCCACGCTGACCGAGGTGCAGGCGCAATCCTCGGCTGTCGAGCCTGTCATCGCGCGCGTGGAGCTGCCGGTGCGTTCCGATCCGGCTCCGGTCAAATCGCCCGTGACACTTGCTGGTGACAGGGTCGCGGCCGAAGCGGCCCCGGCCGCCAAGCCGGAGCCGAATGCGCCTGCGATGGCAAGGGTTGCGGAGACGACCGACAGTATCGTTGCCGGGTGGCGGCGTGACATCGCCGCAATCAGCGAAGCGAAGACCGCGGCCAGGCCGGACAGGGCCCCAGACAGGGCTGAGCTGCGACAGACGCCGGATGCCGAACGGAAGGCTGAGGTTTTGGAGGACGCGGCCGAACCTGCTTTCGAGCCGGCCGTGCCGCGAAGCGGGTTGGCGCGCCCGGCGACGAGCGAGGCACCGTCCGCTCGTCCGGCGATCCTTTCCGAACATACGGGCCGGCAAGTTGCCGCCGCCTTCGGCGAGCTTTCCGATGCGTTCGCCAGCCGCAGCAAGAAAACCTTCGACGAGATGGCTGAGGAGATGCTGAGGCCCATGCTGCAGGACTGGCTGGACAACAATCTGCCGACGCTGGTCGAGCGGCTGGTACGCGAAGAAATCGAACGCGTGGCGCGCGGCGCGCAGTAACCGGCAAATCGCCGAAGTCGGCGCCGCCCCTCATCTGCCTGCCGGCATCTTCTCCCCGTATAGGGACGGGGAGAAGGGGCTGGCCGCAACCTAGGCGCACTTTCTGCAACGCTGGAAATTGGCGAAATCTTTTGCGATGTGTCTTTCTCCCCGTCACTATACGGGGAGAAATGCCCGGCAGGGCAATGAGGGGCAGCGCAAGCCTCTAAGCGATTGCCCTGCGACGCTCACATCTGCAAGTTGCCCCGATCTGCCCAGGCGCTATTTGCTGGCATGGCCGTCTGCCGCTCGCTTGCGGTTGACTTGGCCAAAACCTTCCGATTTACACCGGACCAGCAAAAACCCGACAGCCCGGACGCCTTTCCATGCTCGAAAAAACCTACGACGCAAAAATCGTCGAGCCGAAGATCGCCAAAGTCTGGGAGGAGGCCGACGCGTTTCGCGCCGGCGCAGGCGCTGAGGAGGGCGCGGAAGCCTTCACCATCGTCATCCCGCCACCGAACGTCACCGGTTCGCTGCATATGGGCCATGCGCTCAACAACACGCTGCAGGACATTCTGGTGCGCTTCGAGCGCATGCGCGGCAAGAACGTGCTGTGGCAGCCCGGCATGGACCACGCCGGCATCGCCACGCAGATGGTGGTCGAGCGCCAGCTCATGGAGAAGCAGATCCACCGCCGCGACCTGACGCGCGATGAGTTCATCGAGAAGGTCTGGGAGTGGAAGGCCGAATCCGGCGGCGCGATCTTCAACCAGCTGAAGCGGCTGGGGGCCTCGGCCGACTGGAGCCGAGAGCGTTTCACCATGGACGAGGGTCTGTCCAGGGCGGTGCTCGAAGTGTTTGTCACCCTCTACAAGCAGGGCCTGATCTACAAGGACAAGCGCCTCGTTAACTGGGACCCGAAGCTGTTGACTGCGATTTCCGACCTCGAGGTCGAACAGCAGGAGGTCAACGGCAATCTTTGGCATTTCCGCTATCCCGTCGAGGGCGAGGTCTTCGATCCGGAAAATCCAAAAACCTTCATCACCGTGGCGACGACGCGGCCCGAAACGATGCTGGGCGATACGGCGGTGGCGGTGCATCCCGACGACGAGCGTTTTCGGCATCTGGTCGGAAAGAACCTCGTCCTGCCGATCGTCGGCCGCAAGATCCCGGTGGTGGCGGACCAATATTCCGATCCGGAGAAGGGCAGCGGCGCGGTCAAGATCACGCCGGCGCACGACTTTAACGACTTCGAGGTCGGCAGGCGCCACAAGCTGCCGGCCATCAATATCCTCACCGTCGAGGCGGCGGTCGCCCTCACCGACAATGACGAGTTTCTCGCCAGGTTGGAGATAACGCCCGAGCGTCGGGCCGTCTGGGATGAGCTCAACGGGCTCGATCGTTTCGTCGCGCGCAACAAGATCGTCGAGCTGATGGAGGCGGGCGGTTTCCTCGAAAAGGTCGAGCCGCATCGCCATGCCGTGCCGCATGGCGATCGCGGCGGCGTGCCGATCGAACCGTTCCTGACCGAACAATGGTATGCGAACGCGGCGGAGCTCGCCAAGCCGGCGATCGCCTCCGTGCGCGAGGGCCGTACCAGGTTCGTGCCGAAGAACTGGGAGAAGACTTATTTCGACTGGATGGAGAACATCCAGCCCTGGTGCATTTCGCGCCAACTCTGGTGGGGACACCAGATCCCGGCCTGGTACGGGCCGGACGGCCGCATCTTCGTGGAGAAGACCGAGGAGGAGGCGCTCGCCGCCGCAATCGAATATTATCTGGCGCTGGAAGGGCCGTGGAAGGCCTGGGTCGAGGACAAACTCGAGAATTTCAAGCCGGGCGAGATCCTGACCCGCGACGAGGATGTGCTCGACACATGGTTCTCGTCGGCTCTGTGGCCGTTCTCGACGCTCGGCTGGCCGGACCAGACGCCGGAGCTGAAGACCTATTACCAGACCGACGTGCTGGTAACCGGCTTCGACATCATCTTCTTCTGGGTCGCTCGCATGATGATGATGGGCCTGCATTTCATGGGGGAGGAGCCGTTTCATACCGTCTATGTCCATGCGCTGGTGCGCGACAAGAACGGGCAGAAGATGTCGAAGTCGAAAGGCAACGTCATCGACCCGCTCGATCTCATCGACGAATATGGCGCCGACGCACTGCGCTTCACGCTGACGGTGATGGCCGCGCAAGGGCGTGACGTGAAGCTCGATCCGGCTCGTATCGCCGGCTACCGCAATTTTGGCACCAAGCTGTGGAACGCGACGCGTTTTGCCGAGATGAACGACGTCGCGAGAAACGACGATTTCTGGCTGAACGACGCCAAGCTGGCGGTCAACCGCTGGATCCTGACCGAACTGACGCGCGCGGCGCGTGAAATCACCGATGGCATCACTTCATACCGATTCAACGAGGCTGCGACTGCTGCCTACCGCTTCGTCTGGAACCTGTTCTGCGACTGGTACCTGGAACTGCTGAAGCCGGTCTTCATGGGCGCGGACGAGGCTGCCAAGGCCGAGAGCCGGGCTTGCGTCGCCTTCGTGCTCGACGAGATCTACAAGCTGCTGCATCCGATGATGCCGTTCATGACCGAAGAGCTGTGGGCTGAGACATCAGGTGAGGGCAAGCAACGGCCGTCGCTGCTTTGCCATGCCGCGTGGCCGTCGCCCGACTTCGAGGACGAGGCAGCGGCCGCCGACATCAACTGGCTGATCGACCTGGTCTCAGGCATCCGTTCCGTGCGTTCGGAAATGAACGTGCCGCCGGCGGCGATCGCGCCGCTGATGGTGATCGGCGCCAATACCGCAACCCGCGAAAGGCTTGAGCGTCAGGCATCGGCCGTCAAGCGACTGGCGCGGGTCGGCGACATCTCGCTTGTCGATACGGCGCCCAAGGGCTCCGCCCAGATCGTGCTCAACGAAGCCACCATCTGCCTGCCGCTCGGCAGCCTGATCGACCTTGCCACCGAGGCGGCGCGGCTGCAGAAGGAATTGGTCAAGGTGACCGAAGAGATCGCCCGCCTGCACAAGAAGCTGTCCAACGACAAATTCGTCGCCAACGCGCCGGAAGATGTCGTCGAAGCCGAGCGCGAAAAACTCGCTGAGTATCGCGAGGCGCAAGAGAAGCTTTCGGTGGCGCTGACACGCGTGCGCGAAGCCGGTTCACCCATCTGTGGTATTTGAGAACCGAATTGGCGGAGGAGCGGATTTGCCAACCGGCTTCCGCTTCTTGGGCGCCTGATGCTCAGGATTCGCGAGTTCTGTGAACGCGCTTTTCGGGCGGGCTTCCTGCACGAAAAATAGGCATTCCGCAGGGTAAATCTTGACGTAAACGGAATGTTTTAGCCCCATTGTTGCCATAATGTAACAATGGGCTCAGTTGCCGCAAAACGGGCGGTTTTTGCGCCGTTCCATGTGCGTTTTTCCGAGTTTTTGCTCGATTTGCCGCACACAAGCCGTTTTCCGGCTTTGCTGTGGAGCTGTCACCCTGTCTGAAATGCGGTCGGCGAAGGCGTACATGTACGCATCGAGAATTCGTTGTTGCGCCGTTAACCTGAATTGGGTCTAGCTCAGTCCATTCGTACTAGGGGAGGAGATTCATGAACAATTTGCGTCTGAAAGCGCTGCTGGGGGCGGGGTGCTTTTCGCTATTGATGTCGGGCGTTGCCAACGCCGGCGGCTTCGACCGGGGCGGTGTCAACATCGACCAGTTGTTCGATGCCGCGCCATATTCGTTCGACGCCGGCGTCACCTATGTTTCGCCACAGCGCACACTGAAGAATGTGCAGCGCCTGGATTCTCCGCCAGCCCCGGTTGCGTTGTCGTCCTCGTCGGTGGACGTTGGCGGCGACTATGCGGTGCCGCGCGTCGGCATCAAGGCTAACATTTTTGAACCAGTGGATTGCCTTGCGACCTATACGGAACCGTATGGCGCGGAGGCGGACTTCGGAATGAACAATGCCTATTCGCCATCAGCGGTCGAATACTACGTCAGAACAAATGATTTCGGCCTTACCTGTTCCTACAAGGTGAATGTCGGCAAGGGAGCCCTGCGGTTCATTGGCGGGATCTCCTACCAGGAGGTCGATGCATTTCTGTCGCGCCAGACCTTGCTGGCCTTCGGCAATACCGGCCTTGGCAAATTCCAGCTTTCCGATGAGGCATGGGCTTGGCGCGTGGGTGCCGCCTATGAAATTCCCGAAATCGCCTTGCGCGCAAGCCTGGTCTACTCTTCGCGCTACAAATATGACGAGTTGTCGGGAACCGTCGACTCCACCGGTTTCAGGGGCACCCCTCCGGCGGATCTTGTTCCAGGCTCTACCGGGGTGTTCCCTGTGTCCGCCTCGGCCGAAATACCCCAGGCCGTGGAACTCAAGCTGCAGAGCGGCATAGCGCCGGGCTGGCTGGCGTTTGGTTCTATCCGCTGGCAGGAATGGAGCAAGCTTGGCATAATTCCGATCCAAGGTGTCCGCAGCCCTATAACCGGCGGCATACCTGGCTCCCCAGACTCGCCCGTTTCCTTCGACCTGCTCTATCGCGACGGCTGGACGGTTTCGGGCGGCATAGCGCACAAGTTCACCGACCAGTTGTCGGCCGCGGTTTCGCTGACCTGGGATCGTGGAACCTCGACGACCTCCGGCTATCAGTCGGACACCTGGTCCGTGGCCAGCGGCGTCTCCTATTCGCCGAACGACAAGATCGAGGTCAGACTTGGTGGCTCGATCGGTGTCCTGACCAGTGGGTCGTCGACCTTCACCGGTGTTGGCGACACGGCAAATGCCGTCACCTACACATATGACGACGATCTGCTCCTTGCTGGCTCAGCTTCGGTTAAGGTCAAGTTCTAAACATCTGTTTTTAACAGCAAAAGGGCCGGGCAATGCCCGGCCCTTTTGCTTGAGGGGCTTGCCCGCGACCAGGCGGCGCTGCAACGACGCCGATTCCCTCTGTCTCACGCGATCGTGATGTTTTGGCAACAGTTTCTGAACAACCCTCGCGCCACAACCGCGCCCGCCGACATTGCCTACTTCCCGCCATAAACCCGGCGCACCTCGAATGCGTCCCAGGGCATGCCAAAAGGCTCGGCGTTGGGGCAGGTCGCACCGCTCGCGGCAAGGGAAGAGAATGAACGCCAGAGTCATCTCCAAGGCCAAGCTGCCCAGCCGCTATGTGACCGTCGGTCCGGCGCGTGCGCCGCACCGATCCTATCTTTATGCGATGGGCTTGTCGGCGGCCGAGATCGCGCAGCCACTGGTCGGCGTCGCCAGCTGCTGGAACGAGGCGGCACCCTGCAACATCTCGCTGATGCGCCAGGCGCAGGTGGTCAAGAAGGGCGTTGCCGCGGCTAGCGGCACGCCGCGCGAATTCTGCACCATCACCGTCACGGACGGCATCGCCATGGGCCACCAGGGCATGAAATCGTCACTGGTGTCGCGCGAGGTCATCGCCGATTCGGTCGAACTCACCATGCGCGGCCATTGCTACGATGCGCTGGTCGGCCTTGCCGGTTGCGACAAGTCGCTGCCCGGCATGATGATGGCCATGGTGCGGCTCAACGTGCCGTCGATCTTCATTTATGGCGGCTCGATCCTGCCCGGTTCCTACAAGGGCCGGCAGATCACCGTGCAGGATGTGTTCGAGGCCGTCGGCCAGCACTCGGTCGGCACGATCGGCGATGCCGAACTCCTCGAAATCGAGCAAGCCGCTTGTCCGTCGGCCGGCTCCTGTGGCGCCCAATTCACCGCCAACACCATGGCCACCGTCGCCGAGGCGATCGGGTTGGCGCTGCCCTATTCCTGCGGGGCGCCGGCGCCCTATGAGATGCGCGACCGCTTCAATTTCGCCTCCGGCGAAAAGATCATGGAGCTGATTGCAAAAAATATCCGCCCGCGCGACATCGTCACTCTGGAGGCGCTGGAGAATGCGGCGACCGTGGTCTCGGCCACCGGCGGCTCGACCAACGCGGCGCTGCATCTGCCGGCGATCGCGCATGAGGCGGGGATAAAGTTCGACCTGTTCGACGTCGCCAGGATCTTCGAGAAGACGCCTTATATCGCCGACCTGAAGCCGGGCGGCAAATATGTCGCCAAGGACATGTTCGAGGCCGGCGGCATTCCGCTCTTGATGAAGACGTTGCTCGACCACGGCTATCTGCATGGCGACTGCCTGACCGTGACCGGCCGCACTTTAGCCGAAAATATGGAGCACATTGCCTGGAATGATAGCCAGGATGTGGTCCGTCCCGCCAACCGACCAATCACCCGAACGGGTGGCGTCGTGGGCTTGAAGGGAAACCTTGCCCCCGAAGGCGCGATCGTGAAGGTCGCGGGCATGTCGGAGCTTAAATTCTCTGGCCCGGCACGCTGCTTCGATTCGGAAGAGGAATGTTTCCAGGCGGTTACGGATCGCAGCTACAGCGAAGGCGAGGTCCTCGTGATCCGCTACGAGGGACCGCGCGGCGGTCCGGGCATGCGCGAAATGCTGTCGACGACGGCGGCTCTCTATGGCCAGGGCATGGGCGGCAAGGTGGCTCTCATCACCGACGGGCGTTTTTCGGGCGCGACACGCGGTTTCTGCATCGGCCATATCGGGCCGGAAGCCGCCGTGGGTGGCCCAATCGGGCTGCTCAGGGATGGCGACTTGATCTCGATCGACGCGGTGAACGGCACCATCGACGTGGCGCTGTCCGACACCGAACTGGCGACCAGGGCACAGGCATGGAAGGCGCGCGCGACCGACTATCAGTCGGGCGCGATCTGGAAATATGCACAAACGGTAGGGCCTGCCCGCGACGGGGCGGTCACCCATCCCGGTGGTGCGAGAGAAACACATTGTTATGCGGATATCTGAGTTGCTGAGGCTGTCTGTCTTTTCGGCACTGGTCGCGATCGCCACTTTTGGCGCGACCTTGGGCGCCGCAGGCCAGGCCATGGCCTTCGATGACAAGGTGTTCGACGACAAGACCGGCGTGAAGCCGCAGTCGAGCCCGTGGGCGGTGTTCCAGTTCGGCTTCTCCGCCTACAAGAACGGCCGCAAGGAGCAGGCTGCTGAGGCTTATAAATACGCGGCCGAAAACGGCCAGATCGGCGCCACCTGGAAGCTTGCGCGCATGTATGCCGAGGGTGACGGCGTCGAGCGCGACGACTACGCGGCGTTCAAGTTCTTCAGCGAGATCGTCGACCAGGACGTCGAGCCCGGTTCGCCGGAAGAGAGCTATGTCTCGGACGCGCTCGTGGCGCTCGGCGACTATCTGAGGAAGGGCATCCCCGGCAGCCCGATCAAAGAGAACGAGGTGGCGGCCCAGGAGTACTACATGCGCGCCGCCGCCAACTACCGCAACCCGAATGCCCAGTTCGAGATGGGCCAGATCTTCCTGAATGGCAAGGGCGGCGTCAAGGCGAGCATTAAGCAGGCCGGACGCTGGTTCCAACTCGCTGCGGAAAAGGGCCATGCCGGCGCGCAGGCGACGCTCGGCCACCTGCTCTTCCAGAGCGGCAAGATCGTTCGGGGGCTGGCGATGATGACCGCGGCGCTTGAACGAGCCGCGCCTTCCGACCAGCCATGGATACGCGGCATGCAGGAAGAGGCGTTCGCCGCCGCGGGCGAGGCCGACCGCCGCACCGCGATTTCGCTGGCCGACGA
Organism: Mesorhizobium sp. WSM4817; assembly: GCF_055811135.1. Taxonomy (NCBI): domain Bacteria; kingdom Pseudomonadati; phylum Pseudomonadota; class Alphaproteobacteria; order Hyphomicrobiales; family Phyllobacteriaceae; genus Mesorhizobium; species Mesorhizobium sp. WSM4817. The sequence continues at coordinate 303,047 of NZ_JBVVQQ010000004.1, read as the reverse complement.
CATCCTCACCAAGGGTGGCGGCGACCGGTAGTCGCGAAGCCAGCACGAAGCCAACAGCTGGGAAAGACTGGGTCAATAGTCAGGAAGAGTGGGCTCTCGAAAAAGTCGGGATCAATTCTCGGTCGGTTTTGTCGGAACGGGACCGGACTCCGGCGTTGAAATCGGCGTGGCCGGCGGTGCCAGCGGGGTTTTAGGACAATCGTCCCGGATCCTTGTCCATGACGTGTTGTTGAGCACCATGTCGCAGCGGGCGAGATGGCTCCGGCCGGAAAGCGTCAGGCAGGCGACCTGGCCGATCTGGAATGATGTTCCGTTGGCCAGGCATGCAGGATTGGCAAACGCCGACGTTGCCGCGAGGGCGAGCGCGGCGGCACATGGGCAAATCGCAAACCTGATCGTCATCCTGAACCCCAGCCGAACCCGGATTGCAGCGGAAACCCCGATTGTGGCGATATGACGGTCTATCAAGGCAATGCGGCGGTTCTGGGCGCGAAACGATCAGATTGGCGCATAACCCAGTTCGATGGCCACCGGCACGTGATCCGAGGGTTTTTCCCAGGCGCGCACATGCTTTTCGATCGAGGCCGAGGAAAAGCGATTGGCGGCCTCGGGCGAGAGCAGCAAGTGATCGATGCGGATGCCGTTGTTCTTCTGCCAGGCGCCGGCCTGATAGTCCCAGAACGTAAAAATGTCCGGCGAGTCGCTGACCGCGCGCACGGCTTCGGTGAAGCCGAGGTTCTTCAGCCGGCGGAACGCCTGCCTGGTCTGCGGCTGGAACAGCGCATCACTGAGCCAGTTCTCCGGGAACTTCGCATCGATCGGTTCGGGGATGACATTGTAGTCGCCGGCCAGCACCAGCGCCTCTTCGAGCACGAGCCTTTCCTCGGCCCAGCGCTCCAGCCGCGCCATCCAGGACAGCTTGTAGGAGAACTTCTTCTCGTCATCGATCGGATTGCCGTTCGGCAAATACAGCGAGGCAACGCGCAACGCGCCCTTGTCGGTCGAGAACACGCCCTCGATGAAACGCGCCTGATCGTCGGCATCGTCGCCCGGCAGGCCCCTGATGACCTCGTCGAAGCGCAGCTTCGACAGGATGGCGACGCCGTTGAATCCCTTTTGGCCATAGATTTCGACGTTGTAGCCAAGCGCCTCGATCTCGGCCCGCGGAAACTGCTCGTCGACCGTCTTGATCTCCTGCAGGCAGGCAATATCGGGCGCGCTTTCCGTCAGCCAGTGGGTCAAATTGCCGATACGGGCCCGAACACCATTGATGTTCCAGGTGACGATTTTCATGACGGCCTCATTGCTGCTCGGGCGGATGGCGTTCGACGAGGCCGATCGTATTGCCTGCCGGATCCTTTAGAAAGGCCATCCATTCGCTTTCCCCCGCCGGCCCGAACAGGCCCTCGGTATCGCGGTGGACGAGCATCGGCGGCGCGGTGAAGGGGACACCGGCGGCTTTTGCCGAGGCGTGGAAATCGTCAAGGCCCGAAATGTCGAGATAGACGGTGCCGGCCGGCAGGCCATCGGTGAACAGCAGCCGCACATCGCCGGCCATGATGAAGGCGATGCCAGGCGGATCGAAGCGCACGTGCACGGCCATGCCAAGCACGTCTTGCCAGAACGCCAGCGTTGCATCGAGATCGCGCCCGGCTGAAAGCGCGACCTGACGGACCGCGCTAATGGTAGGCATTCTCTAAATACTGAAGCTGGTGCCGCAGCCGCACGAGGCGACCGCATTCGGGTTCCTGATCTGGAACGACTGGCCCATCAGATCGTCGACGAAATCGATCACCGAGCCGCCCATATAGACCAGCGAGAGGTCATCGATCAGCACGGTGGCGCCGTCCTTCTCAATGGCGACGTCGTCATCGTTGCGGGTGTTGACCAGGTCGAACTTGTAGGAAAAGCCGGAACAGCCACCGCCCTCGACCGAAACACGCAGCGCCGTCTTGCCGACTTCGCCAGACACAATCTTGGCAATCCGCCTGGCGGCGGCGTCGGTCATCTCGACTTTCATGGCGGTCTTGGCATCAGCGCCCATGGGCGTCACCTTGCTTTCGGTTTCACATGATAGGTATGAAGCGCGAGGGGGCAAGTCAACTGCGTCGTAGGCTATGGAAAATTGATTGGGGCTATGGAAATTGGTTGGGGTTATGGAAATCGGTTGGGGCGATGACAAATGAGTTGGGCGACATCGGATTCGGCTATCGGCCACGCGCGGCCTATGCCTGCGATCCGGCAAAGTCGCGCGGGCGGCTGTCCGACGAGGTGGAGAGCCCGACCCGGACGCCGTTCCAGCGCGACCGCGACCGCATCATCCATTCGACGGCCTTCCGCCGGCTGAAGCACAAGACGCAGGTGTTCGTCGCGCATGAGGGCGACCATTACCGCACCCGGCTGACGCATTCGATCGAGGTGGCGCAGATCGCGCGCGCCCTGGCGCGGGCGCTGCGCGGCGACGAGGACCTGGCAGAGGCGGTGGCGCTGGTGCACGATTTCGGCCACACGCCCTTCGGCCATACCGGCGAGGATGCGCTGAACAAGAAGATGGCGGCCTGGGGCGGCTTCGACCACAATGCACAGTCGCTGCGCGTGGTGACGCGGCTGGAGAGCCGCTATGCCGAATTCGACGGGCTGAACCTCACCTGGGAGACGCTGGAGGGGCTGGTCAAGCACAACGGACCGCTGACCGACGCCAGCGGAAACGGGCTGAAGGGGCCGGTGCCGCAAGCGATCCGCGACTATTCGGAATTGCACGACCTCGAACTTGACCGCTTCGCCGGCATCGAGGCGCAGTGCGCGGCGATCGCCGACGACATCGCTTACAACAGCCATGACATCGACGACGGCCTAAGGTCGGGCCTTCTGAAGCTCGACATGCTGGAAAATGTCTCGCTGCCCGGCTCGATCCTCGACGGCGTGCGTCAGCGCTATCCGGCGCTGGACGATGTGAGGACAGGGCACGAACTGATGCGCCGGCAGATCACGATGATGGTCGAGGATGTCATCGTCTCCACCACCGCCAATCTGGCCCGCATCAAGCCGGACAGCGCCGACGCGGTGAGGGCGGCAGGCGAGACGATGGTGACCTTTTCAGCCGAAATGGCGGCTTTCGAAGAGGAATTGAAAGCCTTTCTCTACAAGCATCTCTATCGACACAGCGAAGTCGTGCGCGTGCGCAACCAGGCCGAGCAGATCGTCAACGACCTGTTCGAGGTCTATTTCGCCGATCCGCGCGCCATGCCCGATGGCTGGCGCGAAGGGCTCGACCGGGCTGATGATCGCATCAAGGCGCGCAGCGTCGCCGATTTCCTGGCGGGCATGACGGATACCTACGCTTTGAAGGAACACCGCCGTTTGTTTGACCATACGCCTGAATTAAGCTAGGCGGGGCTCGATTTTGCCGGCCAATAGACCGGATTCCCGCAAAGCCGCCAGAGCCAGGGCCACACCAATGAACATCTTCGCCGATTTCAACGCGCGAATTATAAAGGCCGTCGAAGCGCTTGATTTGAAAGACAAAGACGGCGGTTCGCTGGACTTGTCGCGCGTCGCCGTCGAGCCGCCACGCGACGCCAGCCATGGCGACCTGGCGACCAATGCGGCAATGGTGCTGGCCAAGCCGACCGGCCAGCCGCCGCGCGCACTGGCTGAAAGGCTGGCGCAAGCGCTGCGCGCCGACCCGGACATCGCCGCTGCAGACGTTGCCGGTCCGGGCTTCGTCAATCTCAGGCTCAAGGACGCGTTCTGGCAGGTGCATCTGACTGCGCTGCTCGGCGAAGGCCGCAACTACGGCCGCTCGACCGTTGGCGGCGGCAAGAAGGCCAATGTCGAATATGTCTCGGCCAACCCGACCGGACCGATGCATGTCGGCCATTGCCGCGGCGCGGTGGTGGGTGATGCGCTCGCCAATCTGATGGCCTTCGCCGGTTATGACGTGATCAAGGAATATGTCATCAACGACGCCGGTTCGCAGATCGACGTGCTCGGCCGCTCGGTCATGCTGCGTTACCGCGAGGCGCTCGGCGACGACATCGGCGAGATTCCTGCCGGGCTCTATCCGGGCGACTATCTCGTGCCGGTCGGTCAGGCTTTGGCGAGCGAATTTGGCCGTTCCTTGCTGCAGATGCCGGACGAAGAAGCGCTTGCCATTGTCAAGGACAGGACGATCGACGCGATGATGGCAATGATCCGTGAGGATCTGGCGCTGCTCAATGTGCATCACGACGTCTTTTTCTCGGAGCGCACCCTGCACGCCGACAACGCCCGGAAAATCCGCTCGGCGATCAACGACCTGACCCTCAAGGGCCATATCTACAAGGGCAAGCTGCCGCCGCCCAAGGGCGAGAAGCCGGACGACTGGGAGGATCGCGAGCAGACGCTGTTCCGCTCGACAGCGGTCGGCGACGACATGGACCGGGCGCTGGTCAAGTCGGACGGCACCTTCACCTATTTTGCCGCGGACGTCGCCTATCTGAAGGACAAGGTCGATCGCGGTTTCGTCGAGCTGATCTATGTGCTTGGCGCCGATCATGGCGGTTATGTGAAGCGCCTGGAAGCGCTCGCCCGGGCGATTTCCGGCGACGAGGTGAAGCTCACCGTGCTGCTTTGTCAGTTGGTAAAGCTTTTTCGCGAGGGCGAGCCGGTGCGCATGTCGAAGCGGTCGGGCGATTTCGTAACGCTGCGCGAAGTGGTGGAGGAGGTCGGTCGCGACCCGATCCGCTTCATGATGCTCTACCGCAAGAACGATGCGCCGCTCGATTTCGACTTCGCCAAAGTGACCGAGCAGTCGAAGGACAATCCGGTGTTCTACGTCCAGTACGCCTCGGCGCGCTGCCATTCGGTGTTCCGGCAGGCGAGCGAACAGCTGGGCGAGGCCAATTTCGACCGCAATCGGCTGGCCGCCGCCACCGCTTCGCTGACCGACGAAGGCGAGATCGGCCTGATCAGGAAGCTTGCCGAATATCCGCGGCTGATCGAATCCGCGGCACTTGCGCTCGAGCCGCACCGGCTGGCATTCTACCTCTACGATCTCGCCTCCAGCTTCCACGGACATTGGAACCGCGGCACCGAAAATCCCGACTTACGTTTTGTTAAGGTTAACGACCGACAATTGACCCATGCCAGACTAGGGCTGGTGCAGGCTGTATCGGACGTTTTGACGTCCGGCCTGACGCTGATCGGAGCCGATGCGCCCACCGAAATGCGTTAGGTTTGACTAAAAAACCTGTCACCTTTTGCCCACATTGCGCTGGTAAGGGCCAACCCTGCGCGACGTCCACGGCGTCCGAATGAGTGCGAGTTCGGGAACAATAATGGCAGACAGAACCCAGCTGAAAGCAGCCGCCCAAAACGATATCGCCAGCGATGATCCGTTCGCGGAACTGACCAGGATCATGGGCTTCGACCCGCGCGAGCCGGTCAAGCCGCAGGCCCAGTCGACGGCGGCTGCAGCAAGTCAGCCAGCGGACGACGGCGATTTCGGCATCGACCTCGAGAAGGAGTTGATGGGCGAATTCGGCGGCGACGCCAATGACGGCGCAGCCGAGCTTCGCGAGCCGGCTTTCGACGCGGCTGCTACTGACCCAATCGACGACGAGCTTGTCGCGTCGCTCGAACAGGATCTCCTGCTCGACGACGATGCGGTAGACGAAACCGCCGTTGCCATTGCTGCCGACGATGTGCGCTCTGGCGTTGCCGGAACTCCCTCGGCTGCTGAAGCTGCTTTCGACGACGATTTCGACGAAGCGCTCGCCAGTTCGCTCGAAGACGTGTCGCTATTCGAAGACGATTTGCCGGTGGACGACAGGCTTGGAAACGACGAGCTTGGGAACGACGAGCTTGCCGCGTCGCTCGAACAGGATTTCCGGCTGGACGACGACACGGCGGACGAAACTGCCCATGCCGTTGCCGCCGCCGACCTGGGTTCCGGTGTTGCCGGAGTATCCGCGCCGGCTGTTGAAGCGGTGTTCGACGACGATTTTGACCATGCGATCGCCAGTTCGCTCGAAGACGTGTCGCCGTTCGAAGACGATTTGCCGGTAAACGACGAACTCTCTGCGTCGCTCGAACAGGATTTCCGGCTGGACGACGATGCGACGGACGAACAGAATACCGCCGCCGACATCTCCGCGCCGGCCGCTGACCCCGCCTTCGACGATGAATTCGACAACGCCGTCGCAAGCTCGCTCGAAGACGAACTGACGCTCGACGAGCACGTGCCGGTGGAGCAGGCCGCCGAAGCCGCAGACATCGCCGTGCCGGGCGCCGAACCCGCGTTCGACGATGAATTCGACAACGCCGTCGCAAGCTCGCTAGAAGACGAGCTGACGCTCGACGAGCATGAGCCGATCGAGGCCGCTGTTGAAGCTCCTGCTGCGCCCATTCGGGCCGTTTCGGATGAGTCCGACGAGGACTTTGCCGACCACGACACCATGCCCGACGTCGATATGGATGACGTCGACATGGATTTCGACATTCGCACGGCTGAGCCGGTCGAAGTCGACGAGCCAGAAATTGACGAGCCGGATTCTATCGACGCCAAGGACGACGAGCCTTCCACCGCGACCCCGGAACATGCGTTCGACGACGATCTTGAATTGAGCTTCGACGACACGCTTGCCGATGAAGCCGAGGCGCCGGCTACTCAGGCCCCCGGCGTTGCAGCCGAACCGACGGCGTCAGCCGCCATCGCTGAGGAGCGGAGCCTCGAAGACGAATTGAACGCGCTGTTGGGCACCATGAGCGCACGGGCTGCCCCGGTGGCAGGGTCCGCGGCCGCCATGGTTCAGCAACCTGTAGCCGCGGCTGGAGAAGCCGCCGACGAACCAGTGGATCCCACCGACGAACTGGCCGGGAGCCTTGACGAGCAAGACCTTTCGGAGCAGTCGAATGAAGACGCGGTCCAGGCCGCCGACGCCGATCTCGACACCGTTCTCCTCGACGGGCTCGAGGGCCATGATTTCGGCGCTGAAGAAGCTGCCGGACCGGCTGATATCGATTTCGACGACGATGCATTGCACGCCGCCTTCGCCAAGGACATCGGTCTGGATCATGGCGATGACGTTGCGGCCGCCGCTCCACAGCAGGATCCGAATGATTCGCTCAGCTGGATGACGGCACCCTCCGCCGCGCCTGCGCCGGCCCGTTCGTGGAGCCGCGTAACGCCGGTGGCACAGCCGCAACCCGCCTTTGCAGCCCAGCCGACGGCTTCGGCGACCACAGAAACAACGACACCGCCAACCGCTGCGGCACCCTCCTATCAGGATGAGCCGGCCTATCAGGATGAGCCGGCCGAAGACGATGCCGCCAATGCGGCACCTGCGCCAGCGCAAAGCGAACAAGCCTCTGCATATGACGAGATGCCCGATGTCGAGACGGTCGATGTGCCCGAGCGCGTCGTGGCGCTGGCGGACGACCTCGATATTCCGGAACTCGACTCCAATGAAGACGAACCGCCGGTGCCTGCCTATGACGATCTCGATACCGAGTTCGCCAACCTTCTCTCGGAAATGAATGCCGTGGACGTCGCTGCCGGGCCGGCGCGCAGCGCGGTCTATGACGACGAATCCTACAATACCGGATTCAAGCCGGGGGCCGGACCCCAGCCGGGGGCAGGGTTCCAGTCAGCGGCCGGGTTCCAGTCAGGCCATGAGCCCGACCGCGTTGAAACGCGGACCTATGCGGCGAGACTGGCAGCAGCGCCCGTCAGTGCGTCTTACGCCGATGCCGCCAGCGGCTTTGATCTGGGCGACTTGCCCAGCGGTCGGCCGGTTTCGCAAGCGCAAGCCAACGATTTTGCCCTGGACGAACTCGACTACGACCCCGAACTGGATGAGGCCATGTCGGTTCCAGGCCTGGCCGAGCAGCATGCCGCGAGGCCCCGGAGCCGCGGCCTCCTGGTCGCCGCAGTCGTCGGCGCCGTGGCGATCGCCGGCGGTCTCGGCGCCTTCGCGCTGTCTTTCGGCGGCAACGGCGGCACCGATGCGCCGGTCATCGTCAAGGCGGACAACGCACCGATCAAGGTCAGGCCGGAAAACCCGGGCGGCACCGTCGTGCCGAACCAGGACAACAAGGTTTACGACGCCGTGGCCAAGGGGGGCGCGAGGCCTGCCGAACCGGTCCAGGAAAAACTGGTCACCAATACCGAAGAGCCGGTGGACGTGGCGGCCAGGGAACCGCCGCAGAGTCGTGTGGTCGATCTTTCGCCCGACGACATCGACACGGCTGAAGCCGCCGATGCGGCCGGCGGCACGCAAGCGGCCGGCGGCACGCAAGCGGCCGGGAATGCCGACGCCGCCGCGCCAGCACCCAAGTCCGAGGATCGTATCGCCCAGGTTCTGCAAGAGGCCGAGCAGGGCATCGAGCCGGATGTCGTCGCCGTTGCGCCACGCAAGGTGAGAACCATGGTGGTCAAATCTGATGGTTCACTGGTTGCGCGCGAGGATCCGGCGCCTGCGGTATCGCAGGTGGCTGCCGTCGAGCCTGTCGATCCGGCGCCGCAGCTTGTCGCCCCAGCGGGTCAGGCCGGCGAAGCGGCGCAGACCGGTACCGTAGCGTCTGTTGCCGACCAGGCAAGTGGCGACCTGTTGGGCGGCGACCCGGTGGGCGAGCCAGCGGCCGGCGACCGGGCCGAAACCGCCGCGCCGGAAGCAGTCAATCTGGCCGCCGTGCCCACGGCTGAGGCTGAAGCTCAAACCAACCAGCCTGCCAACACGCCGGCCACGGTTCCGGTGGCGCCGCAGCGTCCGTCCGACCAGCCGGTCGACGTCGTCGGTGAGGTCAAGCCCGACCAGGTTGCGTCCATCAGTCCGGCGGCGGCCTCGACCGGCGGTGGCTCGTGGTCGATGCAGATCGCCTCGCAGCCGACCGTCGAAAGCGCCCAGTCGACCTATCAGGATCTGCAGCGTCGCTATGGCAGCGTGCTTTCCGGCCACACGGCCAACATCGTCAAGGCCGAGATCGCCGGCAAGGGAACGTTCTATCGCGTTCGCGTCCCGGCGAAGTCGCGCAACGATGCGATCAGCCTGTGCACCAACTACAAGGCTGCCGGGGGCAACTGTTTCGTGTCGCGCTAACCATTTTCAAATCTCCCGCCCTTGGGCCGAAAGAACCGGCGCGGTCACAGACCGCGCCGTTTTTCTATGGTGGAAGGAGTTCCTCGTGTGGAAGGATTCCGGCTCGAGCGATGTGGCTCGATGCGATTCCCTTTGTCTGCGTGAAGCTCTAAACTCCCGCCCATGACCGAATCAAAATCCATGATCCTTGGCTGCGCCGGGAAATCACTCACACGCGACGAAATCAGTTTCTATCGCAGCGAATGCCCGTGGGGATTCATCCTGTTTGCCCGCAACATCGGCGAGGCCGAGCAGATCCGCGATCTGGTCGCCGCGATGCGCGATTGTGTCGAGCGCCCGGACGCCCCGGTGTTCATCGACCAGGAAGGCGGCCGTGTGCAGCGCCTGCGGCCGCCGCTGGCACCGAATTATCCGGCCGGTGGCGCGCTCGGCGCCTTGTGGCGCAACGACCATGATGCCGGCAACCGCGCAGCATGGCTGATGGCGCGGCTGCATGCTTTCGACCTGCTGCGCTACGGCATCACGGCTGATTGCCTGCCGGTGCTCGACGTGCCGATCGAGGGCGCCAGCGACGTCATCGGCGCGCGCGCCTATGGCAAGGAGCCTCGTGCCGTCATCGAACTGGGCCGCGCCGCGGCGGAGGGCCTGATGTCGGGAGGCGTGCTGCCGGTGATGAAGCATATTCCCGGGCATGGACGGGCCTTTGCCGACACGCATTTCGAACTGCCGACCGTCGATGCCTCGATGAGCGACTTGCAGCGGCATGATTTCGCCCCGTTCAGGGAGCTCAATCATTTGCCGATGGCGATGACGGCGCATGTCGTCTACAGCGCGATCGACCCGAAGAACCCGGCCACCACCTCCGGCAAGGTCATCGACGAGATCATCCGCGGCGAAATCGGTTTCGACGGGCTGCTGATGAGCGACGACACGTCGATGAAGGCACTTTCTGGGGATTTCCCGACAAAGGCGGCGGCGATCCTTGCGGCGGGCTGCGATCTGGTCCTTCACTGCAACGGCGTTTTCGAGGAGATGGTCGGCATTGCGTCGCGCACAACGGGGCTTGAAGGCACGTCGCTGCAACGCGCGCAACGGGCGCTGACCTATATCAAGAACCGCGATCGGGCTGATGAAGCCGAGATACGCGCCGAATTCGCCACCTATTTCGATGCGGTGGCCTAGATCATGATGCCGAAAAGGGTGAGCCGGTTTTTCGGAACCGATCACGGTCAAACAAGAAGATAAAAGCAAAGGACGCGACAGGAAGTGGCGGAAACGTTGGACAGCAAGGCCGGCAAGGCCGCACCGATGGACCGTCTTTGGGCCGAGAACGACGATTCGCGGCTGACCGGCGATCCCGCGCTGGTCGTCGATGTCGACGGTTTCGAGGGCCCGCTCGATCTTCTGCTGCATCTTGCCCGCAACCAGAAGGTCGATTTGTCGCGCATCTCGATCCTGGCGCTTGCCGAGCAATATCTGGCCTTCGTCGAAAAGGTGAGGGCGCTCAGGCTGGAGCTTGCCGCCGACTATCTGGTGATGGCGGCGTGGCTGGCGTTTCTCAAGTCGAAGCTCTTGATCCCCAAGCAACCCGGCGACGACGGTGAAAGCGGCGAGGAACTGGCGGCGGTGCTGCAATTCCGGTTGAAGCGGCTGGAAGCGATGCGCGACGCGGCGGCGCGTCTGGTCAACCGCAACCGGCTCGGACGCGACGTGTTCGCCCGCGGCATGCCGGAAATGGTCATCGTCGAGAAACGCAACGCCTATTCGGCCTCGCTCTACGATCTGCTGACCGCCTATGCGGCGCAACGCCAGAAGCAGGCGATCACCAATGTGACGATCGCCAGGCGCGGCGTGTGGTCGCTCAAGGATGCGCGCGACATCCTGAACAGGCTGATCGGCACGCTTGCCGACTGGACGGCGCTGGACCGTTTCCTGGTCGAATATCTGACCGACCCGGACGAGCGGCGCACCGCGATTGCCAGTTCGTTTGCGGCGACGCTGGAACTGGTGCGCGAAGGCAAAATGGAAATGCGGCAGGACGACGTGTTCGCGCCGCTCTATCTGCGCGGTCGTGCGCAAGGCATCAGGGCAGTTGAGGTGGCATCATGAGCGAGCGCACCAACGCTTCGGTCATTCCGTTCAAGGTCGACGACGAGACCGAAGACGGCGTGCTCGCCGAGATGCCGGCAGAAAGTCAGGCCCAGAACTTGTCCCAGAATCCCGGCGAGCGGCTGCATATGGCAGAGGCCGTGCGCATGGCCGAGGCGATCGTTTTCGCCAGCGCCGAACCGGTCAGCGAAAGGCAGCTTGCCGGGCGCCTGCCCGACGGCATCAATATTGCCGCGGCGATGGCTGAGCTGCAGCAGATTTATGCGCGGCGCGGCGTCAATCTGGTGCGCGTCGGCGATGCCTGGGCGTTCCGCACCGCCGGCGATCTCGCTTTCCTGATGAGCCGCGACACGGTGCAGCAGAAGAAGCTGTCCCGTGCGGCGCTCGAAGTGCTGGCGATCATCGCCTACCACCAGCCGGTGACGCGCGCCGAGATCGAGGATATCAGAGGCGTCGAGACCTCGAAGGGCACCCTGGACACGCTGATGGAGACCGAATGGGTGAAGATGCGCGGCCGGCGCCGCACGCCCGGCCGTCCCGTCACCTACGGCACCACCGACATCTTCCTCGACCATTTCGCGTTGGAGGAGATCCGCGATCTTCCCGGCATGGAGGAATTGAAGGGTGCCGGGCTGCTTTCGGGCCGCATGCCGTCGAATTTTTCCATTCCGATGCCGCCGGCCGACCCGGACGTGCTGACCGATGACGAGGATCCGCTGACCGACATCGACCTTGAGGAACTCGGCCTGTTGACGCCGCGCGTCGAGGAAGATTGACCGCAAACGACGTGCCGAAAGCGATGGTATTTAGCGGCTGCGCCGATAGGTAGCGGGCTGAGGCGCCGAAACTGCGTGACTTCGGCCACTCATTTATAAACTCTGTCGCGGTTGTGTTTGAATCCCGGCGCGAAAGCGCATAGATCATCGTCAGAGAAAACTTTCGAGAGAGATTGTTATGGGTTCATTTTCGATTTGGCATTGGCTGATCGTGCTGGTGATCGTGCTGCTGGTGTTCGGTCGCGGCAAGATTCCCGAGCTGATGGGTGACATGGCCAAGGGTATCAAGAGCTTCAAGAAGGGCATCGCCGACGACGAGGTTGCCGAGGACAAGCGCACCGTCGAGCACCGTGCCGACGAAACCGTTTCGGCAGCGAAGGAAAAGGCCAGCAAGAGCTGAGCCCAAAACTTTAGTCGGAACGTATCGCCATGTTCGACATCGGCTGGACCGAGATGCTGGTGATCGCGATCGTCATGATCGTGGTCGTCGGGCCCAAGGATTTGCCCAAGATGCTGCGCACTTTTGGCCGCACGACGGCGAAGATGCGCGGCATGGCCGCCGACTTCCAGAAACAGTTCAACGATGCGCTGAAGGAGGCCGAGCTTGACGACGTCAAGAAGTCGGTCGATTCACTCAGAAGCCTCAACCCGGCCGCCGAGATCAGGAAACAGCTCAACCCGTTCGAGCAGGCGGCGGCCGACGTCCGTTCAGGCGTCGACGCGGTGATGAAGCCGAAGCCGGCCGCAGACCCGGTCGCGCCGGCTGCTTCGACGCCGCAGGATACCGAGCTGAACAATGGCGCGACGGTGCTGCCGGGCGTCGATGCCCCGGAAGCGGCGCCGGCGGCGCCGACCTTTCCGGCGATGACCGATGGTTCGGTGACACCGCCTGTCGCGACGGCGGCGCCGGCCGCATCGCCAAACGCCTCGGCGGCGAAGACGGGTGCCGCGCCAGCGAAAGCGATGCCGGCCTCCAAGGCCGCAGCGAAGCCAGCGGCAAAACCTGCTGTGACAAAGACCGCGGCTAAAAAGGCCGAGCCGAAGCCCGCACCAGCAACGGTTAAGAAGCCGGCCGCAGCCGCCAAAAAGACGGCGGGAGCCGCCAAGTGAGCATTTCGGAAAAGGACGAGATCGACAAGTCGGCGGCTCCGCTGATGGAGCATCTGATCGAGTTGCGCCGGCGGCTGATGTGGTCGATCGGCGGGTTCTTCGTCGCCTTCCTGTTCTGCTTCTTCTTCGCCAAGCAGTTGTTCAACCTGCTGGTCATCCCGTTCAAATGGGCGACGCAATGGGCAGGGCTCGACCCGCACAAGGTCGAGCTGATCTACACGGCGCCGCAGGAATTCTTCTTCACCCAGGTCAAGCTGGCGATGTTCGGCGGCATGGTGATCGCCTTTCCGCTGATCGCCACCCAGATCTACAAATTCATCGCGCCCGGCCTCTACAAGAATGAACGCAACGCCTTCCTGCCGTTCCTGATCGCTTCGCCGATCCTGTTCCTGATGGGCGCGTCGCTGGTCTATTTCTTCTTCACGCCGATGGTGATGTGGTTCTTCCTCGCCATGCAGCAGGCCGGCACCGACGACCAGGTGCAGATTTCGCTGCTGCCGAAAGTGTCGGAATATCTCAGCCTGATCATGACGCTGATCTTCTCCTTCGGTCTGGTGTTCCAGTTGCCGGTGGTGACCAGCCTGATGACGCGGGTGGGCATGCTGTCGTCCGAGGCGCTGGTCGAAAAGCGCAAATGGGCAATCGTCATCGCTTTCGTCGTCGCGGCTATTCTGACGCCGCCCGACCCGATAAGCCAGATCGGCCTGGCCGTTCCCACGATCCTTCTCTACGAGGTCTCGATCTGGTCGGCCCGGCTGATCGAGCGCAGCAAGGAACGGGAACGTCTGGCGCGCGAGAAGCGGGAGGCTGCGGAAGCGGCGGCCGAAAAGCCGGCGGACGCGTCATCGACCTAGCGGCATCGCCGTTATCTTCAGGTTTGCGGGACAGCGCGGGGCGCGAGGGAACTCGATCTTCACATCTTGCATCGGTCAAGGATGCGGTTTACGCCCCCTCTAGCCTACTTGAGGACGAACAGACCATGCTTGACATCAAATGGATTCGCGACAATCCGAAGGCCCTCGTCGAGGCGCTCCAGAAGCGCTCGTGGCAGGTTGCGGAGGCGCAGTCCACGGTCGATGATCTGATCGCCAGGGACGAGGCGCGGCGCGAACATCTGACCGAGCTGCAGACCAGGCAGGAGCGCCGCAACGCCGCCTCGAGAGAAATCGGCAACGCCATGCGCTCGGGCGACGCCGCCCTTGCCGAAAGACTGAAGGCCGAGGTCGGCGAGATCAAGGCCTTCATCCAGAACGGCGAGGCGCGCGAACGCGAGCTCGACAAGGCGCTGAACGACGCATCGGCGGTGCTGCCCAACGTGCCGTTCGACGACGTGCCGGTCGGCAAGGACGAGCACGACAACGTCGTCAAGCGCACCGTCGGCAAGGTGCCGGCCCGCCCGAACTGGGTGAAGGAGCATTTCGAGATCGGCGAAGCGCTCGGCATGATGGATTTTGAGCGGGCGGCGAAACTGTCCGGTTCGCGGTTCACGGTGCTCAAGGGCGGACTGGCACGGATGGAGCGCGCGCTCGGCCAGTTCATGCTGGACCTGCATACGACCGAGCATGGCTACGAGGAGGTCCAGCCGCCGCTGATGGTGCGCGACGAAGCGCTTTTCGGCACCGGGCAACTGCCGAAGTTCGAGGAGGATCTGTTCTTCGCCCCGCATGGGGACGGCAGGCTTGGCCTCATTCCCACCGCCGAAGTGCCGCTGACAAATCTCGTGCGCGAAGACATCACGCCGCATGAAAGACTGCCGCTGCGCTATACCGCGCTGACGCCGTGCTTCCGTTCGGAAGCGGGCTCGGCCGGGCGCGATACGCGCGGCATGCTGCGCCAGCACCAGTTCTACAAGGTCGAACTGGTGTCGATCACCGACCAGGACACCTCGCTTGCCGAGCACGATCGGATGACCGAATGCGCTGAGGAAGTGCTGAAGCGGCTCGGCCTGCCGTTCCGCACCGTGACGCTGTGCACCGGCGACATGGGCTTTGGCGCGCGCAAGACCTATGACATCGAGGTCTGGCTGCCGGGCCAGAACGCCTATCGCGAGATTTCGTCCTGCTCGGTCTGTGGCGATTTCCAGGCGCGGCGCATGGATGCCCGCTACAAGGATAAGGACGGCAAGGGCAACCGCTTCGTCCACACGCTGAACGGTTCCGGCACCGCCGTCGGCCGCGCCCTTATTGCCGTCATCGAAAACTACCAGAATGAGGATGGCAGCGTAACCATTCCTGAAGCGCTTCGGCCTTACATGGGCGGTCTGGAAAAGATCGAATCGAGATAATGCGCATCCTCCTGACCAATGATGACGGCATCCATGCCGAGGGCCTTGCATCGCTCGAACGCATCGCCCGCACGCTGTCGGATGATGTCTGGGTGGTGGCGCCAGAGCAGGATCAGTCCGGCTATGCGCATTCGCTGTCGATCTCGGAGCCGCTGCGCCTGAGAAAGATCGGCGAAAAGCACTTTGCCGTGCGCGGCACGCCGACCGACTGCGTCATCATGGGCGTAAAAAAAATCCTGCCCGCAGCACCAGACCTGATCCTGTCCGGGGTCAATTCCGGCGCCAACATCGCCGACGACGTCACCTATTCGGGCACCGTTGCCGGCGCCATGGAAGGCGCATTGCTCGGCGTGCGCTCGATCGCGCTCAGCCAGGCTTATTCCTATGTCGGCGAGGATCGCCTCGTCCCTTACGAGACCACCGAGGCGCTGGCGCCGGCGCTGCTCAAAAAACTGGTCGCCATGCCGCTGCCGGATGGCGTGCTGCTCAACGTCAATTTTCCGAATTGCCTTCCCGAAGAGATCGCCGGCACGGTGGTCACCTCGCAAGGCAAGCTCGTCCACAGCCTGTGGGTCGACGAGCGCCGCGACGGCCGCGGGCTTCCCTATTATTGGCTGCGCTTCGGCCGCGAGCCGGTCGAGGGCAAGCAAGGCACTGATCTCCATGCCATGCGCAACCGGCTGGTGTCGGTGACGCCGCTGCAGCTCGATCTCACAGCGCACGAAATCCGCGATCAACTGACCAAGGCGCTCGCATGAACCTGAACCATGGTCCGACGGCCGATGACCGCGAAGGCTTCGCCGCTTTCCTGCTCCGCCTGCGTGGCAAGGGCGTGGTGCCGAAGGCGCTGATCGCCGCCTTCGAGGCGACGCCGCGGCGCGGCTTCCTTTCCGCACAGTTCCATCCGATCGCCTGGTCGGACCGCATGCTGCCGATCGAATGCGGCGAGGCGATCGAGGGCGCCGATCTGCAGGCTGCGGTGATCGCAGCACTTGCCATCGAGCCGGGCAACCGGGTGCTCGAGATCGGCACCGGGTCGGGCTACACGGCGGCGGTGATGTCGCGGCTCGCCGCGCGCGTCGTCACCATCGATCGCTACAAGACGCTGGTCGAGCAGGCCAAACAGCGCTTCGAGGCGCTCGGCATCGGCAATGTCATCGTGCGCCAGGCGGACGGCTCCAACGGACTGGCCAATGAAGCGCCGTTCGACCGTATCGTCGCGTGGGCGGCCTTCGACAGCCTGCCGCGCTTCCTGCTCGATCAATTGTCGAGCGGCGGCATCGTCATCGCCCCGATCGGACCCGAGGAGGGCGAGCAGGTGCTGGCCAAGCTGACCAAGGTCGGCAGCCGCTTCGAACGCGAGGACATCGGTCTCGTACGCCTGCAGCCGATCCTGCGCAGCGTGGCCGCCGTCATCTAGGATCTGTCGATATTCAGGTGATGCCCGCAACTTACCTGTCTGGTCCGTCTCCGGCTTACCTGAGCTGGACCACGCCCGTCCAAGCAGCTTTAAATATTTTAAGAAAATTTGCGTCTGATTCTAGAGGTTTAACCGGCCGGTAACATTAACGCGCTTTAATCACGGTCAGTCTGTACCGGGTATCTGCGGGTAAATGCGATGCAATTCAGTATTTTGAAGGCAAACGGACGCAACCTGGCGCGGGGTATCGCCGTCCTGATGGTTGCGGGCACTACGGCGGGATGCAGTTCCCAGGTCTCGCGGTTCAACAGCGTCGACGATGTCTTCACGTCGTCGACAAACAACCAGCGCGCCATAATCGACAAGCAGGACGCCGCCCAGCCCTATCCCGGCGATGCCGCCGCGGTTTCGGCCGCGCCGTCCGACGGCAGCCACACCCAGTCGGTAAGCCGTTCAAGCCTCGAACCGGTCACGACGCAGCAATTGCCGCCGGTCGACCAGGCGCAGCCGGCTACCGCGTCGGCGCCCGCCGCCAGTCCGGCTCGCACCGCTTCGGCGCCAGCCGCTCCCCGGGTCGACCGGACTGCGACCGGAACCGTGGCAAAGCCGTTCAAAGAGTCACAGCCCGATGCTCCGCGCATGGCGACTGCGGGCGGCGAGCCGCGTGCCACCGAGATCATCGTCAAGGACGGCGAGACAATTTCCGGCCTGTCGCGGCGCTACGGTGTGCCCGCCGACGCGCTGATGAAGGTCAATGGGCTAAGCGCGACCAACGGGCTGAAGACCGGCCAGAAGATCGTCATCCCGGCCTATGCCTATTCGGGCAAGAAACCGGCCCCGAAGCTTGCCGACGCCAAGCCTGCGAACGACACCAAGCACGATGTGCCGGCCAAGGCACCGGAGATGGTCGCCGTGCTGCCGCAGCAGCCCAAGCTCAAGGAGGGCAAGTCCACCGCGCAGGTGGATGCATCGGCCGCAGCAAGCCAGCCGAAGGACGCCGCACCCAAGGCGGCTGGTGCCGGTGGCTCCTACACCGTGCAGCAGGGCGATACGCTGTCGGCCATCGCCAGGAAGACCGGCGTCGGCGTGGTTGCGTTGAAGCAGGCGAACGGCATGCAGGACGGTCTGCTCAAGATCGGCCAGACATTGAAGGTGCCGGCCGGCGGAACCGCGACAGTTGCCAACGCCAAGCCGGCAAAGGTCGATCCGGTAACAACTGCCACCACCCCGCCTGCGGCGAAGACGACGCCGTCGGAAACGCTCGCCGCCTACACGCCGCCGAAGAAGGAAAAGGTCATCCAGCAGGCCGAGGACGACGACGCGGTCGCGCCGAACGCCACCGGTATCGGCAAGATGCGCTGGCCGGTGCGCGGCCGCGTGATCTCCAGTTTCGGCGGCGGCAAGGACGGTGTCGACATCGCCGTGCCGGAAGGAACGCCAGTCAAGGCGGCCGAGAACGGCGTCGTCATCTATGCCGGCGATGGCCTCAAGGAATTCGGCAATACGGTGCTGGTGCGCCACGAGAACGGTTTGGTCACAGTCTATGGTCACGCCCGTTCGATAGAGGTCCAGCGCGGCCAGAAGGTCAAGCGCGGCCAGGAAATCGCGCAGTCCGGCATGAGCGGCACCACCGACTCGCCGAAACTGCATTTCGAAGTGCGCAAGAATTCGGCGCCGGTCGATCCTTCGACCTATCTTGAATAAAGAAAGTCGATCGTTCGACCTATCTTGAATAGAACAAGAAAAGCGATTGCGGGCCGCCTGACCTCCAGTCCGGCCCGCCGCTCAGCCCGCTCCGCAAGGGGCGGGCTTTTTTAGGGGCTTTTCCGGACCATGATCTTGTCCGAAAACCGGGCTCCACTTTTTGCTACGCTGACCTTCGGTTCGGGATCATGGTCTAATCCTGGAGCGACTTGCCGAGCCGGCCTGCCAGATCCTGGGTGTACTGCCAGGCGACGCGGCCCGAACGGCTGCCGCGCGTCGTCGCCCATTCCAGCGCCTCGGCGCGCAGCGTCTCGGGATCGATGGCAAGTCCGTGATGGCGGACATATCCGCCGATCATGTCGAGATACTCGTCCTGCGAGCATTTGTGGAAGCCGAGCCAGAGGCCGAAACGGTCGGAGAGCGAGACTTTTTCCTCGACCGCTTCCGACGGGTTGATGGCGGTCGAGCGCTCATTGTCGATCATGTCGCGCGGCAAAAGGTGGCGCCGGTTCGACGTGGCGTAGAAGATCACATTCGCCGGGCGGCCCTCGACTCCGCCTTCGAGCGCCGCCTTCAGCGACTTGTAGGACGTGTCGTCGTGGTCGAATGAGAGGTCGTCGCAAAACAGGATGAAACGGTAAGGCGCTGCCTTCAGCAGCGCCATCAGCTTCGGCAGCGTGTCGATGTCCTCGCGGTGGATCTCGATGAGCTTGAGTGGCAGGTCCAGCTTTGCCGATGCGTTGACCGCCGCATGCACGGCCTTGACCAGCGAGGATTTTCCCATGCCGCGTGCGCCCCACAACAGCACGTTGTTGGCTGTGTAACCGGAGGCGAAACGCTCGGTGTTGTCGACCAGTATATCGCGGACGCGGTCGACGCCGCGGATCAAACCGATGTCGACGCGGTTGACCTTGCGCACCGGCTCCAGATAGCCGGGATCAGCCTGCCAGACGAAGCAGTCGGCCCCGCCGAGATCGGTTTCCGGCACCGGAGGCGGGGCGAGGCGGGCGACCGCCTCGATCAGGCGGTCGAGCTTCCTGTTCAGGGCTTCGATGGTGCTGTCGGTCATTCTTGTCTTTTGTTTTTGCATTCACGAAGCAACGGAACCTATTGATTCCGGCGGTTTCGGAACCGGCTCCAACCTTTTGTTAGGGCACGATCTTTTTCGAGAACCGCGCTCCATCATTCGGGACCATGCTCTAACACGGCTCAACCAGCCGGAAAAGCAGCTGAAATGCTCGGCCGCAGTTGCATTGGCAACTTTACCGACTATATTCCGGCCAAATTTCACGGGGCCGCCAAATTACCCGTTTGGCGGCTGTTTTTCAAAATTCAGGAGTACTTCGATGTTCGTGACACCGGCATATGCCCAAGGCGTCGGCACCTCCCCGGATATGTTCATCAGCATTTTGCCGTTTGTCCTGATTTTCGTGATCATGTATTTTCTGATCATCCGGCCGCAGCGCACGCAGTTGAAGAAGCGCGGCGAGATGCTGGCGGCGGTGCGCCGCGGCGATACGGTCGTCACTGGCGGCGGTTTCGTCGGCAAGGTGACCAAGGTCATCGATGACAACGAACTCGAGATCGATCTCGGCGGTGGCACCAAGGTAACGGCGCTGCGCTCGACGATCGCCGATGTGCGCGTCAAGGGCGAGCCAGTGGCGAACCAGAACGCCAAGAAATAAACCGATTGTCGGCGAACGATCTGCGGAAACACCCAGACCGACAAAGCCATTTGCTGAATTTTCGCGCTTCAGGACGAACCTGATCTGGCTGGCCGCCGGTATCACGGGGCGCCAACGATCTCGTGATGCCATTGCGCGCTGGTCTCATGACGGCAAGATTGACAATAGTTGAAGAAAGCCCGATGGCAGCATCAAAGTGAACTGCCTTGTGCTCGACATCAACCTTTGTGCGGACCACGGCGAGCCAGTGGCGAACCAGAGCGCCTAGAATAACCCAATTCCAGGCGGAACGATCCGCCCGAATGCCGTGACGGACGACGCCATATGCTCTATTTCTCGCGCTTCAAGATGATCCTGATCTGGCTGGCCGTGGCCGCCACAGTGATCCTGGCTGCGCCCAATCTTTTTTCGGCAAGCACGCTCGCCAAGCTTCCCGACTGGGTTCCGAAGCGCCAGATGACGCTCGGCCTCGATCTGCAGGGCGGCTCGCATATCCTGCTCAGGATGGATCCGAACGATCTGATCAAGGATCGGCTGGAGACGACGCGCGACGAAATCAGGACGCGGCTGCGCGATGCCAAGATCGGTTATACCGGCCTTGCCGGATCAGGCCGGGCCGTTCAGGTCCGCATCACAGATCCCGGTCAGGTCGAAGCCGCCAAGACGGCGCTGAAGACATTGACCGACCCGGTGGCCGCCGGCCTGTTCAGCGGCGGCTCTGTCCAAGAAATGTCGCTGGATGATTCCGAGCCCGGCCTGCTCAAATTCGCCTTCACCGATGCCGGCATCAAGTATCGCACGTCGACGGCGCTGGCGCAGTCGCTCGAAGTCGTCGAGCGCCGCGTCAACGAACTCGGCACCACCGAGCCGATCGTGCAACGCCAAGGCGACGACCGCATTCTGGTCCAGGTGCCGGGCCTGCAGGATCCGCAACGGCTGAAGGACATTCTAGGCCAGACCGCCAAGCTGACCTTCCAGATGGTCGACCAGTCGATGCCGGTGCAGGACGCGCTCAACGGTCGTCCGCCGGCCGGATCTTCGGTGTTGTATTCGCAGGATGATCCGCCGGTTCCCTATCTGATCGAGAACCGCGTCATCGTTTCTGGCGAAAATCTCGTCGATGCGCAGGCGACGTACAATTCCCAGACCAATGAGCCGGTGGTTTCGTTCACCTTCGATTCCAAGGGGGCGGCGCGTTTCGGCCAGGCCACCTCGCAGAATGTCGGCAAGCTGTTTGCCATCATCCTCGACAATCAGGTGATTTCGGCGCCGCAGATCCGCGAACCGATCCTTGGCGGCAGCGGCCAGATCTCAGGCAATTTCACCGCCGAGAGCGCCAACGATCTCGCCGTGCTGTTGCGTGCCGGCGCGCTGCCGGCGACGCTGACGGTGATCGAAGAGCGCACGGTAGGCCCTGGGCTCGGCGAGGATTCCATTCACGCCGGCAAGGTTGCCGGCGTGATCGGCTCCATCCTCGTCGTCGTGTTTATGTTCGTGGCCTATGGCTTTCTCGGCTTCATTGCCAACATCGCGCTGGCGGTGCATGTCGCGATGATCATCGGGTTGTTGTCATTGCTTGGCGCGACACTGACATTGCCCGGCATCGCCGGCATCGTGCTGACCATCGGCATGGCGGTCGATTCAAACGTTCTCATCTACGAGCGCATCCGCGAGGAGCGACGAAACGGCCGCTCGGTAATCCAGGCGATCGACACGGGCTTTTCCAAAGCGCTGGCGACCATCGTCGATTCGAACGTCACCTCGCTGATCGCGACCGTGGTGCTGTTCTGGCTCGGGACCGGCCCGGTGAAGGGCTTTGCCGTAACCTTCGCCATCGGCATTCTGACCACCGTCTTCACCGCCTTCACCTTCACCCGCCTGCTGGTGTCGATCTGGCTTCGCCGCGCCCGCCCGAAGGAATTGCCGCGCGCGCCGGTGACCTTCGTCCCGCCGGGCACGCGAATTCCGTTCATGGGCATCCGCCGCTGGACATTCGCGCTGTCCAGCGTGCTGTCGATCCTGGCGGTCGTGCTGTTCATGACCGTCGACATCAATTACGGCATCGACTTCAAGGGGGGGTCGCTGATCGAGGTCCAGGCCAAGGATGGCACCGCCGATATTGCCGACATCCGCGGCAGGCTTTCGGAACTCAACATCGGCGAAGTGCAGGTGCAGCAGTTCGGCGACCCGAACGACGTCTTGATCCGCGTCGGCACGCAGGAGGGCGGCGAGAACGCCGAACAGACCGTCATCGACAAGGTGCGTGGCGAGTTGCAGGACCATTACGATTTCCGCCGCGTCGAGGTGGTGGGACCGACGGTTTCCGGCGAGCTTGCCAAGCAAGGCACCATCGCCATGCTGATCGCGCTGCTCGGAATCCTGGTCTATGTCTGGTTCCGCTTCGAATGGCAGTTCGCGGTCGGTGCCATCATCGCCACGGTCCACGATGTGGTCATGACCATCGGCTTCTTTGTCATCACCGGTCTCGAATTCAACCAATCGTCGCTTGCAGCGATACTCACCATCATCGGCTATTCGCTCAATGACACGATCGTCGTCTATGACCGTGTTCGCGAAGACTTGCGAAAATACAAGAGGATGCCGTTGCCACAATTGTTGAACAACGCCATCAACGAGACGCTGTCGCGAACGACGCTGACCTCGGTGACGACGATGCTCGCGCTGCTGGCGCTGGTGCTATTCGGCGGCGAGGTCATCCGCTCGTTCACGCTGGCGATGCTCTTCGGCGTCGTCTTCGGAACCTATTCGTCGATTTTCATCGCCGCGCCATTGCTCATCCTGTTCAAGCTGCGGCCGGAAACCGCGACGGCCGATGTGGAGAAGCCGGTGAGCGGCGGCAAAGCCATAGCAACCTGACGGGCGGCCAACGAGATGACCAAAGGCATTGTCATCCGTGAGGCGCATTTCCCCGGCCGTGCGCCGATCGAGGCCTATGGCAATGGCGGGTTTCGTTTCGCCGACATGTCGCATCGCGGCTCGCTCCTGTGCCTGCCGTCGGGCATCTATGGCTGGGAGCCGGCTGATCCCCTGGCACTGACGGCGGCGGATTTCGCCAAGCTGCTCAACGAGGCTGACCAGGTCGAGATCCTGCTGGTCGGCGCCGGCAAGGATCTCAGGCCGTTGCCGGCGGCGCTGCGTGCTGTGTTGAAGGCGGCGGGCATTGCGGCCGATCCGATGTCGACTGGTGCTGCCGTGCGGACCTACAATGTTCTCCTGGCGGAAAACCGTGCGGTGGCCGCCGCGCTGATTGCCGTCGAGTGACGTGAGCGAAAACGCCAAAATCGTCATGGAAACGGTGCGCGCCGCCGACCATGATCGCTATGTTTGCGCGCTCTATGCGCCCGAGGACAAGCGTGACGCGCTATTTTCGCTCTATGCCTTCAATGCCGAGATATCAGGCATTCGCGACCGTATCCGCGAGGCACTGCCCGGCGAGGTGCGACTGCAATGGTGGCGCGATGTCATCGCCGCCGAGGACGCCGGGGTAGGCACAGGCCATCCCGTCGCCGACGGGTTGAAGGCGACGATTTCCGCCCATCACCTGCCGAAGCCCGCCTTCGAGAACATGCTCGAAGCCCGTATTTTCGATCTCTATGACGACCCCATGCCGTCGCGCACCGATCTGGAAGGCTATTGCGGCGAGACAGCAGCGGCGCTCATCCAGCTTGCAGCGATGGTGCTCGATCCCGTCGAAGCGCCGCGTTTCGCCGAACTTGCGGGCAGGGCAGGTTGCGCACAAGCGATGACCGGCCTTTTGCTGCTGCTGCCATTGCATCGTAAGCGTGGGCAATGCTTTGTCCCGGCCGACATTCTGGCCGCGGCAGGATCGTCTTCCGAGGAGTTCGTTGCGGGCGATGACGGGCCTGGAGCAAAACGCGCCGTCGCCGCGATGATGGCGTTGGCGCAAGAACATCTTGCAGCATTCGAGCAGGGCGCAGCGTCGTTGCCGGATTCGCTCAGACCAGCATTTTTGCCGCTGGCCTTGTCGCGCGCCTATCTCGGCAAGATGGAAAGTTCTCGTCAGTCACCTCTGAACGAGGTGGCGCGGCTCTCGGCCTGGCGCCGGCATTTTCTGTTGTTGCGCCGCGCGACGCGAGGCTGGCCGGACGCCTGAAGGCTGCCAAGGATGAAGGAATCCGGAAAGCCGGAACTATCACGGCAGCCGTAGACGTCTGTCACGATGGGTCGCTCGATCCGCCATCGCGCATCAGCGCCTCATAGTCGTGACCGCCATAGAAGATGTTGACGATGCGGACGACATCGTCATCGACAACGCAAGCGATGATGGCAGAGTGCTCGAACGGCACTGTTCGCAATCCCGGCGCAATGTCATCGCGCGACCGGCCACCCCGAGGCGCATTGCCGATGCTCTGGCAGCGGTCTTCGATACGCAAGACGAATTTCAGCGCAACTTCCGGACTTCCGCCAGCCTCTACGATGCTCCTGAAAATGTCTGCCAGATCATTCCTGGCGGTTTCTCGATACTCGACTTCAAGCCGTTGAATCATCAGAACGGCTCGAAAGTCGGGCGACGAATCCCCGAAGGTGAGCGCGAACCTCTTCTCCTGAATAGAGCGGCCTTGTATCCTCGATCGATGCCTTCACGCGCGCCCTGATCGAGGCCATGCGCTCGGCATGCTCTTCCTCCTCGCGCTGGAAGGCGCGAAGGGCTGCACGGATGACCTCGCTCGCCGATCCAAAGGTGCCATCCTCGACCTTTTCGCGGATCATGCGCGCCATGGCGGGCGTGACAGTGACGGACAGTTTCTCTGCGGGTTCCATGGAATTGCTCCCTATAGTAGGATATTATCCTACTCTCCTGTCGACCGATCGACAAGAACAGACAGGCGGGCTACTCCGCCGCTTCCGCCTGGGAAGGCAGCCCCAGCCATTCGCGGCAGGCGGCCAGCGCGCGCGATGTCACCGCACGCCGCTTGGCGACGGTCTTGTCCTTGCCGCGCAGGCGTTTTCCCTCGGCTTTCGGCGCTTCCACCGGAGGGAACAAGCCGAAATTGATGTTCATCGGCTGGAATGAGCGCTTTCCTGGCTCGTCGTCGGAAACGATGTGACCGCCGGTAATATGGTTGAGCAGCGCGCCAAAGGCTGTGGTCATCGGCGGCAGCGCCGGCGCGTGGCCCAACCGCTCGGCGGCGGCAAAGCGCCCGGCAAGCAGGCCGATGGCGGCACTTTCGACATAGCCCTCGCAGCCGGTGATCTGGCCGGCGAAGCGCAGGCCAGGTCGTGATTTCAACCGAAGCGATTGGTCAAGCAACGTCGGCGAATTGATATAGGTGTTGCGGTGCAGGCCGCCGAGGCGGGCAAACTCGGCTTTTTCGAGGCCCGGGATGGTGCGGAACACGCGCACCTGTTCGGCGTGCTTCAGCTTGGTCTGGAAGCCGACCATGTTGTAGAGCGTGCCCAGCGCATTGTCCTGGCGAATCTGCACGACGGCATAGGCCTTTACCGACGGATTGTGCGCATTGGTCAGCCCCATCGGCTTCATCGGCCCATGGCGCAGCGTCTCGACGCCGCGCTCGGCCATGATCTCGATCGGCAGGCAGCCGTCGAAATAGGGCGTGCCTTCCCATTGCTTGAATTCGGTCTTTTGGCCGTCGACAAGCGCCTGCACGAAGGCAAGATATTGCTCCTTGTCCATCGGACAGTTGATGTAATCCTTGCCGGTGCCGCCAGGTCCGACCTTGTCGTAGCGCGACTGGAACCAGCAGATGTCCATGTTGATCGTGTCGAAATGGACGATCGGCGCGATGGCGTCGAAGAAGGCGAGCGCATCGGCCCCGGTCACTTCCGCGATCGATTGGGCGAGCCCAGGTGCGGTCAGCGGGCCGGTGGCGATGATCGCCTGGTCCCAATCCGCCGGCGGCAGGCCTGGCACTTCCTCGCGCTGGATGGTGATGAGCGGGTGCGCTTCGAGCTTTTTTGTCACCGCTCCGGAAAACCCGTCGCGGTCGACAGCCAGCGCACCGCCGGCCGGCACCTGGTGCGCGTCGCCGGCGCTCATGATCAGCGAACCGGCCAGCCGCATTTCGGCGTGCAGCAGGCCGACGGCGTTGGTCTGCGCATCGTCGGAGCGGAAGGAATTGGAACAGACGAGTTCGGCCAATCCATCCGTCTTGTGCGCATCGGTGCCGCGGATGGGACGCATTTCATGCAGCACGACGGGAACGCCGGCTTCGGCCGCCTGCCAGGCGGCTTCAGAACCGGCCAGGCCACCGCCGATGACGTGAATGGGATTTTTGTTCATGAGCGCCGAAATAATCCTTTGTAGCTGCGATTGCAATTACACGAGCCGGCCGTGTCGGCCGCGTTGTTGCCGCCAAGCGCTGCAATCGTCTACTGTAGGAGAATGGACGGGATGCTTGGGATCGTTGCCAGAGCGACATTTCTGACAGTCGTGATCGCCGTGGGCGGATCAGCGGCCGCCGGCGAACTGGCCGCGACGGCTTCCAAGCGGATCCCCATCTGCCACGGCTACAGCTGCAACTATCGCACGATGCTGGCGCTTGGCCCCGGTGACGGCGCGCGTTTCCGCTCTATCCTGCGCGCCGGCGCCGGTTCGCCCCAAGCCGAGCGTGCCGCCATTTCGAAGGCTGTTCGCTATTTCGAGCAGCGCATTTTCCGGGCCACCGGCATTCGCGATCTGCCGCAGTCGGAATTCGGCGCATCGCGCATCAGGGGCCAGATGGATTGTGTCGACGAATCGACCAATACACATGCGCTGCTGGCCTATCTTGCCGAGCGAAAATTGCTCAGGTTCCACAAGGTCGAGGACAAGGCCTCGCGAGGCTTGTTTGTCGACGGGCGCTATCCCCATTGGACGGCGGTGATCAGCGACCGCAGAGGCACCGAGTGGGTGGTGGATTCCTGGTATGCGCCGATGGGCGGCGCACCGGACATTTTTCCGCTCAGCCAGTGGAAGAAGAGGGGCGTGCTGGAAAGCGGTGCGCTCGACTGACAACAGGGGCTTCCCCGCCAGGACGAATTCCCAGAACGATTCTCAGAGTGTGCGTCGACCCTGAAAAACAACAACACCCGCCGAGGGAGGATCCGGCGGGTGTCGTTTTGCTGGTCGATCCTCGGGAGGAGGTGAAGATCGACCGTATTCGCCATCGCCGGGGAGGAGGTCGGCTTTGACGAAATTCCTTTCGCCAGATGAAAGGGGGCGAAACCCTTTTGGACGAAATCGCTTCGCCTTGGGGAAACAGCGCCCGCCGCGGGAGGAAGGTGCGGCGGGCGCCGTTTTTGTGGTCAACCCTCGGGAGGAGGTGAAGGCTGACCGTATCCGTCAGGGTCGGGGAGGAGGTCGACCCTGGCGAAATTCTGACTAGATCGCCTTGCGGGCGATGCTCTTGATCTCTTCGCGGACGATGCCGAGATCATGCAGCTGGCGGTTCGAAAGGCGACCCAGCTCGGTAACCGTCGAGCGATAAACGCGCCAGTTACGATAGTTGCGGATCAGGTTCATTGTCGTTCTCTTTTCAAGTCAAACTGGTTCGGACCATTTGCGGTCCGAAGAGGATTAGACCGCCTTGCGGGCGACGTAGTGGATGTCGCTGCGGCTGATGCCGAGGTCGGTCAGTTCACGGTTGCTCAGGCGGCTCAGCTCGGAAACGGTGTCCCGGTAGCGGCGCCAGTTGCGGTAGTTGCGGATCAGGTTCATGGTATTCTCGTTTCGTCTTTCTTCCGGATCATTCCGTCTTTGTGTACGCCATGAAGATAGGTCGGGTCATATCGATTTAAAAGCGCTATTGGTGCATAGCAGCAATGCAAATTGTGCAATGCACAATCCCGGCGATTCTCGTCTTCGACAGAGATAGGCCCGAATCGGAAAATGCCGTAGCGTCAACGGTTTGTCCGGGTCGGCTGAAGAAACGACCAAGCTGGAGGGAAAGGCATGGCGAGCTATTCGTCGCGGGTCAGGGCCGATATCACACGATGGCTGCAGGCTGGCCTGATCGACGCCTCGACGGCCGACGCGCTGACGCGCGACGTCGAGGCCAATGAGCGCAAATCACTGAGCTTCGGCTCGATCCTGGCGATGATGGCGGCGCTGCTTTTTGGTGCGGCCGTGCTGATCTTCGTCGCCGCCAACTGGGAAGCCATCCCGCGACTGGCGCGGGTGGCAGCGCTCTTCGCCATCATCTTCGCCGGCTATGTCGGCGGCGCCGTGCTGAAGACACGCGACCATGCTGCAATCGGCGAGGCACTCTGGATCGTCGCCGCGGCGGCATTCGGCGGATCGATCGCGCTGATCGGCCAGATGTATCATTTGTCAGGCGACGAAGCGTCGGCGTTGATCACCTGGGGCGCGGGCACCGCCCTGGCGGCAGTTGCGCTGCGCTCGAACCCGCTGACCGTCGCTTCTGTCGGCATTGCCGACGCATGGCTGTTCCTGAGAGGGTTCGACTATTTCAGGCGCACGGAATTTCCGCACCTCTTCGTCGTCATGGCGATCGTGTTGTTCGCCATTTCGTTTTGGACCCGCAGCCAGGCGGCGCGGCATCTGATCATCCTGTCGGTCATCTTTTATCTCGTGCTGTTGTTTACGGAATACGAAACGCTGCAGGTCGCCGTCCCGCTCATTGTCGTGTCGGCGCTGCTTTTCGCGGCTGCGATCTTCGCTGCCGAGCCTGTCGACGGGGTCTTGCAACTCGGTGGCAGGTTGCCGTTACACGCGCTGATCGGGTTTCTCACCGGCCTGGCGATGATCCAGTTCGAACTGGCCGGTGACAGCAATAACAGCGGCTTCGGCATTGCCTCGGCCATTGCGCTTGCCGGCATTGTCGCGGCAATCGTGCTGGGCGGCCGCGAGAGCAGGGGCTTGCGCTGGGTTGCCTATGCCGGCTTCGCCTTCGAACTCGCCATCATCTATGTGGTGATGCTGCAGTCGATGCTCGACACGGCAGGCTTCTTCCTTGCAGCCGCTGTGCTTCTTGGCCTGCTTGCCCTTGTCATCCTCCGCGTGGAGAAGCGCATGAGGCTCCCGAGCGTAGAAGGAGCAGCGGCATGATGACCGGCAAGAAACTGATCATTTCAGCGCTGGTGCTGGCACTCGTCCAGATCGGCTTCCTGAGCTGGATCATCGCCGGCCGGGCGGCGATGATCCGCGACGGCAAGCACGTGCTGCTGAGCGTCGAACCGATCGATCCGCGCGATCTCCTGCGCGGCGACTACATTATACTCAGCTATGATATTTCGCGCCTACCGGTGAAGCTGATCGCCAACATTCCGACCGGCAAGCTGGTGAGCGACGATACGCCGATCGTGGTCAGGCTGAGACAGGGCGCCGACGGCTATTGGGGCGCAACCACGGCCTGGTTCGGGCAAGCGCCTGCGCCGGCAGCATCCGATGAAGTCGATATCGTCGGGCATGTGTCAGAAGGCTGGGATCTCAGCGTAGCCACGACGATCGCGCCGGATTACGGCATCGAGCGCTTCTATCTGCCGGAAGGCGAGGGGATGGCGATTCAGAACGACATGCGGGTGCGGCCGTTTGGCGTCCGCGTCGCAATCGCGGCCGATGGCGCCGCGCAGATCAAGGCGCTGATGGACGGCGACAAGACGCTGTTCGAGGAACCGCTCTATTAGAATTGGCCCGGATTGAATTGGCAAAGCGTGGCCGGCTCGGACAGCATCAAACATGACGATTTTCGTGACGAGACGAGAAGACATATGGACGACGGAAGCACGCGCCGGCCGCTGCCGCGATGGCGATGCTGGCGGTGATCGCCTCGCAGGCGGACTCGACCCCAACGCCTTCCGGTACTGGAACCTTGATCCACTGTTCGAGGGGAGCAGTGGTGCGGGTAGAGGGACTCGAACCCCCACGTTCTCACGCCAGAACCTAAATCTGGTGCGTCTACCAATTCCGCCATACCCGCTGGCTTCGTTCACCGTGACATGTCTATGTCACAACCCATGTCACAAGTTCAACACTTAGATTTTCGAGGTTTTTGGGCCTCGCGTTGGTGTCCGGGGGGCAAGGCGCGGACTTTCTGTCCAAAGTAGGCGACGGCGGCGCGAACGAACTCGTCGGCGGCCGGGTCTTCCTGCCCAAGGATGTATTCAAATTCTTCAAATTGATTCGGACTATTTTTCTACCCGTAAGTCACGACCGCAAACATTGTTTCGTGTTAGCGATTCAAACACTCTCTGGGTTCGTTATTGCTAAAGTAGCAAATTTGAAACTGCTGCTGTGGGGTAATTACCAAAGGAGAGTGTCATGGCAAACGTCGTTAACAGCTTCGCCGCAGCTCTGGCCTGTAGTGCACTTGTTTTATCTCTTTTTTTTCCCGCCAGCGCAGGGGGCATTAGCGTCGGCGCCGGCGCATCGGTTGGCGGCCGAGGCGGCGTAAACGCCGGTCTCGGCGCATCGGTTGGCGGCCGAGGCGGTGTAAACGCCGGTCTTGGCGCCTCGATCGGCGGCAGTGGCGGCGTCAATGCGGGAGTCGGCGCTTCGATCGGCGGTAGCCGCGGGGTAAATACGGGAGCCGGCGCCTCGATCGGCGGCAAGAAACGCATTATCGCGGGTGTCGGCGCTTCGATCGGCGGCCGAAGCGGGGTGAATGCCGGCGCCGGTGCATCGATCGGCGGCAGCAGGGGCATTAGCGCTGGTGCCGGCGCCAATGTAGGCGGCACTCGTGGCGTCACGGCTGGCCTGGGCGCCAATGTCGGCGGCACTCGTGGCGTCACGGCCGGCCTGGGTGCCAATCTCGGCGGCACCGGTGGTATCACTGCTGGCGCAGGCGCAAATGTAGGCGGCACCGGCCTCGTTGCAGCGGGTGTGGGTGCCAATGTTGGTGGGACGACCGGGCTCGGCGTCGGTGTAGGCGTCGGCGATGGGACGCTTGCTGGCACACCCGGGACTCCTGGAACACCCGGGACTCTTGGCGTGAGCGTGGTCGCGCAGATGTCCAGCAGCCAGTTGATACGGATGAAGAAGCGCTGCGTCGATGTGCTCGGGAGCGGCGGCACATACGATCGCGACCTGCGTGAGCTTTGCTTGCTGATCGCCCGCCGCTGAGAAGACTGTTGCGCAAACGGGAGTGTCGCATCGGCCGTACAGGCTTTGACAACACTCTCCTGGCCTCGCGGCCGGGCCCGCCACTCGCAAGGTGGCGGGCTTCTCTGCATCAGGACCGCTGCGCTGAGCGGCTGACGACTTCGGGGTAGCTACACCAGCGGGAGCCAAGACGGGAGTGGAACCTAAATCCAGCGCGGCCACCAATTCCGCCACGTCCGCGTGCCCGGCAGGCAGCCATCATTCTGTCAATGTCGCGGTCAAAATAGCGGCCGTTCGCCAGCACATGATCCCGAAAAACGAAAAATCGTATTTTTGGGGATCATGCGCCAAAATCAAGGTGCTCCAGCTTCCTGTGCGCGTCCAAGATGACGCGCGGCGCTGTAGACGCGAAGATGGTTGAAAATCGGCCGCGCCTGTGACAAAAGGCGTGTCGAATGTGACGGGATGCGACGATCCACTTCTGCAGAATGTGATAAGAAGTCGGAAAAACAAAGACTTATTCACATTTTGGAGCGTGTTTCTGGACGATTTTGAGCCGCGTTGAGTGGACAGATCGCCAAGTCCCGCACCAAAAGCCATTCCCGGCAAGATCATACCGGCAGGCTGTAAACGGCAAGAGCCGTTTGGCTGCGGAAACGAAGGTTCTATGATGCAGGTCACCGAAACGCTCAACTCCGGTCTCAAGCGCGAGATCAAGATCACCGTGCCGGCCGGTGACATGGAAGCCAAGCTGATGGCGCGGCTTTCAGATGCCAGGAGCAAGGTCCGCATCAACGGCTTTCGCCCCGGCAAGGTGCCGGTGCAGCACCTGCGCAAGGTCTATGGCAAGTCGTTCATGGCCGAAGTGGTCAACGAGATCCTCAACGATTCGACCCGTTCGATCATTACCGGCCGTGGCGAAAAGGCCGCCATGCAGCCCGAAGTGATCATGACCGAGGACGAGAAGGAGGCCGAAAAGATCCTGGCCGGCGGCGCCGACTTCGAGTTCCGCCTGAATTACGAGATCATTCCGCCGATCGAGATCAAGGATTTCTCCGACATCAAGGTGACGCGCCAGGTGTTCGACGTGCCGGATTCGGAAATCGACGAGCAGGTCAAGCGTGTCGCCGAATCGGCGCGCACCTACGAACCGAAGACCGGCAAGGCCGCCGAGGGCGACCGCGTGACGATCGACTATGTCGGCAAGATCGATGGCGAAGCCTTCAGCGGCGGCGCCGGCACGGACCAGCCGCTGGTGCTCGGCTCCAAGGAATTCATTCCCGGCTTCGAGGATCAACTCATCGGCAGCAAGGCCGGCGACGAGAGGCAGGTCACGGTCACATTCCCGGAAAATTACCAGGCGGCGCATCTTGCCGGCAAGGAAGCCACCTTCGACGTCACCGTCAAGGAAGTGTCCCAGCCCGGTGCGTTGGAGATCAACGACGAAATGGCCAAGAATCTCGGCCTGGAGTCGCTGGAGCGCCTGCGTGAGGTGGTGCGCGGTCAGATCGAGAACCAGTTCGGCTCGATGACGCGCCAGAAGATCAAGCGCCAGCTGCTCGACCAGCTCGATGCCGCCTACTCGTTCGAGGCGCCGTCGAAGCTTGTCGAGGCCGAGTTCAACAACATCTGGAACCAGGTCAACCGCGATCTGGAAGCCGCCGGCCGCACCTTCGCCGACGAGGAGACGACGGAAGAAGAGGCGCGCGCCGAATATATGCGGCTTGCCGAGCGCCGTGTGCGTCTCGGCCTGGTTCTCGCCGAAATCGGCGAGAAGGCCGGCGTCGCCGTGTCGGACGAGGAATTGCAGCGCGGCCTGCTCGAGCAGGTGCGCCGCTATCCGGCCAACCAGCAGCAGGAAGCCTTCGAATTCTACCGCAGCAATCCCGAAGCGCTGAACACGCTGCGCGCGCCGCTGTTCGAGGAGAAGGTGGTCGACCATCTGCTCAGCCAGATTTCGGTCACCGACGTCAAGGTCAGCAAGGAAGAACTGATGGCCGACGACGAGGACAGCGAGACGGCCAAGGCGAAGCCGGCGAAGAAAGCCGCAGCAAAGAAGGCCGACGCCAACAAGTCCGACGCCGATAAGGCCGACGATGCGGAAGAGCCCAAGAAGAAGGCCGCGCCGAAGAAGAAAGCTGCCAAGGACGCCGAATAACACAACATTCTGCTGGATGTGAAAGGCCGCCCTCGATGCGGCCTTTTTCAATGCCGCCGACGTCGCAAGGCCGCTGCCGCCCTATTCGCGCGGCAATTGATTGACGAGGATCCGCATCACCGTGACCCGTTCGGGCAGCTCGACGAGGAACTCTTCGTCGCGCGGCAGGGGATGGATCTTGTGCGGGTCACCGCCGGTGAAGCTCGCCATGGCTTCGACGTCAGGCCAGTACGAGATCGTCACGAACTCTGTTTCTTCTTCACGATCTTCGCGAAGCAACTGCACGCCAAGTGCCTTCTCCTGAAGCGGCGGAATGCCTTCGCGACGTAGATAGGGCTCGTAGACGGCTGCAGATCACGGCGTGTCCTTCCCCGCCAGATCCGGGCGATTGTGGCATTGTCGATCATGGAGTGCGCTCCTTTTGATGGATTGTCATGAGGATGGGGCAGCGATGGCGGAATCCGCTGCGGTGTTGTGCGGGCGATTAATGCAGGACCTTGCCCAGAAACCGTCGCACCAGTGGCAGGGCGACCTCGAAGTGTGTCTCCAGCAGCCAGTGCCCTGCGTCGTCCAGCAAATGCAGCTCGGCCTCGGGGAGATCGCGCAGATAGGCGCGCGCTGCCGGCTCGGGCATGTATTCGTCCTTCGGTCCCCAAAGGATCATCGCCGGTGGCCGGTGCTCGCGCAGGTATGCCTGGTAACGAGGGAACCAGTCGAGATTAGCCTTGAGCTTCTCCATCAGTCCGACGGAAAGCGCACGCCGCACAGGCGTATCCATCAGCGGCCAATGCAACTTCCACAGATCGGGCGGGACACGTCGAGCGACGTCGTCATCGACTTCGCCTACGAACTCGGCGCGAAAGCCGTCTTCGCTCACCGCCTGTTCGAGCGGCGCACGGTTCGCTGGCGAAGGATCATGCCAGAAACGCCGGATCGTTTCATACTTCGGGCCAAGAGCATCGGCGTAGATGTCGCCATTCTGTATGATCAGGGCCCTGATCCGCGATGGGTGCGCTATGGCGTGGCGCAGGCCGATCTGCGAGCCGTAGTCGTGCAGCCATAGCGCGTAGCTGCCGAGCTCCAGCGCGTCGGTGAACCGCTCCAGGAACTTTGCATAGACATCAAAATCATAACCGAACCGTGCCGGATCGCCACTGTAGCCAAAGCCGGGGAAATCCGGCGCGACCGTCCGCCACCGGTCGGCGAGCGCCGGCATCAGCCGGCGATATTGGAAGGATGAGCAGGGATAGCCATGCGGAAGCAGCAACACCGGTGCGGTTTCAGGACCTGCTTCTCTGTAAAAGACGGTCTCGCCGTCGATCGTGCGGGTGCCGTGGCGCACCTCCAGGTCGCTCCTGTCGTTCATAGACACTTCTCTGATCTTTTGATCTTCCAGATGTTTAACCGTAGCTGGTCTAACGCCATTACCCGGTATGCGTTCCGATTGCGCTCGACGCCGATCGGCCTGCCTCGTCGCCTCTGCGGCGATCCCGCGGGTCGACTTCTTCTATCTGCCGGCCGGATTCTGTGGTATGTAGATGCCGCAATTCCATGCGGGAGACGCGAATATTCCGCTCTGTCGTGAAGGGGCGCATGCCGTGTCGGCACGCGCTGATCGTCCAAGGCAGATTTGGCGATCGGGAGGATATGCCATGCGTGCAATCGCGTTTTTCGCAGTCGTGTCCGTTGCGACCTTTGTCACGAGCCAATCCCAGGCACAGGATGCCGCCGCCGGTGAGAAGGTCTTCGCCAAATGCAAGGTTTGTCACGTCGTTGACAAGGACCAGAACAAGGTCGGTCCGTCGCTGAGCGGCGTCATCGGCCGGACGGCCGGCACGCATCCCGGGTTCAAGTATTCCAAAGCCATGACCGAGGCGGGCGCATCCGGCGTCAAATGGGACGACGCCACGCTGACGAATTATCTTCGCGATCCCAAGGCCATGATCAAAGGTGGGAAGATGGCGTTTCCCGGCCTCAAGAAGGACGAGGATCTCGCCAACGTCATCGCCTATCTGAAGCAATTCTCCAAATGAGCCGGTTCTTCCGCCAGGAAGTAACCCGGTTCTTCCGCCAGGAAGTGACCCGGTTCTTCCACCAGGAAGAAACCCGGTTCTTCCGTCGGCCGAGGGGTCGGCCCGATTGCGTGTGCCAACCGGTAGTCGCCTGAAATGTCGGCTCGGGAAAGCGGCCTCAAGGATACCGGTATCCAGATCTCTGAAGCGACGGTCAGTGATTTCTTCGCGCTTCTGAAACCACGCGTCATGGCGCTTGCTGTTTTTACCGCTTTCGTCGGGCTGATGGTGGCGCCCGGGGCGATGAATCCGGTCATCGCCGTGATTGCAATCGGTGCAATTGCGGTTGGAGCGGGCGCGGCCGGGGCACTCAACATGTGGTACGATGCCGATATTGACGCGTTGATGTCGCGTACGTCAAAGCGGCCGGTCCCGTCAGGCCGGGTCACGCCCGGCGAAGCGCTCGGCTTCGGCATGGTGCTTTCCGTACTTTCGATCATGACGCTCGGCGTGCTGGTGGGGTGGCTCGCCGCATCGCTGCTGGCCTTCACCATCTTCTTCTACGTCGTCATCTACACGATGTGGCTGAAACGCTCGACGCCGCAGAACATCGTCATAGGTGGCGCCGCGGGTGCCCTTCCTCCGGTCATCGGGTGGGCGGCCGCCACCGGCGCCGTCGGGATTGAAAGTCTCGTCCTGTTTCTGATCATTTTCCTCTGGACGCCGCCGCATTTCTGGGCGCTCGCGCTGTTCAAGATCGGCGACTATGCCGCGGCCGGCATTCCGATGATGCCGAACGTGGCCGGCCAGGTTTCGACCAGAAAGCAAATCTTCGTCTATTCGCTGATCCTGGCGCCAATCGGCGTGCTCCCTTGGGCTTTCGGATTCGCGAGTGGATTGTACGGGATTGTTTCGGCCGCATTGGGCGCGGGTTTCATCTGGCATGCCTGGAAGCTTCTGGTCGACAAAAGATGGGCTGAAGGATGGGAGATGAAACGCGCAAAGGCGCTGTTTGCCTATTCGATTCTCTATCTTTTCGCGATCTTTGCCGTGCTGCTTGCCGATACCGTTGCAATGCGTGTCGTCATGTCAGCCGGAAATTGACGGCATGACCTGCCTCGTGGCTGCATTGAATCCTGATGTTCTCGGATTTTTTGCCCGGTTGAGAATCGGCGATTGCTGAACGAGGTGCGCCCGAACCTGCTCAAACCTCACGTTGGCACTGCGCAGAATCCCAGCACCAGCAGAATAACTATGCCAAGGCCGAGTATAAGAACGGTCTTTCCATCCATGACCTTCACCCTTCAACCCAGCTTTGAGACTAGCGAAGAAAGGCCGTTAGAGCTAGCGGGATCACCGGAGCCGTCCCCGCAGACAAAGGGCGGCGACAAATGCCATGCAAGAGCGTATGTTGGTCATGGTGCAGGTCGCGGTTTTGCGTGGCCAGTCACGCTGAACGACAGCACCGTGAAATCGCGACCTTTACCGGACCTGGTCTGGAGGAATGGTCATGGCAAGTTTTCACGTGATTGCAGGCGCCAGCGAGACGCTGGAGCACACCAGAATTCGAAAGATAGGCGTTTCCGACCTTTTCGACGCGCTCAAGCGTGGCGTCGACGATTTCATGGTCAAACCGTCGCACATCGTTTTCCTCTGCCTGATTTATCCGCTTGTTGGCGTGGTGCTCGCTGTCTGGACGTCGGGCAACAACGCGTTGCCGCTGTTGTTTCCGCTGGTATCTGGTTTTGCGCTGATCGGTCCATTCGCGGCGCTCGGCCTTTATGAGATCAGCCGGCGGAGAGAGGCCGGGCTCGACGCCTCATGGAGCCACGCTTTCGAGGTCAGGAATTCTCCAGCGCTGCCGGCCATCGCGGCGGTCGGGATCATGCTGCTTGCGATCTTCATCGCCTGGTTGTTGACCGCGCAGATATTTTATCAGCAGGTGTTCGGTTCGGCCCCGCCGGAATCACTGTCCAGCTTCATCAGTGAAATATTCGCCACCGGACGTGGCTGGACGCTGATTATCGTTGGCCACGCGATCGGCTTCGTCTTTGCTGCGGTCGTGTTGTGCACCACGGTCGTCGCGTTCCCGTTGTTGCTCGACCGCGACGTCGGCGCCTACGAAGCCATCCATACCTCGGTGCGGGTGGTCCTGGCGAACCCGATCGTGATGGCTGTCTGGGGGCTGATTGTCGCCGTCGCCCTGATCATAGGCTCGCTGCCGGTGTTCGCCGGGCTGGCGGTGGTGCTGCCGATCCTCGGTCACGCCACCTGGCACGTCTATCGGAAAGTCATGGAATCGCCGGCCTCCACCAGACCGGCGGGCTGAAAAAATCCTGCCTGCCGCACCGGCGAGAGGCCGCTGCGGCAGGTTGGCAAGAGTGCTTAGTAAGCCGGGTAGCTAAAGCGGGCTTGTTGTGCGTCGCTGGTCAGGTTGCGGAAATCCTTGCCGCTGACATGCACGAGCGTCCTGTGGTCGCCACCCTCGAAATAGATATCGCCGGCATTGCCGAGGCTTTCATCGACAATCACCGGCACATCGTAGGCCGCGCCGATCGGCGGGATGGCGCCGGTGTCGCAATCCTCGAAGAGCGAAACCACCTCGTCCTCGGAGGCGAGCCCGATACGCTGGTGCATGACGTCCTGCAACGTGCCGAGCTCGATCCTGTGCGTACTGGGGACCACGGCCAGCGCATAGCCACCGTCGTGGTGAACCACCACCGATTTGGCCATTATGCTGCCGGGCACATGCGCCGCTAAGGCGGACTGCCTGCTTGTCGACGTGCGGTGGTGCTCGACGGTATCGTAGGAAATTCCTTTCTCGTCGATAAAGTCCTTCAATCTGTTTGCGATCGTCATCTTGAGCCTCCCTTCCTGGAGTTCGCGACGGAGAAACGACGAAAATCGTTCTCCTTCTGTCGTTTTCCGGTGGTGACAAAAATGGGCCAGCTGTCGACCGTTTCAAGGCAAGGTGGAGCGGGCCGTGAACAGCCCCTCGACGGGAGATGCTGCCCGACCCGGATTGCGCGTCAGGGCTCGGTCCCAAAAAACAGCGTCCGGGTAATAAGCGTGTACTCCGATTCGAAGACCATCATTGCCACGAACACCAGCACCAGGATCGGCGGCAATATGATCGCATAGGTCAGCGCCAGCCGCTCCCAGGCCATGTGCATGAAGACCGCGACGATCAGGCCGGCCTTGAGCATCATGAAGATCAGGATCAGCGACCATCTGAGATAGCCCTGGAGGCCGACATAATCGACCAGATAGGAGCAGGCGCTGAGGATGAACAGCCATACCCAGACCACCAGATAGAGCTTGATCGGGTGCTCCTGATGAACCTCCGCAGGGACGATGCCGGTTGCTCCCGCATCATGCGCTTGGGTTCCGTGCAGCGTATGTTGCCCCAGACCGTTTGCGGTTGCTTCAGCCATATCTGCCTCTCACCAAAGCCATGTCTGCCTCTCACCAAAGATAGAAGAATGCGAAAATGAACACCCACACCAGGTCGACGAAAT
Source organism: Mesorhizobium sp. WSM4817 (assembly GCF_055811135.1). NCBI lineage: Bacteria > Pseudomonadati > Pseudomonadota > Alphaproteobacteria > Hyphomicrobiales > Phyllobacteriaceae > Mesorhizobium > Mesorhizobium sp. WSM4817. Next base: position 264,150 of record NZ_JBVVQQ010000004.1, on the reverse strand, counting down.
GCCAGTAGAGGCCCATGATCTCGACGTGCTCGTAGCGGCCCCTGCGACTGGTGAAGAACCCGGGCCGGCCGGTTTCGTAATCTCCGCGCCAGACCTTTCGCGCCACGATGATCAGGAAGATCACCCCGAACGTCACATGGGTGCCGTGAAAGCCGGTGATCATGAAGAAGGATGACCCGAACTGCGCCGCACCCCACGGATTGCCCCAGGGCCGTACCCCCTCGGAGATCAGCTTGGTCCATTCGAAGGCCTGCATGCCGACGAAAGTTGCGCCGAGTGCTGCGGTCAAAAGCATCAGGATCGCTGTCTTGCGGCGGTCGTGGCGGTAGCCGAAATTCACCGCCATGGCCATCGTTCCGCTGCTTGAGATCAGCACGAAAGTCATGATGGCGATAAGGATCAGTGGAATATCGGAGCCGCCGATGTGAAGCGAAAAGACCTCGCTCGGATTGGGCCACGGCACCCGGGTGGACATGCGGGCGGTCATGTAGGAGAGCAGGAAGCAGCCGAAGACGAAGGTGTCGCTGAGCAGGAAGATCCACATCATGGCCTTGCCCCAGGACACGTTCTTGAACGCCCGCTGATCCGAGGACCAGTCGGCGGCGACGCCTTGCAAACCAGCTGGCCGGGCCTGTGCTTGGCCGGTATGCGTCACGGTCGTGTCTGCCATCCGTCCGCCCTCCTAGGTCAGCAGCTGTCGGCAAATTTCGATAAAAGTCGCGGCCCAGCCGGCCAGAAGTGCAAAAATGGCGAGCCAGACGAAAAGCAGGAAATGCCAGTACATGGCGCACAGTTCGACACTGAGGCGAAGCCGCTCCGGCCGTGCTCCGTTCCAGGCGCCGGCAGTTGTTCTGCCCAGGCCCACCAGCCCGCCCAGTATGTGCAGCCCATGCATCCCGGTTATCAGGTAGAAAAAACTGTTGGCCGGATTGGCGGTTAGCAAGTAGCCGTCGGCGGTCAGTTCCCGCCAAGCCACAAGCTGTCCAACCAGGAAGGCAAGCGCGGTGAGCCCAGCCGTGACGAGGCCGAGTCTGACCGCGTCGATCTCGCCCCGGCGCGCAGCGACCGAGGCGCATTGAAGCGCGATGCTGCTCAGGACCAGCACGCCGGTGTTGAACCAGAGCACGCGCGGCAGCGGCAGCGCCTGCCAGTCCGACAGCGCCATGCGCATGAAGTAGGCGCTGGTGAAAAGCGCAAACAGGCAGCCGACGACGGCGAGGAAGACGCCGAGGCCGATCTTGGCGGTCGGCAGCGCTGATCCTTCCGGGCCGATAATATCCCCGATCACACCTTGCTCGAGCCATGGCTTGGCCATCAGCCGCTGATGGGAAAGCCACCATCCGGCAAAGCCGACGATGACGAGGAGGAAGACCAGAATGACGCTCATGCCGGCTCCCTGGAGGATCCGAAGGAGCCCGGCACGTTTTGCGGGATAAAATCCTCCTTGGCGCCCGGAACGCTGTAGTCATAGGCCCAGCGATAGACGATCGGCAGTTCCTTGCCGAAATTGCCATGGGCGGGCGGTGTTTCCGACGTCTGCCATTCGAGCGTCGTGGCGCGCCACGGATTGCCGCCGGCCTCGCGGCCGTGGCGGATGCTCCAGATCAGATTGAACAGGAACACGATTTGGGCAAAGCCGACGAGGAACGCCATGATGCTGATGAACGCGTTCAGATCGTGGGCCGACTCGGTCATCACCGCCGTGTTGGTCAGTTCGTGGTAGCGGCGCGGCACGCCCATCAGGCCGATGTAGTGCATGGGAAAGAAAATCAGATAGGCACCGAGGAAGGTGACCCAGAAATGGAACTGGCCCATGGCCTCGTTCAGCATCCGGCCAGTGACCTTCGGGTACCAGTGATAGATCGCCCCGAAGATCACCAGGATCGGGGCGACGCCCATGACCATATGGAAATGGGCAACGACGAACATCGTGTCCGACAGCGGAACGTCGACGACGACGTTGCCGAGAAACAGTCCGGTCAGCCCGCCATTGACGAAGGTGACGATGAAGGCCAGCGCAAAAAGCATCGGCACGGTGAGGTGGATGTCGCCGCGCCACAGTGTCAGCACCCAATTGTAGACCTTGATCGCGGTCGGGACGGCAATGATCAGTGTCGTGGTGGCGAAGAAGAAGCCGAAATAGGGATGCATGCCGCTGACATACATATGGTGCGCCCAGACCACGAAGCTCAGCGCGCCGATGCCGACGATGGCCCAGACCATCATCCGGTAGCCGAAGATGTTCTTGCGCGCATGGGTGCTGATCAGGTCGGACACGATGCCGAAGGCCGGCAGCGCCACGATGTAGACCTCGGGGTGGCCGAAGAACCAGAACAGATGCTGGAACAGGATCGGGCTGCCGCCGCCGTGCTGCAGTTGTTCGCCCATCTCGACGATGGCCGGCATGAAGAAGCTGGTGCCGAGCGCACGGTCGAACAGCATCATCACGCAGGCGACAAACAGCGCCGGGAAGGCGAGCAGCGCCATGACTGTCGCGGTGAAGATACCCCAGACGGTCAGCGGCAGGCGCATCAGCGTCATGCCGCGCGTGCGGGCCTGCAGCACCGTCACGACGTAGTTCAAGCCGCCCATGGTGAAGCCGATGATGAACAGGATCAGCGAGACGAGCATCAGGATGATGCCCCAGTCCTGGCCGCCTGGTGTGCCGGTCATGATCGCCTGCGGCGGGTAGAGCGTCCAGCCGGCGCCGGTCGGTCCGCCGGGCGCAAAGAAGCTCGAGACCAAAACCAGCACGGCGAGCAGGTAGATCCAGTAGCTCAGCATGTTGACATAGGGAAAGACCATGTCGCGCGCGCCGACCATCAGCGGGATCAGGTAGTTGCCGAAGCCGCCCAGGAACAGCGCCGTGAGCAGGTAGATCACCATGATCATGCCGTGCATGGTGATGAACTGATAGTAGGCTTCCGGGGTGATGAAGTCGAACGTGCCGGGGAAGCCGAGCTGCAGCCGCATCATCCAGGACAGCACCAGCGCCACCATGCCGATTGCCGTCGCCGTCGCCGAATACTGGATGGCGATGACCTTGGCGTCCTGCGAAAAGACGTATTTCGTCCACCAACTGTGCGGATGATAGAGTTCCATCTCCGCGACTTCGGCTGGCGGTACCGCATCTGCAGGTGTGACATCGACCATATAGGAACACCTCCGTGTCCTTTTCGGCCAGGTTCGACAGTTTCGAGCCCTGCCGCAATTTCAATCCAAATCGCCGTCTTTGCCGGCGTCTAATCTGCCGAGCCCACCTGCTGGGGGGCCGACAATTGCGCAAAAGTCTGCTGTTCGCCGAGCCACGCCAGATAGTCTTCCGGCGTGTCGACCATGACCACGCCATTCATCAACGGGTGCCCCTGGCCACAAAGTTCGGCACACAGGACCTGGAAAGTTCCGGTCTTGGTCGGGGTGAACCAGAAATAGGTGACCGAGCCGGGGATCATGTCCATCTTGGCGCGGAATTCCGGCACGTAGAAATCGTGCAGCACGTCGATCGAGCGGAGCAGCATCTTGACCGGCTTGCCGACCGGCAGATGCAGATCGGCGGCTTCGACGACGACATCGTCCTGGCCGTTGGCGTCACTGGCGTTCACGCCGAGGGGATTTTCAGGGCTGACGTTGCGGGTGTCGGACGTGCCGAGCTTGCCGTCCTTGCCGGGCAAGCGAAAACTCCATTGCCATTGCTGGCCGACGACTTCGACCACTGTTGCGTCGCTTGGGACGCTGACGAACTGGTTCCAGACGAACAGGCCGGGAACCAGCATGGCGGTGACGCCGATTGCGGTGACGATCGTCAGCCACCATTCGAGCCGCTTGTTCTCGGGTTCGTATGCCGCCTGATTGCCTTCCCGATGACGGAAGCGGAAGACGCAATAAGCCATGAATAGGACGACGGCGGCGAAGACGACGCCGGTGATCCAGAAGGTGATGATGATGGTGTTGTCGATATAGTCCCAGTTAGAGGCAATCGGCGTCCACCACCATGGGCTCAGGAAGTGGAACAACACTGAGCCCACAACTACCAAAACGAGTACAAGCGCTATGGCCATATCCCGTTCCTCCTGGCATTCCAAGGGCGCGAAGCCGTCCCAGGAAATGCCAAATGCATCATAGCTCGATTTCCGGTCGAAATTCTAGTGCGGTCTTCCCGTCAGCCGAAAACGCAATGGCGATGATGTGGAAGAACCCAAGAAGAAGACGGCTGCGGCGAAGAAAAAACCTGCTGGCCCACCGAACAACACGGCGTTCTGCCGGATCGTGAAAGGCCGCCCCCTCGCGTGGGCTGAGGCTGGTTCGGGATGGTGCCGACGGGATCAGGCGATTGGTTTTTGAGCAGACCGGCTCCTGCTGTCCTGACGGTTCGGGCTGCTGTCGGGGCGAGGCAAGGCCGATTTCGACCTAACCGGGTTCAGCGAGGCGGTCGGCCGGAATCGCCGCAGCTGCAACGCCGAGTTGCCGCGATCGGATCAGCAACGCTCGCCTTGACCGCTGCGCTTTAAGAGATCCAGCGGGTTCTTCCGGCGCAAACGTCTCGAACGCAGCCGCGCAGCCAGCGGTGCGCCTGATCGGCATCCAGCCGCGGGTGCCACAAAAGTGAGACCGAGATTTCCGGCAGGGGAACCGGCAGAGGGAAACAGAACATTCCATCGCGCAGGTTTCCCGTATAGCGTTCGGGAACGCTGGCGATCAGGTCTGAGGCACGCGCCAGAGCCAGAGCTTCCGAAAAGCCGCCGACGACCGTCACGACCTCCCGTTTCAACCCTAACGGCGCAAGGGCATCGTCGACCGGTCCCCTGTCGAGCCCGCGACGGGAGATGAGGATGTGCCGTCCGGCTGCGTAGCGGGCAGGGGTCATCATCACCTCGCACAATGGATGTCCCATTCGCACGACGCCAACGAAACGATCACGGAACAGCGCTTGCGCGCGAATCTCCGGTCCCGTGGCCTTTCCGACAACGCCGGTCTCCAGGTCTACGCTGCCGTCGCGCAGAGGCGTGCTGTCCTTGTCCGGCTTCAGCACAAAACGCAGCCGCACGCCCGGTGCCTGTTCGCCGACGCGCGCAATGAGATCCGGCCCGAAATTCTCGACAAAGCCGTCCTGGTTTCTGAGCGTGAAGGTCCGCACAAGCCGTTTCAGGTCGAGCATCTCAACAGGGCGCAAAACGGCTTCGGCGTCCTGCACAAGCCAACCGACGCGCTCGCGGAGCTCGAGGGCCCGAGGCGTCGGAACGAGGCCGCGTCCGGCCCTGACCAGCAGCGGATCGCCCGTCGTCTCTCGTAATCGCGCCAGCGCCCGGCTCATCGCCGACGGGCTCAGCCGCAGCCTTCTGGCGGCGCGCGCCACGCTGCCTTCCGTCAACAACACGTCAAGCGTGACAAGCAGATTGAGGTCGGGATGCGACATATGATGATCTTAGCATGGCCGGCACGATCTGACATGGCGTCAAACGCAATGATTACGTGCAAATGATGCGCCTTCCGCCATCTCAAGCAAAGGACTACCTGTCTGCCAGCTCCGTTTCGGGAGTCGCGCCAGAAAACGGAGTTCATGTTGAAGCCAATCGATGCAGGACGGGCAGTCGCCGAAAATCCAGAACGGGCACCTGCGGTTCGGTGGGCGCTCGCCGGCCTTTCGCTATCGATGTTGCTGTCCTCGCTCGGCATCAGCATCGCCAATGTCGCCTTGCCGACGTTGACGCAGGCGTTCGACGCCTCGTTCCAGGAGGTCCAGTGGATCGTGCTGGCTTACCTCCTCGCCATCACCACCCTGATCGTCAGCGTCGGGCGACTAGGTGACATCACCGGTCGCCGGCGGCTGCTGCTGGCCGGGCTGTTCCTGTTTACGGTGGCCTCGGTCCTGTGTGGCGTCGCGCCGACGCTCTGGTTGCTGATTGCAGCCCGGGCGGCCCAGGGCTTGGCGGCGGCCATCATGATGACCCTGACCATGGCTTTTGTCGGTGAGACGGTGCCGAAGGCAAGGACCGGCAGCGCCATGGGGCTGCTCGGAACGATGTCGGCGATTGGCACCGCTCTCGGTCCCTCGCTCGGCGGTCTGCTGATTGCCGGAGCCGGTTGGCGGGCGATCTTCCTCGTCAACGTGCCACTGGGCTTGCTGGCATTTTGTCTCGCCTACCGCTATCTGCCGGTTGATCGCCGGGAGCCGAAGACGGATCGGGCCGGCTTCGACGTTGTCGGCACGCTGCTGCTTGCCCTGACGCTTGGCGCCTATGCGCTCGCGATGACGATCGGGCGTGGCAGTTTTGGTCAGCTCAACCTGGCTCTATTCGTGGCTGCAGTCTTCGCGGCCGGTTTGTTTGTGCTTGTCGAGGCGAGAGTGGCGTCGCCTTTGATCCGATTGGCCGCTTTCGGCAATACGACGTTGAGCGCGAGCCTCGCCACGAGCGCGCTCGTGGCGACGGTGATGATGGCGACACTGGTAGTCGGGCCGTTCTATCTGTCTCGTGCGCTCGGGCTCGACGCCGCTGTTGTTGGCATCGTCATGTCGGTCGGTCCGCTTGTCGCCGCGCTGACAGGTGTGCCGGCTGGTCGCATAGCCGACCGTTTTGGCGCTGGGCGCATGACCGTCATTGGGCTTATCGCGATAGCCGCCGGTTGCTTCATTCTATCCGTGATGCCGGCAATATCGGGCATCCCTGGCTACATCGCCCCGATCGCCGTCATCACATCTGGCTATGCGCTGTTTCAAACGGCAAACAACACCGCTGTCATGTCGGATATCCGCCCGGACCAGCGGGGCGTCATTTCCGGCTTGCTCAATTTGTCGCGCAATCTCGGGCTCATCACCGGCGCATCCGTCATGGGCGCTGTGTTCGCATTCGCCTCAGAGGCCATCGACATCGCAACGGCGCGGCCCGACGCCGTCGCGACCGGTATGCGGATCACGTTTGCAGTCGCGGCAATACTGATCATCGTCGCGCTCGTCGTTGCGGTCGGAGGCCGCGTTCTCGCGGCACGCCCGTCGCTGCCTGGCGTGTCATGACACGAGACCGGACGCTTTGGGGCCGATGCTTGTCCAAACAGGGCGTCAGATCAGCAGCAGGCCCTTCATGCTGGCATGACCCTTCTTGCCGATGATGATGTGATCGTGGACGGCGATGCCGAGCGGTTTGGCCGTCTCGATGACCAGCTTTGTCATCTCGATGTCGGCGCGCGACGGCGTCGGGTCGCCTGACGGATGATTATGCGCCAGAATGATCGCCGTGGCGGAGAGTTCGAGCGCCCGCTTGACCACTTCGCGCGGATAGACCGGCGTGTGGTCGACGGTGCCGACCTGCTGCACCTCGTCGGCGATCAGCGCGTTTTTCTTGTCGAGAAACAGGATACGGAACTGCTCGCGCTCCTCGAAGGCCATGACCGACCGGCAGTATCCGAGAACCTGCGTCCAGGACGACAGGACCTCGCGGCCCTTGATCTCGCTACGCGCCGCGCGTTGGGCGGCCGCGGCAACGATCTTCAGATCGAGTGCCACTGCCGGACCGATACCGCTGACCTCCTCAAGCCGTGCGACGGGGGCGCCAAGCACCTCGGCCAGCGTGCCGAAGCGTGCCAGCAATGCCTTGGCGACGGGCTTGGTGTCGGCGCGGGGGATCAGGCGAAACAGCAAGAGCTCCAGCAATTCGTAGTCGGGGAGGGCGTCGGAACCGGCCGCAAACCGTTGGCGCAAGCGGTCGCGATGGCCGAGATAGTGCGGCTTTTCGGGCGACTTATCGGCCGAATTGGCTTTCGCGAGCGGTTTTATCGGTGTTTCGGGAAAGAAGATCCGTTCGTCATCGTCGCTGGTCTTTCCCATAGGCCGCCCGCATTTTCTTGACCGGAAAGATCCGGCCCTCGCGCAAACACTATGCTGGCAGGCCGGGGCGGTCGAGGTTTTTTGGCGACAGCGTGAAAATCTCGCATCCGGTCTCGGTGACGCCGATCGTGTGCTCGTACTGCGCCGACAGCGAGCGGTCGCGTGTCACCGCCGTCCAGCCATCCGACAGCACTTTTACGTGCGGCCGGCCGAGATTGATCATCGGTTCGACGGTGAAGATCATGCCCGGCCGCATCTCGACGCCCTCGCTGGCGCTGCCATAGTGCAGGATGTTCGGCGCATCGTGAAAGAGCTGGCCGACGCCGTGGCCGCAGAAATCGCGCACCACCGAGCAGCGCTCGGCTTCGGCATAGGTCTGGATGGCGGCGCCGATGGCGCCGGTGCGGGCGCCGGGCCTGATCGCGGCGATGCCGCGCATCAGGCATTCATGCGTGACCTCGAGCAGGCGCTCGGCGGCGCGCTTGATCGTGCCCACCGGATACATGCGCGAGGAATCGCCATGCCAGCCATCGAGGATGTAAGTGACATCGATGTTGACGATGTCGCCGTCCTTCAACGGCTTGCTGTCGGGGATGCCATGGCAGACGACGTGGTTGATCGAGGTGCAGGACGACTTGGTGTAGCCGCGATAGTTGAGCGTCGCCGGCAATGCGCCGTGATCCATGCCGAACTCGAAGACGAAGCGGTCGATGGTTTCGGTGGTGACGCCCGGCGCGACGATCGACACCAGTTCGTCGAGGCAGCGCGCGGTGAGATCGCAGGCCTTGCGCATGCCGGCAAACCCTTCTTCGCCATAGAGGCGGATCTGGCCGGTGTTTCTGAGCGGTGCCGTGGCGGCGTCGAGATAGGTGACCATTGTGTCCATCTTGCCGGGTGAAAGGGCTTCTGTTGAGCCCGCGAGAAAAGTCCCCCAGATTTGGCACCGGACGGCGCCAGGTTCAAGGACGAACTGCCGGCGATTGGGCTCAAGCCGGCGATATTCATGCTTTGCGGCTTCATCTTGTGAGTGTCCGGCCCCATGCCGGGCCGTTCGTCCGCACTGACGACATATTTTGTGAGCAAGAAGTTTCTGGGCAAGAAGCGGGGCCTGAGCGGAAAGCTGGTCAAAGCAACTTTTTGCGGCGAGCGGCGTTGCTGCGCGTTCTGGAGAGACAGGAATGGACAGATTGCAATTCGAGGTGCCGGTGCGCATCACGACCGCGCCTGGTCTGCCGGTCAAGGAAATATACAGCGTCGAACAGGCGCTGGATTTCCTGCAAGGCTGGCCGGTTCGCCGCCAGGGCCCAGTCTATCAGGCCGCGTTCAACGCCTGCTTCGGCGCCACCGTCGACCTGGTCGAGACCGAGGAGGCTTGCCGGGCGTTCATGGCATTCTGCCGGGTGAGCCGCCTGCTGGCCAGGGATATGATGGTCCCGCGCAAGCGCGGAGGCGAGGCGAGGGGGCTGAGGGCTTAACGGCTGAGTGGGCAAGTCCCAGCAAATTGCTTGATGCATGGCTCCGTGTGTTGACGAGTGGCAAATCTGCCCTCGGTGCCAACGCCTGTCGGTGATGCTGTGCCAACCAGCCACGAATCGGCTATGCGTCGCGCATGCAGGAAACGTCTCTTTACATCCCGGTGAAGCGGTTTCTTGAGGGTCTGGACTTCACTGTCAAAGGCGAGGTTGGCGGCTGCGATGTCGTGGGACTGCGTGACGGCGAGCCGCCCGTGCTCGTCATCTGCGAATTGAAGCTGCAGTTCAACCTCGAACTCATTCTTCAAGGTGTTGACCGTGCTGCGTCATGCGATGAGGTCTGGCTCGCGGCGAGGATGTCAAGTCGAGGCAAGGGCCGCGAGCACGATCGCCGGTTCCGTGCGCTGTGCCGGCGGCTCGGCTTCGGCCTTCTCGGGGTTGGCTCCGCCGGCAACGTCGAATTGCTGCTCAGTCCGGCCGCCTTGCCGCCCCGGCGAGACCCGAGGCGAAGATCGCGCCTGGTGGACGAGCATCGGCGCCGGCGCGGCGACCCTGTAGTCGGCGGCGGCTCGCGTACGCCGGTCATGACCGCTTACCGGCAGGACGCGCTGGCCTGCGCCGCTGCCATGGTCGACGGCCCAAAACGCCCGCGCGATCTGAAAACCATTTCGCCACGCGCCGCCAATATCCTGCTTCACAATGTCTATGGCTGGTTCGCCAGGGCCGAGCGCGGCGTTTATGCGCTTACCGACGTTGGCCGTGCTGCGCTACAGCGCTGGCCTCAATCGGCTTCTGACGAGGCGGCACGAGTCGTTTGAGCGACTTGCAGCGGCAGGCAGACAACGAAGCCCCCGTCAAGTGACAGAAGAGGTGGAGCGGCTTACGGTTGCCGGCCGCGCAACCGTGAGCAGAGTGGTCAGCCCCAGCGGCAGCGACGGCTGGATGACGGGCTTCTCGCGCTCAGGTTTCTTTAGAATGTAGAGCGGCTTGGCTGTCCTCAACTGCTGCAATTGTCGCCGGGCCTTGGCGCGCAGGGCGGTTTCCGCGGGTGCGGGCGATCCATTCTCAAGGACCAGAGTGAAAGCCTGGGCCGCCTCATCCGTCCGCTGCAGGGCGAGAAGGCTGCGGCCCAGGGCATAACGCGCCAGAATGAGGCCTGGATTGAGGTCCGTTGCTCGCCCAAACGACTCGATGGCTGCGGAGTGGTCGTTTAGCGACTGCTGGGCAATGCCCAGGCAAAGCCAGGCGTTTACAGATTGCGGCGACATGGCTGCAAGCGCGCCGAAGCATTCCGCAGCCTGACGGTGATCGCCCTTGGTGCCCAGAACGTGACCGAGTCCGTACAGAGCCTGATCATGCGTCGGCTCGGTGTTCAGGATCTGGCGATAGATGTTTTCGGCCTGGATGATCCAACCCTTCTTGTGGAGGCCGGCCGCCTGCTGCAACGCGCCGACCAAGGATCGCCTGTCCAGCCGGTCGCCAAGGTTCCGGCCGGTTTTGGTTCGTACCAATGTGCAGTTGAGGACGGTGTCGTGGGTACCGAAGGAATATTTGTAAGGTTCGTTGCCGCGCAGGAAATCATATGTCCGGAAACCGTTCTCGATCGCGCGGCGGATGCAATAACCGTGCAGGACCAGTCCCGACGGCAGCATGTCGGCCGTCTCGTCGCGCCCGACCATGTGGAACAGCATGCTCTTCTTGACCGGATCGAGGAAGATCGCGAGAGCGCTCAAGGGCCGGTCGCCGTGCCAAAGCACAGGCACATACAGCGTGCCCCGTTCGAAAGCTTGCCTGAAAAGCAGTCGGTTGCTCTTGACCAGGCCGGGAACGAGATTCCCCTTTCGCGGCGTCCACTTGATGCGCCAGAACTCGAGCAGGATGTCGATATCGCGCTCGATGGTAGAGGCGTCGGCATGCGTTATGCGAAACTCGTCAGAGTTCTCCAGCTTCCGGAGAAATCTCCGCATCTTTTGGCGAGTGTTAGCGCTGAGATTGTGCAGAAGATAATCTTCCCATGAGGACGGGAGGTCGATCGCCGGGCATATGCAGTTGTCAACATTGTCAACCTGGTTGACGCGCCTCATTCGACGCATCGTCAGCCGATTGTCGGAAAGCTGCTCCATCAGCCAGCCTATCCTGCGTTCCGACATCCGCAGGTTTTCCAGATGCAGGCTGGCCCAATGCATCGTCTTCAGATGCTTCGCGAAAACCGCGATTGCCCGGTAGGCGTATTCCGGCGCGCAGAGGATGCCGGTATAATCGGCTGCAAGGTTTCCCCCCATATACACTTCATGGTAGATTTCGCCGGTTTTTTTCCTCATGCTGGTGCGCAGCCGGAGCGGCAGAAGCGCGACATAGGGAGAGCCCGGCGGCCCCTTGCGTGCCGCCAAAATGAACCATTCACCGTCGAAGCGTCGAAGATAGTGGGAAAGAAAGTCCCACGAGACGAAGAAATGCGCGTCGGGATCCCTAGCGTAGAGGTCGTCCCAGTTGTCGCGAAGCCCGTTCAGTTCTTCTGGGCGTGTCAAGACGTCGATCTGCATACTTACCCCCCGCCTCTACGGTCAGCGCTCATTAAATGCCCTAGCCATGCTGTCCTTGATCGGCTTGGACAGGTAGCTGAAAAAGGTCCGCTCCGCCGTCTGGATGAGAATTTCAGCGGGCATGCCTGGCGTCGGAACAAATCCAGGCACGCGAGCCAGTTCGCTGACTGGGAGGTTGACGCGCGCCAGATAAACCTCCTTTGCGGTCGGGCCGGAGGCGTCGGGGAGCGAGTCGGCCGAGACGTAGTAAACTTCGCCGTTCAGAACCGGCGTCGTGCGCGCGTTGAGCGCGACCAGCCGTACCGTCGCCTTTTGTCCGACCTTGACATTGTCGATCTCGGTGCGAGGCACCTGCGCTTCTATGATAAGCGGCACATTCGCCGGCAAGATCTCCATGATGCTCTTGCCGCTCTCGATCACGCCGCCGGACGTGTGGTAGAACAGCCGCACGACAGTGCCCGAAACCGGCGCATTGATCGTCGCTCGGCGCAGCACGTTTTGCGCCTCGCGGGACTGTTCGCGGATGCTGTCCAGTTCGGTTTCAACGCCCTCGAGTTCGTCGAGCGCCGCCTGGCGGTAGGCGTTTTCTGTCTGCCGCATCTCCTGTTCGTGCTTGATGACCTGGGCGCCGGTCTCGGATATCTCTGCTGAGAGCCGTCCCATCTGCCCTTCGGCATCTGCTATGGCGCGCTGAATCGCCTTGATCTCGGTCGCGCGGATCAATCCTTGGTCGAGCAGGGTCTTCTTGCCGGTATACTCCTCGCGTAGCAGACCGAGCTGTATCGTGACCGCTTTCAGCAACTGCTCATAACCGCCCGCCCGGAACTTCAGGGCGCCGATGTTCTGGTCGAGCAATCGGATCTCGCTGCTCATTTTGGTGCGCGAGCCCTCGAAGTTGAGACGCTGGCTATGCACGATCGAAGCAATTTCCGGGTCGTCGCGATTTTCGGTTATTGTGGCCGGGAACTGTATAGTCTCCGCCCCGTGCACCTCGGCGGTCAAGCGCGCCACGATCGCTTCAAGGCGCGCCTGGCGGAAGAACAACTGCCGTTCCTTTGCCCGCGCGGCCGTTTCGTCGAGCAGCACCAAAGGCTGATTGGTTACGACATGGTCGCCTTCGCTAACCAGAAGCTGCTTGATGATACCCCCTTCGAGGTGCTGGATGATCTTGTTCTGCCCAGTGGCCACGAAGCTTCCTTGCGCGACGATCGCGGCTGCGAGCGGTGCCGTGAATGCCCAGGTGCCAAATCCGCCGAAGGTGACGGCCATCAGCAGCAATCCGGCGGTCGTCTGCTTCCAAATGGAACGCGGAACGGCGCCATACCATTGAGCGTCTTCGATCTTGGCTATTTCCTTCACGGCCGTTCTCTCTCATTTGACCTGGATATTGGCAAAATGGCCGCCATCGAGGCTCATGCCGCGCGCCGCCAAAGCCTGGAGCACGTCCTGACGCATCCCGAAAAGAGCCACGGTGCCGTTGACGAGCACCAGGATCTTATCCACGGTCTGCAGCAAAGCAGGCCGCTGCGTGATCGTCACCATCGTGATCTTTTGCTCTTTGGCTTGCTGCAGGGCGCGCGACAAAGCCAACTCGCCAGCGGTGTCGAGGTTCGAATTCGGCTCGTCGAGGACCACCAGTTTCGGGCTGCCGAAAAAGGCGCGCGCCAGAGCGATACGCTGCTTCTGCCCGCCAGATAGCGGCGCGCCATCGGCGGCGACAAAGGTCTCGTAGCCATGCGGGAGCGAGGCGATCAGTTCGTGCACGTCGGCTAGCTTGGCGGCTTCGTAAATTGCGCCATCGTCGACGTTTTCGCGCATTCTGGCGATGTTCGCCTTGATCGACCCCGGGAAAAGCTGCACGTCCTGGGGAAGGTAGCCGATGCTTTCACCAAATTGCCGCTGATCCCAGTTCCGCAGGTCCATCAGGTCGAGCCGCACGCTTCCCGAAGTTGGAAGGATCGAGCCGACGAGCATTTTGCCCAGGGTCGTTTTTCCGGCGCCCGAATTGCCGATGATCGCCAGCGAGTCTCCGGCCTCCAGGCCAAAGCCGATGCCATTGAGCACGACACGTTTGGTTCCTTGCGGCACGAACAGCAGCCGCTCGACATCGAGGCGCCCTTCCGGACGCGGCAGCTTCAGGCGTTCGAAGTTCAGCGGGGATTCCTTCAGCAGCGCACTGATGCGGCCAAAGGCGGCGCGTGACTGCACAACCTGGTTCCACCCTTCAATCGCACCCTCGATCGGGCCAAGTGCGCGACCGGCAATGATTGACGCGGCGATGACCATGCCACCCGTGACCGAGCCTTCGATGGCCAGGTAGGCGCCCCAGCCGAGCATTATGACCTGGGTCAGCAGCCGGACGCCCTTGGAAAGAGAAGCAAAGGCTATGTTTCGGTCCTGAGCTATGACCTGCCATTTGAGCGAGTTGCCGGTATCCTTGCCCCAGATCCACACGGCTTCGGGGATCATCGCGAGCGCGTTGATGATCTGCGAGTTGCGCGACATCGAATCGACGTGGAGGTTGGCTTTGGTTTGGCTTGTGTTGGCCTCGCCGAACGGCTTGGCGGTTGCGCGCTGGTTGGCGAGCGTGATGGCCAGCAGCAGCAGCGCCGTCGCCACGACGATAAAGCCGAGGTCGGGGTGGATCAGGAATATCGCCAGCATGAACAACGGGGCCATCGGCGCATCGAGAAGAGACAGCAACGTGCCGGACACCAGAAACGTACGCAGCTGCTGAAGATCCCCCAGCGTCTGATATTCGCGCCCGTTGCTGTGCAGTGAAGCCCTGGCGGCTGCGCTGAGGATTGGTCCGCCCAGTTGGGCGGCGACCTCGACAGCTGTGCGCATGAGGATGAAGCGCCGGATGGCGTCAAATACCGACTGCAGGATGACTGCGCCGACAATCACGACCGTCAGCATCACCAGGGTGTCGACCGAGCGGCTCGTCAGGACGCGATCCGAAATCTGGAAGAGGTAGACAGGTATCGCAAGCACCAGCACGTTGGTCGCGATCGTGAAGATCATCACCGCGATGAGGTTCTTCTTGACCGCGCGAAGGCCGGCTGTGAGGCTTGCCGAGAGATCGACTGGGCCAAGACGCTTGTGGAACCCGCCGCCGCCATTGCCGCCGCCACCGCCACCGCCCTTGCCGGTTCCGGTCGGACCACCGCCGCCAGGCACTTCCCGGGCAAGCAAGGGACCGCGGTCGCCCTCGATTGTCACGCCGGGCAGAACCGGCTTGTTCTTCATCTCCTGCGTGGGCTGCTCGCCCACTCGCGCGCTCGGCTGGTCCTGCTTGCCGGGCGCGTCCTTCGGCGCGTTCGGCGTCTTGCGTTCCAATATTTCCGGCTCCGGCTTGCGCGCCGGTTCTTCCCTTGGTGGTACGGCGCGCTGGGTCGGCTCGGAGATCCGAGGGCTTGGTGGCCGGATCTCCTGCGTGGGCGGCTCTACTCGCGCGCTCGGCTGGTCCTGCTTCGCGGGCGCGTCCTGCAGTGTGCTCGGCGTCTTCCGTTCCAATATTGCCGGCTCGGGCTTGCGCGCGGGTTCTTCCTTTGGTGATACGGCGCGCTGGGCCGGTTCGGAGATCCGAGGGCTCGGTGGCCGGATCTCCTGAGTGGGCGGCTCGCCTGCTCGCGCGCTCGGCTGGTCCTGCTTCCCGGGCTCGTCCTGCAGTGTGCTCGGCGTCTTCCGTTCCAATATTTCCGGCTCGGGCCTGCGCGCAGGTTCTTCCATTAGCGCTACGACACGCTGGGCCGGCTCGGAGATCCGAGGGCTCGGTGGCCGGATGGGGTCGGGCTTTCTAATGCTGTCTGCGGCTGGAGCAGTGGGCGTGGCCGGCGACGGAGCCGAAGGCGCTTTTGCTTGCGGATAGGGTGGTTGCACCTCGCGTGGCTGAGCGCGGCTATCACCAGGTAAAGGCGCGGTGGAAGGGCGCGCTTGTTCGGTGACCCTGGCTTGTTCGGTGACCTTGGCTGGCGTCGCGTCGCGAACCGATGTTGGCGTTTCGGTTGGCCGGGCGCCCACTATGCGCCGCAATTCGGCAACGACATCGTCCAGTTCTTCCACCGAACGATCGACTGCCCTGCTATGACGAAACAAAGACTGTGAGATCGGCTCGGCGGCCTCGATAGACGCCTCGCTTCGCACGCCGTCATCCGGCCGATCCCATTCTGGTTCTTGGGCGAAAGCGCGCCCGGTTTGATCGCGATCTTCGGTCATTGCTGCCACCCCGGTTCGAAAATCACGCGAGAACGCTTTGCATCGGATCGGAATAGGTCTGCTCAGGCACGAGCGAGGGATACGCCACGTTTTGAGAGGCTTCCGGCGCCAGCATGTCGTCGTCGAGGAAAGCGACCGCTTCGTTCACCAGCACGTCGGGATTCTGGCCACCAAGATCGGGGCCGGTGGAAATCAGCTCCGCCTGGATGAGGATCTCGTCCGAATAGATGCCGCCGCCGACATAGGTCTTGCCGGTGGAATCCACGTCGGCAATGTAGGCATAATTGACCAGCGAGTTGGTTCCCGTCGAAACTGTCCAGTCCGCCTCCGGATGCGCCAGCGCATTCATGGCCAGGGCCACCTGATCGCTGTCACCAAGAATGGTGGTCTGTTTGATGTATTGTAGATTGAGGATGTCGCCGGAGACGTAGAGCACCCGAATCGCCCCGATGCCCGCGAATGCGCCATCGTTCAGTATGTCGGAAAGGTCACCGTTGCCGTTCTGCAGGCTTTCACACGCCTTGCGATAAGCTTCAGACATCTCCTCGAAGCGATCGCCGGCGCCGCAATTGACGATGTTGGCCTGGTTCCAAAGCAGATTGTCGCTGGTGGAGGCCGCGCCTTCGCCGGTTGTCTGGAAACCATCGACCGTGCCGATCAGGTCGTTGTCCAGGAGCACGTTCAACTGATGGATGATGTTGGCGTCATAAATGTTTCCGCCGACGACGATCAGGTCGTAATTGAAGCCCAGTTCGTCCAGCGAAATGTCGTTGGCCGCCGTGTTGGCGCCGGCTGTCACCAGCGTCTTGACTCCCGATGACGACAGGACGGAAACGTCATTGTCCATCATGAAGGTGTATTGCTGGATCCAGTTCATGATGAGCAGGTCACCTTCGACCTCGGTGACAACCCAGTGCCTGGGAAAGTCACCCTGGTTGGCCTGCGACGCCGCAGCTTCCGCCGACGGATCGATGCGCTTGAACATCGCGATATTGAAGCCTTGGGTCGGATCGGTGGCGTTCAGGCCCCAACCGTTGATGGAGGCACTGACGAGATCGCTGTCGCACGAAACATTGATCTGAATGATCGCGTTGAGCTCGACATGGTCGCCCATCACCGCGCAAACCGGCGACTGCAGCCAATTGTTGGCCATCGACACGCTGTTGACGAGGAGATTGCCGCCGGCTTCCAGCTCGACCGAAACATCGATGTCGATGCTTCCGGACCCAGGCGTGTAGGAGGGTTGCTCGGGCTCTTCTTCGTCGTCCTCTTCCTCATCGGCCCGACGGTGCTTCTCCGGGAGGTGATCGTCGAGCTTGGGCGCTTCGTCCACGGACTGCCCATTGACGTAAGTGCCTTCGATGACGTCGGCCTTGACGACGAAAACATCGGCTTCGCCATCCGTTTCCTCCGGATAGCCGTTGAGCCGTTCGCCGGCTGTCTTGATGACAGCCACTATCTCCTCGGACGAACCCGGCATTTCCAGATCGTCGATCGGCGACAGATCCGCCGCCGCGCCCAGCAAGGCCGTCATTTCGGCAGCATGGTCGGCTGCTGCGGGGGAGAATTTCAGGCCATGTCCGCCAGCGCCGACATAGTCGTTATCGGAGAGCTGAAGCTCCTGGTTGATAAGGACCGCCACCGAGCCAGGGGGCTCGATATGGGGCAGGATCAGGCGTGAAGGCGCACTCCCCATCGGCGGTGCGTCCGGGTGGAACACGAAACCTGGATAGGCGACGTCCGGCTGCGGGATCGCAGGGATGTCTGGAGGAACGAATTGGAAATCCGACCAGGGTGTCGTCAGGACAAGTTTTGGTGGAACTGGCGAATACTCGATGGAGGGAACGAAATCCTCCAGATCGTATCCTGCGTCGACGTTGACCGTTTGACTGGCAAGCTCGGGCGTTTCTTCCTCGACCGCCTGGGCCGCCTTGAATTCGTCATAGGCTTTCCTGAGACGGGCTTGCTCCAGCGTGATTTCAAAAAGTCCCACAAAGTGGCTGATCGCCTCGGTGATCTTGTCCATATACACGGAAGTTTCCTCCGGTTTTCGAGATCATCCGCGCCCTCGCCGGGTCGCGCTTCTCTTCTCTGGTTGGGAAGACTGCGCGGGGTTTTCCCCCGCGCAGCCCCTTTTTTGCAGGTCTCGCCGCGGCGAGACCGGCTATGCCAGTTATGTCGCGTCGTCTTCGCCAACCAGCGAGCTGGTGAGGTTGCCGCCCACTACAGTCATGTCGACCGAGTGGCCTTGCAGGTTGGCGCCCATCACGATCTGCTGGTTGAAGCCGTTCATGTCGATGGTGCCATTGGCGTTGGCCTGGCTTATGGCTTCGATGTGCTGGTCGTGGCCGATATTCGACCCCCAGCTGCCGCCGCCGCCGCCATCGCCAGCCGCGCCGCCGGTCGCAGTCGCTGCGCCGCCGTTGCCGCCAGCGCCGCCCGTGGCGTCGCCGCTCCAGGCATAGCCGCCGTCCGCTCCGTCAGCCCAAGCGCCGCTGAGAGCAACCGCGCCCGTTCCACCGGTCGCCGTCGAAGCGCCGCCGGTCGCATCGCCGCCAGTCGCGTCGCCGGCCGTGGCCGCACCGCTGGTGGCTGCGCCACCGGTGTTGACGTTGCTCGCCAGGCCGCTGCCGGCACCGCCGCTGCCGGCACCGCCGGTTGCGTCGCCGCTCGTGCCAGCCCCACCCGCGCCGCTGCCGGCGCCGCCGCCGGCGCCGCCGACGCCAGAGCCAGTGCCAGAGCCAGTGCCCGTGCCAGAGCCAGCGCCGCCGGTCGAGCCTGCGCCGCCGCCAGTCGAGCTTGCAGCGCCGCCATCGACATCGGCGAAGTTGCCGGCAACCGCGCCGCCGCCACCGCCACCGCCGCCACCGCCGCCGCCACCACCGGTGTTACCGGCATCGGTGTCGCCATTCGCGGCGATCGGGATAGCTACGGCGACGTTGTCATCGCTTTTGTTCCCACCCCAAGAGGCACCGTTGTCGCTGCCAGCTTCGGCATCGTCCATCAGTGCCAGGGCGACAGGTACCGCGGTCGAGTCGCCGCCGCGTCCACCGTTGCCGCCGGACCCGCCGTCGCCGCCCTTGGCGTCGGCAAAGCCAAGCGCGCCAGCGTCGCCGCCCTTGGCGTCGGCATCGCCGCCGTCGGCCTTGGAGTCGCCGCCGACGCCGACGCCCAGGCCGAGGCCCAGACCGAGCCCGACGCCGTCGCCGCCGTCGCCGCCCTTGGCATCGCCGCTGTCGCCGCCAAAGGCTTCGCCGCTGTCGCCGTAACCGCCCTTGCCGTCACCGCCGAGGCCTGCGCCGACAGCCACGCCGGTCGCGTCGCCGCCCTTGGCGTCGCCGCTAACCGCGATCGGCACGGCGTCGCCGCCATAAGCGCTGCCGCCGTCGGACTTGGCGTCAGCGGAGCCGACGACAATCGGCACGCTCACGGCCACACCGCCGCCCTTGGCGTCGCCAGCCTTGGCGTTGCCGGTATCGGCATCGCCGCCCTTGGCGCCGAAGCCACCCAAAGCGACCGAATCGCCAGCATGGCCGCCGTCGCCGCCGGCATCAATGCCTTCGTCGGACTTGGCGTAACCACCCTTGGCGTCGCCCTTGTTGCCGAAGTAGCCGTTATTCTGGACCGTCGCGCTGCCGAGATAGTCGTTGTCCTTCATGTCGCCGGTCTGGTTGATGATGGTGGCGCTGTGGCCATTGCCAGCGCCGGCAAACGCGCCGTTCAGGACGTCCGAGAAGCTGACGTCATCGCCCGGATCGAAGCTGATGTCGCCGTCGCGGCTGAACATCATGACGCCGCCGAGGCCGACATTCACGTCGTCGAGGTCAATGAAATCGTCGTCCTGCTTTCCGTCCGACGTCGCGCTGGCGCTAACATTGGCGTTAACATTGGTGTTAACGTTGTTGGTGTTGGTGTTGGTGTTGCTGTTGTTGCTGCTGTTGCTGCTCGAATTGCTGTTGTTATTGCCGTTATTGTTGGTGTTGTCGCTGGTCGAATTGGCCGTAGCGTCGCCAATGCCGATGCCAGCTCCGACACCCACACCTACGCCGACGCCTACACCGGTGGCGTCAGCGTCGCTCTTGGCGTCAGCGTCGGATTTGGCATCGGCTTTGGCGTCGGCGCTGGCGTCGCTCTTGGCGTCGGCGCTGGCGTCGCTCTTGGCATCGCCATCTCCGATATCGATTACGGTGTCGTCATCGGAGACATCGCCGATGAACTGCCAACCGGTGTTGGAGTTATTGCTGTTGCGAGTAGTCATTGTCGTTCCCTCGGTTAGAGGCCACGACAACCGAACCACATTCAATCTGACGTGGTCTTGGGCTGCTCGCGGCCGTTAAGTTTTCTCGGTAAGAGGCCGCGACAACCGAACCACATTCAATCTGACGTGGTCTTGGGCTGCTCGCGGCCATTAAGTTTTCATGTGGTTGGTTTTGGATCGCCTGCGCCTAGGGGACTAAGGCCGGAGATCCGGTCATCGTCTGTTTTTATGGCGTCACCTCCCTTTGACGGGGGAGCGAGGCAGCCAGATTGCGCACGAGTTACCGCCTGCGCCGCCCAACGGTGCGGTCGCTCGCTGCTCTCGTGATCTCTGGATGTTCCCCAAACTCCCAATACGGAACATTGGAAGTCTGTGACCGTCAGCCGTAAATTGAAAGCTGATAGTTGGAGCTAGCCCGTTTGGGACGATCTGCTCGCCATGAAGGGTTAAATCCTGGGCGGAAAACCGGGTCGGTAGCAATGGTGATTGGCGGACAGTTGCGCGCCGCGCCGCTGCCAGCATAGGGTTGCCTAGCAATTGCCTAGCTCGTCAGGACTATATTTTTTCGCCTAGTTTTGAGTTAGGAAGTAGTTAACGTGTGTCGTCCGGGTTAGGGGTTCCCGGCCTTTAGTGAGGTTAGTAGACAGGTGGGCCATGAATGGGGTGGATGGGGTGGAGGCGAGCGGACGAGGTCGAGCTGATTCCGCCGATAGAGAATCCTGGGCCCGACGAACCTTGCTGTTCATCGCCCCTGACGACACGATCTCCGAGAGCCTGGTGCATGCCGTCGAAAGGGAATTCCCGTGGATCGGGGTTGAGCGCGTTCGCGACCTGTCCGCCACCTGGACGGCGTTCGAACCTTCGGTTTCCCTTATTCTGATCGATGCGGTGTTTCTGAGCGAGATCGATTCCTGTTCCGCCCAGCTGGCCCGCTTCCACCCGGCAGCCATGACCGCTGTGATGCAGGACGACGGCAGGAGGCCGCTTATCCCCGATGAGGTCTTTGCGTCGCGAGTGGTGCGCGGCGTGCTTCCCATGAACCTGAAGCTGGATGTGTGGCTTTCCGTGATCAGGCTCATGCTGCGCGGAGGCGAATATTTCCCCTTGGCCATGTTTCAGCCGTACCTGAACAACGGCATGCCCCATAGCGAGGCGAAGGAGTCGAAGCCCCCCATCAAACGGCAAGCCGCACTCGAGGAGTCTGGCCAACTGACATGTCGGGAGAGCCAGATCCTGGAGATGGCGTCGCAGGGACTGCAGAATAAAACCATAGCCGCCGCACTTCGCCTTTCCGAACACACCGTCAAAATTCACATGCACAACATCATCAACAAGCTGGGCGCCCACAACAGGACTGAAGCCGCAGCCCTTTTTCATGCCAGACGGGTTGCGGCCGCTGGAATGGTTCCCGGTGCGGATCGCCCGGTGATCTCAACTCTCACGTGAGCAGGTCGATGCCACGCTTCCAGGAGATTTTGCTGCTTGTTGGTCAATTGAACTACACATGGACCAACACAGAAAGCTTGCTGATTTACCTGATTGCCGGTCTGGCGAAAGTAGACAAGGAGACTGCGATCGTCATTTTCCTGACGCTGAACACCACGCGTGCACGGATCGAGTTGGTCGAGCGGTTGGCGAAGATGGCCGGAACACCGGTTGAATGCCGACGCCAGGTTCTGGAGATCGCCAGTCAGCTTACCCGGCAGGGAAAGCTGCGCAACAAATACAGCCACTGCATCTATTCGTTCGACGAAACGGGAACGCACGCGAGCACGCAACTAATGCGCATCTTCGACAGCAAGGATGCAATCAAATATGGGAAGATTGAGGAGCTCGACGATTCCGAGATGAAGAGGATCAGCGCCTCCATCCAGGCGATCAGCGCAATCAACAAGGATATTTGGCGGGTCGTCGAAAGCAATTCCTTTCCGCATTGAATCGCTTGTCCTGTGATGCCGCGCATCGAGGTTGACGTAGGCGGCGAGTCGGGTCCGGGCCGCCGCTGCCTGGACGTATTATCGCGCAGAGCAGGTGAGGTCGCGGCCAACCGTCGGGCTGAGGACGCCAGATCGAAGATAGATCTGGTTTGCGCCCCCAGGAAATCGGCGGGGCGAAATCGATGCGGGGCGATCAAGGCACGGGTGTCAGGATTTTATCCGCGTCCACTTGCCGTTTTCGGACTGGGACTGCCGAGCAAAATAACGGTACGACGTCTGTGACCAATTCCTGATTGCGCCCGTCCTGTTGTCCAGCACCAGATCGCCCTGGTTCGTCCGCACCGTCAGGACCGTATGACCTGCGCCGCCAAGCGTCGCAACGGTCAGCAACATGGCGGATGCGGGCCACCCGCGTTTCAACAACTCGGCTTTCTTGAGGATGGCGAAATCCTCGCAATCGCCTTCGCCGGTCGGCAAGCCCCAAACGTCGGCTCGGCCTGCGGAGTCTCTGTCGCCTCTCTCCTTGATGCGGCGATTGACCGACTTGTTCACACTCGCAAGTTCCGCTTCCAGCCTAGGCGTGAGTTCGACCGCTTTGACCTTGCCGCGCGTGCTGCAGAGCGCCGGATCGCTGGCGCAGAATTTGTAGAAGGCGGCCGGTGCAAAGGCGTAGCCTTGCGTGGCCATCTTCGTTGCTGTTCCGGTGGTTTGATTGCTGCAGCCGGCCAGCAAAATGGCCGCCGCGAGAAGCGCCGCTGAACGAATCACTTAGTGTCCCCTTTGGTGGGCCGTCATAATCTTGAAGGGGCTTGGTAAATCAACCCTGAGAATCGCAATTGCGCAGGAACAAATTGTTTGCCATACTTAATAAAGTGTTACCGATGGTCGGTAACATTGACCCTTCGCGCAACCAAAGGGGACGGGAGCGCCTTTTTTCCCTCAAGGAGGAAGAAATGCACCTGTACCCTGACGTCTCGAGCACGATTCTAAGAATACTGCTCCTTTCATCCGCCGCCTTCACGGTGGCAATGATCACACCGGCAACCGCACAGCAACGTCCTCGGCTTGCGGCTGCACAGTGCCAACCTCTCACTGAAGCCAATTTCGCGCTTTGCTGTATTGCAGCCAACCGCACCAGCATTCTTTCCGCCGCGCAAATCGACATGTGCCCGCCGGTTACCACGGCCCTTATTACCGCCACCTTGAACGATGGCGGCGATGGTGACGGCGATGGCGATGGTGACGGCGACGGCGATGGCGATGGTGACGGCGACGGCGATGGTGATGGCGACGGCGATGGTGACGGCGACGGCGATGGTGACGGCGACGGCGATGGTGACGGCGACGGCGATGGTGACGGCGGCGGCGGCGGCGGTGGCGGTGGCGGCGGCAGCGGTGGAAGCGGCGGCAGTGGTGGAAGCGGCGGCAGTGGTGGTAGCGGCGGCAGCGGTGGTAGCGGCGGCAGCGGTGGTAGCGGCGGCGACGGCGGCAGCGGTGGTAGCGGCGGCAGCGGTGGTAGCGGCGGCAGTGGCGGTGGCGGCGGCAGCGGCGGCTAGCGACCCACCAGATATTCGCTCGATAATCGCGAAGGTGAGCGTCTAAAGGCGCTCACCTTCCGTTTGGGATACTGAACTGGAGGGCCGGCGCGAGGCTGACTATCGGCCGCGAAGCTATCTTCACTCCTCCGCGCCGGGCTTCGTCGCAGACCGGCCCTTCAATGCAGCGACAAACCAGGATCTTCACGGCTCTCTACGCTCATTTGGAGCCCGGCCCTACAGCCGAGGCCGTTGCCACCGCATAGACCCTGCCATTACAGTCGACGGTTGAAGAGCAGCCAAAAACTCGATCAATCTCGGCGAAACCATGTCCGCCCAACGGATTCAAACCTCCAAACGCCTCATGCCGAAGACGAACTTTCATCGCGCCGAACGGTCTCCCGAACGACGGACGGACGTGTCGCTGCCGGAGGAGATGGCAAGGATCCGAGACTTGGCGGAAGTCTGGATAATCCGCAATATTGGAAAAAAGGGCCTGTTTACCTACAGTATCAATCCGTATACGGGCGAGAGATCGGAAAAAAACAATGAACTAAGACAGCTTATGTCATCGCGCACGTTGGCGGAAA
This sequence comes from Mesorhizobium sp. WSM4817, assembly GCF_055811135.1. Lineage (NCBI taxonomy): Bacteria > Pseudomonadati > Pseudomonadota > Alphaproteobacteria > Hyphomicrobiales > Phyllobacteriaceae > Mesorhizobium > Mesorhizobium sp. WSM4817. The sequence continues at coordinate 239,778 of NZ_JBVVQQ010000004.1, read as the reverse complement.
TGAGCGTAGGAAATCTCTCGCTTCGCGCTGTTCATCGCCGGAATTTGTCATTCATCATGAATACATGGTATCGGGAGGAGGGTGGTATTGGTTATATTGAATATGATGGCAAGTCAAAGCTCGGGGCAAATGCGATGCTGCTTCGCACATTCGCGGCAAGCCCTCATTTTGGACAGTTCCAGTCAAAGGCCAGTGCAGCCGCGGAGGGCATCCTTGCGCTCCAGAATGCAGACGGGTCCTTTCGCCCTTGGCTAAAGGAGCCGAATTATTCCTTCGACGCAAAATACCTTTTAACGTTTTACTCAGGGGAAGCGCTGGTTGCTTTGCTCGAATATTATATCCGGACTGGATTAACCCGTTATTTCGACGAAGCGGCGCGCAGTGCAGAATTCTATTTAGAGGAATATGTCCGCAATATCGCAGATAATTATTACCCGGCATACGTGCCTTGGCACACCATCGCCTATCGGCATCTATATGAGTTGACGAAAGCCGATAAATTCGCGGAGGCGGTGTTTACTCTGAACGACAAATTGCTTGAACTTCAGGACCGGTCGTACAGGATTGGACGATTCTTCAGTCCAGCAACCCCTCAGTACGGCCTTCCGCACGCGTCCTCGGACGGAGTTTATACCGAGGGGCTGGCTTATGCATTCGAGATGGCGCAGCGGACACGGGATGAGGTGAGGGCAGGGCGATACCTTGACGCTATTATGCTCTCGTTGAAAAACATCGCATCCTTGCAGTATAGAGAAAAACTGGATGAATCTTCTCTTCCTTTTTATGCGTACCGCGGAGCCATCAGGACCAATGCAGAGAAAAATAGGTGGGCTCGCATAGACAATGCCCAGCATACGATAGACGCTATCCAGGCCTTGGAGAATTTTCTCGGAAGCAAGCAGGCTTCTAAATTCGAGCTGGGGCTTTGACTCCCGTCAAAGGACAGCCGGGAGCCCCGAACTGCTCCTGCGTTTCTTCACCGGGCAGTGCGGCCAGCATCCCAGTCTGGATCTGTACCATTTCGACCTTCAACGCCACCCAATATATTGCCCGTGGTTCTGCTTGACCGGCTCAAGCCATGATGCAAGCATGGAAAAGCGTTTTGAACACATCAGGCTCATAAATGCCGACGTTGGAATACCTGTTGACCCCATCGCCGGAAGAGCTGGCGCAAACCCATGTGCTGTTTTTGGCGCGTCATGCCCTCGACTCCAGCCCGGAGCGCAGGGCCAAGTACGGCTACCACGTCGTCTACCATGCCATCATGCTCGAAACGCTGCGCGGGCTGGGTTTCAGGGTCACGCCGGCGAGCGAGCACGAGGTGCTGTTCGGGCCTCTCGACTTCGATTTCCTCTATGCCATTCACTCGCATGCGATATTCGATGGTCACGAGCTCCTGGCGCCGGCAATCGCGGCCTATCGTGGCGTCCCGTGTCTCGGCGCATCGGCGTCAAGCCGGGCGGTCTCGGAAGACAAGGTATTGGCCAAGCAACTGGCTGCTTCGCTGGGGCTCGATGTCGCCAAGCACAGGATCATGCAGCCCGGTGAGGTCAGCAATGACAAGTTCAGCCTGCCCGGTTCGTGGATTGTCAAGCCGCGAGGGGGTATCGCTTCCGACGCAATTGTAAAGGTCGAGAATGAAGCGGATTGGCGGGATGCGCTGACAACCATCTCGGATCCGCGTCACGGCGGCCGTGAATTCATTGCAGAAGAGTTTGTGCCGGGCCTCAATCTGACGGTTCCAATTGTCGAGGGCTTCCCCCCGGGTTCATTGGCGGTCTTCGAGGAGCGCGGCCGCCCTGGCGACAATGTTCTGACCAATGAAGCAAAGCGAGGGCTCAACAGTTCCTACAAGTCCGCTCCTTACGACGGACCGGGAGCTGAAGAGGTTTCGGAGGCAACCGCACGAATGGTGGCCGAGATGTCGCCATTCGATTATGCCCGCTTCGACTTCCGTTATGATCCCGACACGCGGCGGACCGTTTTCATCGAAGTGAACATCGCCTGCAACATGGCGCCGGCCTCGGCGGTCTATCGTTCGGCCGCCCTGCATGGGGTCAAGTATGAAGAACTGGTGGGACATGTTTTGACGCACAGTCTCAGGCGTCAGAGAAAGCGGCAAAGGTAACCGCAACGCTGGATAAGGCACTTCAGTGATGGTCAGCGCATGCAAATCGATATGGTCGACAAATTCGAAGCGTTGGAGCCGCTGAGAGAGAATTGGGACCGGATATATGACTCCGATCCGGAGGCGAACTTCTTCCTGTCGTGGCCATGGATGTCGAATTGGCTGCGACGCCCAGGTTGGGTGATTTTGGCCGCGCGGTCTACCGGGTCGAACGAGTATGTCGCCTTCTTCCCTTTGCAACTCGTCACCGGGCTTGATGAGCGGGCGGGGTTTTATAGCAGCATAAGGATGGCCGGCTCGTATTTCGCCACCTATACGGGCTTCATCTGCGTTCCCGAATTCGAAGAGCAAGTCATTTCGTCGTTCGCCGGTCGCCTGCAGGCGCTGAATTGGACAACGTTACACTGCGACGACATTTCGATATCGGCCAGGCGCCGTCAAATGCTGCTTGGAAGCTTTTCCGACAACGAGTTTGTGAAAGAAAAGATTGAACGACGTCGCCATACCACCCGAACAGGCGAGAACATAAATCATGACATCTACATGTATATCGATTTGCCAGCCGATTGGGATGAATTCCTGGACGGCAATCTTGGCTCGAAAACCCGTCGTGATGTCCGCCATTTTCTTCGTCAGGTCGAAAATATCGGAGAATACCGGATAAGTTTGGCAGACTTCGAGACGATCCAAAGCGACCTGGAGGTTTTCTATCAACTTTGGCTTGCGCAGTGGGAGGCCAAAAGCCGCGTCTATGCTCAGGGTGTTATTGCCAACTGCCGCCATATGTTACTTGAGTGCCACAAGGCGGGTGTGCTGTTCTCGCCCGTATTATGGAAAGGCGATACTCCATTAGGAGTACACATTACGTTTATCGACAGGTCGAAGCGTTCACTCGTCTGTTTCCTCGTCAGCCGCAATCTCGCAATTCGGAAGCCTCCACCGGGCTTGGTGCTTCACGCCTACAGCATCCGTTGGGCAATTCAAAACGGCCTCAGGACTTACGACCTTGGCACTGGAGATTTTTCGTACAAGTACAGTTTCGGATCGAAGGAGCGGCTTGTAGAGGGTGTCCGGATCGACTCCACCAACAGCCGCGGGAACAGGCTGGATCGAAGAAGCCTTCCCTCGGTGATTTCGTCGGTGCGAAAGCTGCGTCAGGAGGGGAAGTTCCATCTGGCCGAGCGCGGTTGCAGGCAGGTGCTCGAAACTGAACCGAGCAATCTGGAGGCGCGCCGGCTTCTGGACGAGCTTGTGGCGGCTAGGCGTATTGAGGAGCAATTTGCGCGTGCGCTGCAATGCCATCGGAGCAAGCAATTTTTGGATGCCCAGAGGATTTATCTGCAGGTACTGGCAGCAAGTCCCCGGCATTACGACGCTAATTATCTGTTGGGCGTTCTATGTCTTCAGGCCGGTCGGTATCAGGCAGCGGACACCTACCTGGCTCGCGCCACTGAGATCAATCCGAAAGCCGCAGCTGCGTACAACAACAGGGGGCATGCCTTGCGCGGCCTGAAACGGTATGACGAGGCTCTCGCCTGCTACGAGAAAGCCATCGGGGTGAAACCCGATTTCGTGCAGGCAATGAACAATCGGGGGGTGACGCTGCGGGCGTTGGGGCGCATTGATGAGGCACTCGCCAGCTTCGACGAGGCGCTGACGCTCAAACCGGACTTTGCCAAGGCCTTGTCCAACCGCAACCGGTTGCGAGTGCCTCTGCCGCGCGACCGTTTGTCCATCGCCGATGATGTGGACACCTTAGAGTAAAGCGCATCGCGTTTGCATCTGGTCAAGGACAGGAATGGCCGGATAAACCGTCGACCTGCTAGCCTTTCCACTCCATCGATAGCCCATGCGGATCGCAGATCGCGAGCGTTTTTACCCTGCGCTCGCCATTGAAGTATCTGCTGACCTTGAGAGGATTGAACGTCTCAGTGGGGTTGGGGTGTGCGACCTCGCCTTCCACGGTGACGCGCCAGACCGGCGCCGTCTTGCTCGCCTCCAACAGGATATCGTTTATGCGTCGGTGTTGATCGCCGGAAAGCTGATAGCCCATTATCGTGTGATACACGCACCGGGCTTGATAAGGCGGAATCTCCGCCAGTGCAGAGCTCAGGTTCAACACGGCGTCGCCGCCTTTGATCCGGGGCGGATGCGCGGCGGCGACCTTCAAGGCGCCATCCAGTTTTGTAAGCCGGTCGATGCGCTCGGGCCAGACAAGCGCCTTGAGCCACCGGCGTTCGTTTTCATCCCGAACATCGGTCGGATAAAGTTCGAGGCCGATCCTCGATGAAACGGGGGGCGGGAACGTCCCCAAAACAGGCACGCCAGGCCCTTCAAGGATGCAGGAAAGGACGAAATCCGCATCGGTCCACCGCTCCAGCTTCGGAGCGCCTTTCCCGTCCGTATACCGATATCCATAGCTGTCGAAGTTCAGGTTCAGGCCGGCGCTGGATCCGATCTCGACGAGGCCAAGCGGAGCGGCGGCTTCGCGCGCAACCAGATCGAATGCGGGCAGCAGCAGCGCGCTGCGGCCAGCCTCGTTGGTGTTGGTGGCGCGCTTGGCGATGATGTCGACGAGCTCGGCTTCGTGGGCACCGCAAAAAGCGGCGAAAAGTTCGAATGCGCGATCGTCGGCCGGCCGCGTTCCGCCCAGACTCGGATAATAATCCTTGAGAGGATGATCGACGCCGCCAAGCAGGAGATACTGTACCGCGCCGAAGACAAGGTTCGCCGCCGGCTGGCCCTTCCTGCGCCCTGCCGCCAGGCGCTGCAGCGCGACATTGTCCGCAATCCCGAGCGACAGCTTTTCATAGAGGGGGGAGCCGCCACGACGAGACTCGTTGGCAAAGAAGCGGTAATAGTGAGCGCTAGTTTCAAACACCACCATAGCAGGAACCTAGCGGGCAATAGATGTCTTGGATGTGGATTCCACCTGTAATTGCCTTAATGCTTTCGGCCCAGCGGGTCAAGGAACCGGCGAACAATAGAGGTTTTCGAGCATACATTCCTGAGAGGCTGGCGGATGAACGAAAGCGTGGACGATTCACCTTCGGGATATACTGTCATTGATGGCGCTTTCCGCGACGAATCGCGCAGCCGTTCCGTGCCGTACCGGCTTTATGCCCCAGCTCCCCTCTCTGGCGCTTCCCCGGTGATCCTTGTGTCGCATGGCATTGGCGGATCGCGCGAGGCGATGCCTTACCTCGGGCGGCGCCTGGCGCAAAGCGGCTACGTGGCGGTGCACCTGCAGCATACCGGGACGGACAGTTCGATCTGGCAACAGGCAAACTCCCTTGCGGAAGTCTACCGCATTCTTCGTGAAGCCATGTGGGACGCCAATGCGGCGCGCGCGCGATTTCAGGACGTGCCCTTTGCCCTGCACGAGCTTGCGCGCATGAACGGCGAGGGGCGGCTCGCCGGCCGCCTGGATTTGACACGCATCGGCATGGCCGGACACTCTTATGGAGGCGTCTCGACGATGGTTGCAGCAGGGCAGAGAATGGGTCCGGGCGGGCAGTGGTCGTTCAAGGAGCCAGGAATTCGCGCTGGCCTGGTCATGAGCCCGAACATACCCATCCAGGGCGGCGACTTGGCCGCCCTTTACCGCGATATCAGTATCCCGCTCTTTCACATCACCGGCACGAAAGATGGCAATGCGGTGCCCGGCAACAAGGAATTCGATCCGATACAGCGGACCCTTCCTTACCACGCGCTGACCATCCCTCATCAATATCTGCTCGTTCTCGACGGTGCTGGCCACAATGCGTTTTCCGGCCTGAAGCACGGACCACACGCCCACGGCCCCGAGGAAGAGACCCGCTACACGCGCGTTGTACAAGACGCAGCAGTGCTGCTCTTCGATGCCTACCTGAATGGGAAAACGGCGGCTCTGGCGGCGCTTCGCCAAACGTTTCAATCCAGCCTTGAGCCGACCGACAGGTTTGAGTGGAAATAGCGGGAAAGTCCGCCAGCGGTCACCGACAGTTATTCGACCTGGATCCGACGTGGCAGGATGGGAATGTGCGGTTTTCTGCGCAAGTTGCGACAGGGGAGGGCCGGTAGGTTGTGGATTCACAATCTGGCACGAATTTAGTGGCGATACCATCCGAAGCCGCGGGTTACACGAACCTATTTGGACCTCGCTCATTCTTTTAATATTCTTGAATAATGGGTGCGCTGGCCCTGGCGAACCTGTATTTTCGGTCACCTAACTTCGCCGGATGGGTGGGCGGTTTGCGTAAAGTGCACAATCCAGGACATGCTCGCGAAGTTTTCCTTCGCCGTTCCGGGTGAGGTCCACCGTATGTGTCGCACTATTGATAATATGCTATGACCTGTATGCAGTTACACTTGACCTCGGGAGGAGTGTTGGTGGCGGGAGTTGATGGGATCAACGCGGCAGAAACGGTGCTGATAGCTCAACGCAAATACGCGGACCTGAAGCACCGACAAAGCCAAATCGGTCTCACAATTCCAGAGGCCTTTGTCCACGGCATCCGACATATCGGCTATCTCAGCAATGTCGACGCCATCGCTGAACTAATCGACAATTCCATTCAGGCCTACTCCCAGCGCGTCGACCTCGTTTTCGGCTATGACGGAAGCGTCTCGCTCAAGAAGCCATCCCAACCAGCGGTCGTCGATGATGGGCACGGGATGGCGCCCGAAATGCTCAGGCTTGCGATGATGTGGGGCGGGACCCATCGTGAGAATGATCGCGCTGGTCTGGGCCGCTACGGCTATGGCTTGCCCAGTTCAGCGGTCAGCATCGGACGACGTTTCACGATCGTTTCCAAGGTGGCGGGGGGCCAACTCTTCGCCGTCACATTGGATCTCGATGCCTTAGACGCTGGGAAGTATCGCAATTCCGCCGGGGATGTCGCGCTTCCCTCGGCTCGACGAGCAAGACTCCCGGCCTTCATCAACGAGTATCTCAGACGGACTTTCCCTGAGGGATGGCATTCTGGAACAATCGTGGTCATCGAGAAGCTCGACCGTCTTGATTGGGCCACCACGTTGGGTATACGAATCAACCTCGTCCGACATTTCGGAGTGACCTATCATAAGTTGGCCAAGGAGACTGCGATCCATGTTGATAGTCATCGCGTTCTTCCCATTGATCCTCTGTTCTTGACCCCCGAATGCGAGTTCTTCTTGCTCGACGAAGACCGTGCCCAGTCGCTCGACCGGATAGATATCAAGGTCCGCAATCCTGCTGCACCTGGCCAGGAGGGCCAGATATCCCTCCGTTACGCGTGGCTTCCGCCGAGCTTTGGCGCGATAGACAAGACACGCGACGCCGTGGGCCTCAATGCGAACGCCCGCTTTCCGATCCTCAAGGACTATCATGGGTTAATCTTCAGCCGGAATGGGCGGATCATCGACGTTCAGTCGCGCGTGCCCTGGACAGTATTCATCAACAACGACCGTTACATCCGTGTCGAGGTGGAGTTCTCCGCTTCGCTCGACGAGATGTTCGGCGTCACCACGACCAAGCAGCAGGTTTCCGTATCTACTGCTGTTTGGCACGCGCTCCGCGAAGCCGGCTTGCCTAAGGCGATCGAGCACCTCCGCGGGAAAGTCCGATCGGCAAAACTGGAACGACGCAGTGTCGGCGGTCAGCGCCAGGACCCGACGGGCCTGGAAGAGATATCCAAGCGATTGGTTCAAGTGCCGAGCCATCGACCCGTGCGGACGGTTCCGCTGTTTACCCGAGACGGCGTCAGCCTTGATCTCCGTCCGAGCGACAGACATCCGCTTTTCAACGGAACGGCTTCAAAAATCGAGACCTCTCGAGCGCTTCGGGCGCTCGTGGGCCAAATCATCAATCGCGCCAGTTCGTCAGGAGGCCGTCGCCGGTCCGACTATGAATGCTTGCTTGAGGATTGGTCAGATGTGCTCACACGCACTGGCATCACTGACGCGCCTCAAATACTTGGCAGCACAGATGAATAAGCGCTCGGCCCACTAGCGCACGATGGGCATTTTTGGCATGAGCAGGGTTGGCGCGAAGTGAGACAGGGCAAGGGGGATTCGAACGGAATGTTGGAGCGAAAGGGTCATTTTGCTCAGGATCGATCCCGCTCCTTCGCTCCCTTCCTAGCGCCGCATGAGCGCAAGGAACTCCATTCGCTCCTCAAAATCGGTGAGGGCCCTCCGCCAAGTTTTGCCGATGCACTTCGAACCCTTGCTCGCAGCTATGTCGACGATAGATCAGAAATCCTCCGGGACGGATGGGGGGGCTTTCACTTCCGGTGCTTGGCGCGCGCGCGACCTGAATACTGAGGTGCGCGACGCGTCCGCGATTGTCTCCATTGCGGCAAACCAGTTCACGCCGACTGTGGCCGGCTGGGTCGAGTGGTCAGCCCCAGCAAGCAACGTGGGCATTCACCAAACACGCTTCTACAACGTCACTGACAGCACGGTGGCTGGGACCGGGACGGTTGAACGTTGCTCCGGCGCCGGTGACACGTCGACCCGATCGTTTGGCGGGGCCGCTGTTGTTGCCGGGAAAGCCTACCGCGTCGAACACCAATGCCTGACCACCCAAGCCTCCGGGTTCGGATTGGCTGGCAGCTATGGGACTGAGGTCTACACCCGCGTCAATTTCTGGAGGACGACATGAAATACGCCCGCATTATTGATGGCATGGTGGATTCGATTGCATACGTTCTGCCCTATTTCAAAGGTCGCCCAGAGCCGGGATGGACAGAGGTTCCCGACGATGTTTTCGCCGGCTTTTCATTCGATGGTGAGAATTTCACCGGCCCAGAGCCAACGCCGCCGCCTCGTCCGACAGTTCTGAAATCGCTCGTGCAGGCTCGCATCATCGACGCCGGCAAGATGTCCGATGCCTACGCCGCCTTGACGCAAAACCCGGTCTATTTCGCCCGCTGGTTCGCTCCCGATCGACCCGCGGTCTACTGCGACGACCCGGACGCCATCCTGCTAGTCACGGCTCTTGGCCTCGACCCTGACGCGATTCTCGCTCCTATCGTTTGAAAACGCCTCGGGTGTGTTTCTTAAGCGGAACTTTAGTAAATCCTAATGATTGTCTGTGACCAGCGGGCGACGGTGCCGGCTTTGTTGCCCGCATCGTGTATTTCTGGAGCCTAATATAACCGGAAGGATAGAAGCGCGGTCTGTGTATTCATCAAAGGCGCGCGCAGGCTGTTGTATTTTTGCCACTGAATAGACCTGTTGCGGTCTGGTCTGTTTCGATGACTGGACCGAAAGCTCAAAGCAGCATACGAGCGAGTATCTCTTTATTCTCTCCTTATCAAGGATGGTTTTATGTACCGACTGCTTCTCGCTTCAACCGTCCTGCTCTCCATGACAAGTGTCGCACTTGCTGCTGACGCTGTGTATTCCGATCCGATCGTGGAAACGCCGGTTTCGGCCTACAACTGGTCGGGCTTTTACATCGGCGCGCATGCAGGATACGCTTGGGGCGATTATACGCTGTTCAGTAATTCTGGCGACGGCGCAAATGTAGATGTCGACGGTTTCGTGGGCGGTGCAACTATTGGCTACAACTGGCAGTGGGACTATTTGGTCCTTGGCATCGAAGCTGACATCTCGAATGGCCCCGATGGAACCACTTCCCAAGGTACATCAGGACCAGTTTGGAATTGTACTACAGGCGATTGCAACGCCGAGATTGAGTACTTCGGCACGGTTCGCGGACGTCTCGGTGTCGCATTCGACCGCTGGCTTGTCTACGGCACGGCAGGCTACGCTTACGGAGAAGTCGAAGGGGGCATCGAGAACTCCGAGCAACAGGGCGGCGGATCGGCCGACGGATGGACCGCTGGCCTCGGGACGGAAATCGGCTGGACGGAACACTGGTCGACGAAGGCTGAATATCTGCATGTTGATCTGGGCGATATCCCATTCGGCACAGGGGATGGGACCGAGAATTTCGAAGGAGATGGCGACTTCGACGTATTTCGTTTGGGCGTCAATTACAGGTTCTGAGCGCAACCAGCTTCAGGGGCCCGGCCTAGCGCCGGGCTTTTCGTTCTCGAAGTTTAATAACTGAACAGCTCGGCCAGTATCCTCCTAGGCCTCGATCTTGGCGTTTTCCTTTTGCGTCAGTTGTCGGCCGCGACGAGACGCTTCAACGACTGCATCATCTCGCCGCGCGCCCAGCCTGCCTCGAGCATGCAATCGACGATCGCCTGAAACCCGGGCTCCATGGCCGTCCATGCTTTCTCGCTGAGATGGGGCGGCCCAGCAGCCAGTTGGGAGTTTGGGTGGGTGGCCGCTGGGCCTAACCGACGGGGTTTGGGGGTGTCCGCCGGCTTGGACGAATAATAAGCCGTTTCATGCAGAATTGCTAATTTAGTAAATGATCATGTTCCGTTCCCCTAGCCACCAGATGGGACGGGCCTAGACTCGATTCCGTGCGTAAACCAGTGCGTGCCGGACCCGGCCGGCTTGAGTTCATTCCGCCGATGATGCCTACCTTGGTGGCCAAGCCACCCCAAGGCTATGACTGGATGCATGAAGCCAAATTCGACGGCTACCGCTCCCAGATCATCATCGACGCCGGCGGTGTGCGGATTTTCACCCGCCGCGGGCTAGACTGGACATCGAAGTACCGTGATCTAGTCGAGGCAGCCAAAGGTCTCAACGTACAGAACGCCATCATTGACGGCGAAGTCGTCGTCTTAAATGACGCTGGCCTTTCGGATTTTGCCGCGCTGCGCAAGGCAATCACCAGGCGCCAGCGCGACCTCTATTTCGTCGCGTTCGATCTGCTGCATCTCAACGGGCATGACTTGCGCGACATGGCGCTTGAGGATCGGCGGGAAATCCTGGCCGGCCTTATAGAGCCTGACAGCCGAATCCAGCTCAGTGAGACGATGCCGGGCGAAGCCAACGCGATCTATCATTTGATCGACGCGGCCGGCCTTGAGGGGATGGTATCGAAGCGTCGAGACAGCAAATATCGCAGCGGTCCGACCACCAATTGGCTGAAGACAAAATCCTTCACCGAAAGCGAGTTCGAGCTTCTCGGAGTTGAACGCGAGAGGGGCAAGCCGGCGTTTGCTCTGATGGCTGACCCAGGCACCCGGAAAGATGTCGGCAGTGCGTTCGTGAGCGTCAACCGCGAGATGCGGGAGCGACTTTGGAAGCGCGTCCAGGAGCATGCCGGGCCATCGCCTAAGGACATGCCAAAGCGGCCGGCAACGCAGTGGGTCAAGCCGGGGATAAAAGCCCGCGTGAAGCATCTGAGAGGCGAGGAAGATCTTCGGCACGCCTCGCTGCAGGATTTCTGGGATGACGAGTGAGCTTCCGCTTCGATCTGAATCTCGTTTTGTTGACCCTTAAGCAGCCGCACTTGCGGTAGGTTGATTGAGTCGAGCCTAAGGCGCTTCAGCCCTGCTTGACGAAGCCGGCGGTGACCTCATCTTTGTGGGCGGCGAAAGCTGCCAGGACCTCGGTTTTCTCGGGCTTCGGAACCTTGAAGTGGTCCAGGGTCCGCCCGAGTTCCGCTGCGACCTCATCAAATTCCGCGGGTGAGATCCGGAGATCCCGGTGGGCTTCCTCAAGGCCAAGGTGCGTCGTGCCGGGCTTGGTGGCCACAAACTTGAAGGGCCCGCCAGAAACGTCGCAGACCCACAGCGTGCGCATGAACTTGAGGCCGGGCAGCCTTCCAAGGTTCTTGGTGTGCCATTCGCGCAGCTGCGGGTTCTCGGACGTCTGGCCGACGATGGGGTTCTTCACGATGGCGTCGCTGAAGTGATCCACCACCGCTGCGATGGCGAAGACGCCTCCCAGCCGCTCGTACAGACTGTTCTCAGGCGTGGTTTGGTTGGCCTGCGCGGAGGTATTATCCGCCGCCGCCAAAGCCATCGGGGCGACGGCCAGCCCGGCGACGACGCTTCGTCTTGTGAAAGAGGTCGAAACAACCGTTTTCATCTCTGGTCTCCTTCGAGTTGAGCCAGAGCGGCAGCAGCCTGTCTGGCAGCTTCGTTGAAGTGACATCGGATACTTTGCCGTATCCGGCATGCTCTATGGGACTAACGAGCCACCCGGCGGAATTATTCCGATCGACCGCATTCCATTGGACGAGAGCCATGACCATTAGGTGAGGGGCGATTGGCGCGGCCGCACTTATGGCCAGAGCGTTGCGCCGTGCGTTGTTTCGTATCCCATGGCGGTTTTCGAGATACCGAAACAGGTCTCCCTGTTCCCTCCCTAGGCGGCCTAAAATGCCTGCCGCTCAACCTCAAGAGAACCTAGCGCGACTGTCGCGGGCTGTTTCGCTCAGAGCCGCGACCAATCCGCTTGCCCTTATCATCGAAATCAGGATTATATTCCTCCCCGTTGCGGCGAACCCTTCAACGGATATCGCCATGCCCCAAAAGACCCTCGCCGACACCCTGGCCGCCCGCGAAACCGTCTATGTAAATTGCGGGCATCCGATGTGCTGCAAATCGACGAAGCTCGATATCCAGGCGTTGATTGACAGGCTCGGCCGTGACCACGGCTCGATGCATGACGACCTGGTCGGCCTCTTTGTCTGCTCAAATTGCAAGGCAGCCGGCCGCGACCGTCGCCCGGTGTTCTTCACATGCATTCCTGACTACGAAGGCCAGCAGCGGGCGCGCAATCGCGATTGGAAACCAACATTCGAATGAGGGGGCTGAAAGTGGCCGGCGCCACTAGGGCGGGGTGTTGGGGTAGATTGCGCGTAGGGCGCCGGCCTGGCGGATTGGGGTCCGCAGCTCGACAAGCTAACAGAGGTTGGGGGCCGGCGGAGGTACGCGACCACGGAAGTCCTAAGCGTGGTTAATCCACCATGTCCCGTAGTGGCTTCTTCCGCTTCGGCGGCCGGTACTTCTCGACCAGCCTGACCTTATCCATGTCGACCGTCACCAGCGGTCCCATGGCGATTGTGACCCTGCCGCTTTCCTCGTCTATGCGCGTGACCTCGCCGGTGAGCTCGATCTGCTGCCCCTTCTTCACCTTGGTATGATCGAAGATCGAATGAGGGAAGTTGTAAGAGGGGACTGAGACGCTGACGCGGTCCTCAGTGACCCGTCTCCGGACCGTGGCCGTGATCGCCACCAGATCTCCAATCCCAATTCCCCGCGCCATGAATTTGAGTCTGGAGCGGGCGGCATTTTAGTCAAGATGTCGCTAATATACCGGAACTGGGCGCAGCAGCAGGTAGGCAGGCCGCCATTGCACAGCCGCCCTGCGACATGCGAGTTTGTCAACCAACTGGCTCATTATGGGAGTCTCGTCATGTCCATTCGCCGGATTGCGTTGACCTCGGCAGCGGTGACGCTTGCCTTCACAACCCTCGCCCAGGCCAGGCCGGACACCCGCGCCATGACCTGCCAACAGACGCAGGCGCTAATCCAGAGCCATGGCTCGGCGGTGCTGACCACCGGCCCGAACACCTATGCCCTCTACGTCCGCCGGTACAGCAATGCGTGCGACGGGTCGTTAATCCCAGCGGTAGGGTTTGTGCCGACGCTCGATGGCCAGTGCTTGGTTCATCGATGCAGAGAGCCGCTCTCCACTCCTCCCGGCTGACGGTGACGAGCATAGCTATTCTGCTGCGCCTTTCGGCAGGAAGCCCTTGGCCTCAAGGTCGTCCACTGTGAGTTTCTGGACATAGGCAGCGACCATGCGCCTGTCTGCCTTTGGGTCCTTGGAACCGAGTCACATCATCGGCGTTACCGGCCAACCAAACGCTGCCAACGATATGGAGGAACGCGCGTGATCGAGTTGACCGAGACGGAAAAGCGCTTTCTCAAGCGCGTTGACACCATCACTCACGTTCCCTGGTCGAACAAAGTCACAGCCGCAGATGCCAAAGGCAAGCCCATGCGTATCGCAAGGGCAACGTTTGCCCGATTAAGAGACGACGGTATCATCATCCGATCTACAAGCGACCTGACCTCGAACACCTACGTCATTAATCCTGCACCCGTGACGCCACAAGTCGAGGAAGTGCAGGAAGCGTCCTGATCGGGCGGGGATTAGCAAACCCGCAAAGCCGGGGGCCTTGCGGGATCGCCCAGGATTTCACTCGGCTCTCAGTACCTGGTGTCTGATCAACCAGTCACGAATGATTAATCGGACGGCTTCAGGTCGCGAAACATCATGCTCGGCAACAAATTGATCGACGCCCGCCAGCATGTCCGGTTGAAGGCGGACCATGATCGGCACACCCTTTCCGGTGGGGGCCGGGCCGCGCCGTTTCTTTGATATCACGGTTTCTTGCTTTGGCATAAAAACTCTGATATCAGAATTCCCGTTCTTGCGGAAGCGCTAGAGCCTCACACACAACCGAATTGGAGAAGATCCGATGCCGAACACCCTTGTTCGGGCTGTCGCTGAAGGCATGCCCGATGTCAACCGCCGCCGCCTTCTGCTTGGCCTCGCGGCTACTTCAACCGTCGCTGCCGTGGCGGCGGCCTTGGCTTCCGCTTCAACGATCATCGACGCGACCGCAGCGCCGTCTGTCGCTGACGCGATCCCATCTACGGGCAAAGAAAGTCTCGACGCATTGCTGCTGCAGCTGCCGCCGGGAGAGGCGCACCGATTGAGGATAGAATTTATTGCGATCATCTCCACTGTCAGAGAGATGTGCGCCCGAGGCGAAGATCGCCAATCGATCAGGGATTTTGTCAGAACCCGGTGTCAGCAAAACGAGATGGACTGGAAGAGGGAACAGGGAATATGAGCACCGCACCGATCGAGATTGAACGGAAACCAACCTGATGCCCCGCCTTCGCGAATGCCCCTTCGACAACAGCCGCGATCTCCAGGTCGAGCATTTCAACGGCGACGACTATCACGTCAAGTGCGAGCGCTGCGGCGCACAGGGCCCGACTGCAGACACATGGGCGGAAGCCGAGCGTCTTTGGAACGCCCGCGGCAGCAGCGACAAGCACTAACCCGCACACCAGCAAGCCCGCTGCCCTCGGTGGCTTATCGCCGTTTGGCCTTCGCCAGTTGCAGCCGCAGCCATTGCCAGCCCCAGTTCACCAGCGATCTGATCAGCCGCATAAAGGCCCCCTCCCATGTCGCGTCATGTCGCGTGGACCTGCCGATAGTCGCAGGAAGGTCCGGGAATGCAAGGGAACTGTCCGGAGAACCCGGTGCTTCCCGTGGCGGGCCTTCACTGGCGTCCAATTTGTTGCAGCCTTGCATCCAGCGCAGCCTTTGCTTGGACAAACTGCTCGCAGTTCTGTTCTGCCACCTTATAGAGTGCTTCTGCGATCAGCCTGAGGCGAGTCGGGTATGACAAATTCTCAAATCGCTTGGCGGGCGTGCCCAGGTTTCTCCCTAGACATGCGAAATACCATCTGACGCACTGTGGTGAGGCGTTTGCCTCGTCCTGGGACATCGCACACAGGCCGGCACCAAAGGCTTGGCCGGAGAGTGCTAGCGCCGCAATCACAGCGACAGCTTTTATGTGCAAGTGCGTCTGGAGCAGATATGTGCTCATGGGTTCAACCAGTTTCGTTGTCCGGCATTTTGGAACCCCACCGGAAGTGCGGTGTCGCGCGCGTTGTAAATACCCTTGCAGCTGGGGCAAAGGTTGTGCCCCCCCTGTGCCATGCGAAATCTGGATTTGAAGACCTCGGGTCTGTTCGCAAGTCGGACAAAAGGGTAGCGAAGCTGGCTTGCCGTCTGGGTTAATCCCATAGTTGTACTGGCGAACCCGGATCGTTTTCACCTTTCTGACCGAGAGCACCTTCAGGCGCTTTATCTCTGCGTCCCTTTCCTGGATGGCTTCACGTGCATCAGCCAGCGCCATCTTTGCGTCGCTTAAGGCCGAATACAACTCGGCGATCTTCAGTTTGAACTCAGCGTCAGCGAACGATTTCTCAAACTCTCGAAGCTGCTTGGCTATCTCCAGCGCCTGTCCGACCGCAGCTAACCCGCCGACGATATCCATTCCACTCCCCACCTTTCCGAGCGACAACGCGCACCCCTAGCGATAGTCGCAGGAAACCTTTGGAAAGCAACAAGGCGGGTCCGGCTCACGCCGAATCTGTTCGCTGAAATTCGCGGGGGTTTATTCGGCGGATATTCGATGAAATCAGGCCAAGGAGGCTTAAGTGTTTGATTTGCTGGTACGCCCAAGGGGAATCGAACCCCTGTTACCGCCGTGAAAGGGCGGTGTCCTGACCGCTAGACGATGGGCGCGCTCAGATGTGAGCGCTTATAGTTGCGTTGCACCAAACCGGCAACCCGTCTGCCGCTACCTGCGACAACTTTTTTCGGTGACCGCAAAACCGACGCGGCACCGTATGCCGTCCTGAGACGGCACACTGCGGGCGTTGCATGGACGAGAGGAAGAACCAGCCGTTACCGCCGCCGACGGCAGCGCCAGTTCCAGTCGCGCTCGGGACCGACATCGATGTGAACGGATTCGGTATGGCAGTACGTGCCGACGCCGCCGCGCCCTGGCATGCTGCGAATGTAGCTTGCCAGTTGCGCTTTCGAGACGCCTGGAACCTGGATGTCGGCAGCGGCGCAATACATGTGCAGCGAATTCTTGGCGCCGTTGGCGCGGCGATTGCGGGACGGATCACGATAGCCGGAGGTGACGATCATCTTCTTGCCGTAGTGGCCCTCGATCGTCTTCAGCACGCGGACCAGCGAAGGTTTCAGGCAGGCAACGTCGACATTCTCGGTCTGCTTCAAAAGACCGTTGGGCGCCAGCCGGGCAAGACCGGGAGCGTATGCCACCTGATAGGCGCCGCCTTCATCCTCATTCAGATCGACGTCGCTGTCGTCGTCGAGGCCGGATTTGCGCTTGATCTCGAAAAGCGCGGTCTTGCGCACGCCAGGCAGCGCGTCATCGGTGAAACGGCTGGTATCGCCGAGCGAAGCCAGTTGCACCGGCTTTTCAGCCGTTTTGGCCGAGGCCAGGGTGATGGCGGGTTTTGCCGCCGCCTTGGGCTGTGCGGCCTTGGGCTGCGCCGCCGGCGGCTGCTCGCCCGACCTGTTGCTGGCCTGCGGGGCAGGTGCTGCCGAGGCGGGCGTGGCGCTGAACAAAGAGGCGAGGAACCCCTTCTTCTTCGGCGCATAGGCCTGCGGCTCTGCGGCGGTCACATAGACCGGGTTGTTCATCGCCGGCGCGGCGGAGTTCGGCGCGGCGGTGCCGGCATCGGCGGTTTCAGTCTTCTGCGCAGCAGCGTCGGCCTGTGCAACCGTCTGCGCCGCCTGTGGCTGCGGCGTCTGGCCCGCAGCCGCCTCTGCGCCCGCTTTAGCCGGGATGGGGAAGCCGGCATCCGATTTGGCGCTTCCCTGGGGGGCCTGCGCCCCTGGCTTGGCCGCTGGGACATGAGCGACCTGCTCGGGAAGGCTTGCGTCGCCCCTGGCGGTCATCGTCATTTGTGAAGTCGTCATCTGCGACGATGAATCAGTGGTGACCTGTTGGCTGCCGGAGGCTGTGTCCGGTGCCGAGGCATTGTAGCCGGGCATGCCGACGGACAGGGATGGGTCGCCGGCCGAGGTGCAGGACGCCAGGAGCACGGAGAAAAGCGCGGCCGCAATGGCGCGACTTTCTCCCTTCGCGAGGCGCGATCCTGCTGATTTCAAAACCAAATTCCCCCTCGATGTCCGGTCGGTACTTCATTGGCGGCACCGAAACGTCTCGCCGCAATAAACCCTTGTCCCCGAACGGAAACGAGACCTGTGTCAAATCCGCAAGCCCCAGAGTATTTCGACGGCTAGAGAAGAATCGGGAGTGCTTAAGGGTTGACGAACCCATTTCGCCCTCTTTTACCGGCGCGTCAACTCACCACACATTACAGAAGGTTACACTCGCACCTTGACATAGGTGCCTGGCGCATCGCCCAGGGTTTTCATGTGCTTGCCGGGTTTGCGGGCCGGCACGCGGGTGTCGTCCCTGGCTTCGACCCAGCGTTGCCAGTGCGACCACCAGGAGCCGGGATGGTTGGTGGCCTTGGCGAGCCACTCGTTGAAGTCGCCGGTTGGCTTGCCGCCGGTCCAGTAGTGATATTTCTGCGCCGCCGGCGGATTGACGACGCCGGCGATGTGGCCGGAGCCGGCGAGGACGTAGTCGACCTCGCCGCCGAAATATTTCGAACCGAGGAACACCGAAAGCGCCGGCGCGATATGGTCTTCCTTGGAGGCGAGGTTATAGACCGGGATGGTGACATCCTTCAGCGATACGACGTGGCCCGCCAGTTCCATCTCGCCTTGCGAAAGTCTGTTCTCGAGATAGCAATTGCGCAGGTAGAAGGAATGATTGGCTGCGGCCATGCGGGTCGAATCGGCGTTCCAGTAGAGCAGGTCGAAGGGCAGGGGATCCTTGCCGCGCATGTAGTTGTTGACGACATAGGGCCAGATCAGGTCGCCCGAGCGCAGCATGTTGAAGGCGGTCGCCATCTTGGTGCCGTCGAGATAGCCTTTCTCGTTCATCGCCTTTTCGACGGCCGCGACCTGCTCCTCGTCGACGAACACTTTCAGGTCGCCGGCATGGGTGAAATCGACCTGCGTGGTGAAGAAGGTGGCCGATTTGATGCGGTGGTCGCCCTCCTGCGCCAAAAGCGCCAGGGCGGCTGCCAGCAACGTGCCGCCGACGCAATAGCCGACGGCGTTGACGTCCTGTTCGCCGGTGGCCTTTTCGATCGTATCCAGGCCGTATTGCAGGCCCTCTCTGATATAGGCCTCCCAGCTCTTGGTGCCGTGCCGCTCGTCCGGGTTGATCCAGGAGATGACGAAGACGGTGTGGCCCTGCTCGACGGCCCAGCGGATGAAGGATTTTTGCGGGTTGAGATCGAGAATGTAGAATTTGTTGATCCATGGCGGGCAGATCAGCAGCGGCCGCTTGAGCACGGTTTCGGTCGCCGGATCATATTGCAGGATCTCGGCGACGTCGCTGCGGCCCACCACCTTGCCGGGTGTCGTGGCCAGGTTCTTGCCGATCTCGAAGGACGAATAGTCGGCCTGCCTCAGTTTCAGGTCGCCCTTGCCGGCGGCGATGTCCTCGGCCAGCATCTTCATGCCGCGCACCAGGTTTTCGCCATTCGAGGCGATGGTCTCGCGAAACAGTTCCGGGTTGGTCAGGATGAAATTCGACGGCGAAATGGCGTTAGACACCTGCTTGACGTAGAAACCGGCCTTGTGGCGGGTGTGCTCGTCCAGGCCATCGGCGTGTTCGACCAGGTCGTTCGCCCAGCGCGAGGTGACGAGATAGGCCTGCTTGAGGAAATCGAAGAAAGCGTTGCGGCCCCATTCCGGGTCCTGGAAACGCTTGTCGCCGGGCTCGGGCTTGAACGCGCCTTCGGCGTCTTCGCCGCCGTCGCTGAGGCGCTGGATGGAGTTGGCCCAGACGGTCATGTAGCCGGAGAACAGCCGCGTTTGCGCCTCCAGCGCGCGTTGCGGATCGGAAAGCCAGTATTCGCTGAGTTTGGAGAAGGTTTTCACCATATCGACGACCGGCTCGGCGACATGGTCGCGCACGTCGCCTTTCTCGCGCGGCTCGGCCCATGCGGAAGCCGCCTTGCCGGCCTGCTCGATCATGCGGGCCATGTTCAAGGCGAAGCGCTCCGGATCCTTGACCAGATATTGCTCGACGGTCGAAGGCCGGTCATCTTCCGCTTTGCCCGAATCGGGTGTTTTGGACATGGTTCGCGGGGTTCCTCCCGAAGCGTTTTCTTGACATAGTATCATGGCACATCCAACAGGGTCCAACGCGCTCTATCTTGGCTGCCCGGGAAACAATATGACGACTGATACTGGCAAGACTGTTTTTTCTGGCACTGGTCGTTTTTGCCGCACAGGCGCGGCGGTCGTCTTTTTGGCGATCGCCGGCTGTTCGAGCACCAACATCGAGGGCGCCGCGCCTGTCGCGGCTACCGACGGGCCGAAGAACACCGGCGCCTATCCCAACCTGAATATCCCGCCGCAGGCGGCGGCGGAGCAATTCACCGAGGCGGAAAAGAACGCCAAGCTCGCCCAGTTGAAGGCGGAGGCACAGGCGCAGGGCTCAAAGGGCGGCGCGGTCAAGGTCGCGAACCCGGCGGCGCTGAACACATTGGCGAAGCAGCACGGCGCCGATGCGCTGAAGCAGATCGAAGCCAAATGCGATGCCGCCCTCGACCCTACCTGCAAATAGGATTATATCGCGCGACCGACAACCACCTTTGCCAAAACCACTTTGACCGTCTGGAATTGAACCCACCACTGGAAACGACATGGAAGAATTTCACAAGGTCCGCCGGCTTCCGCCCTACGTCTTCGAGCAGGTCAACCGGCTGAAGGCCAGTGCCCGATCGCGCGGCGCCGACATCATCGACCTTGGCATGGGCAATCCGGACCTGCCGACGCCCAAGGCCATCGTCGACAAATTGTGCGAGGTCGTGCGCGACCCGCGCACGCACCGCTATTCATCGTCGCGCGGCATTCCGGGCCTGCGCCGCGCCCAGGCCAATTACTATGCGCGCCGTTTCGGCGTGAAACTCGACCCGGACACGCAAGTGGTGGCGACGCTGGGCTCGAAGGAGGGCTTCGCCAATATGGCGCAGGCGATCACCGCGCCCGGCGACGTGATCCTGTGCCCAAACCCGACCTATCCGATCCACGCTTTCGGATTCATCATGTCTGGCGGCGTCATCCGCTCGTTGCAGGTGGAACCGGACGACGGCTTCATTCCGGCGCTGGAGCGCGGCATCCGCCATTCGATCCCGAAGCCGCTGGCGTTGATCCTCAATTATCCGTCGAACCCGACGGCGCAGGTCGCCTCGCTCGATTTCTACAAGGAGGTGGTGGCCTTCGCCAAGAAGAACGACATCATCATCCTGTCTGACCTTGCCTATTCGGAAATCTATTTCGACGGCAATCCGCCGCCCTCGGTGCTACAGGTGCAGGGCGCGATCGACGTGGCGGTCGAGTTCACCTCGATGTCGAAGACCTTTTCGATGCCCGGCTGGCGCATGGGTTTTGCCGTCGGCAACGAGCGGCTGATCTCGGCGCTGACCCGGGTGAAATCCTATCTCGACTACGGCGCCTTCACGCCGATCCAGGTGGCGGCGGCGCATGCGCTCAACGGCGACGGCGCCGATATCGCCGAAGTGCGCGATATCTACCACAAGCGCCGCGACGTCATGGTCGACGCCTTCAGCCGCGCCGGCTGGGCCGTTCCGGCGCCGGCGGCGTCGATGTTCGCCTGGGCGCCGATCCCGGAGCCGTTCAAGCATCTCGGCTCGCTCGAATTCTCCAAGCTTCTGATCGAGCACGCCGACGTGGCGGTGGCGCCGGGCGTCGGCTTCGGCGAGCATGGCGACGATCATGTGCGCATCGCGCTGGTCGAGAACGAGCACCGGATCCGGCAGGCGGCGCGCAACATCAAGCGCTTCCTGGCGTCCAGCGCCAAACAGCCCAACAATGTGGTGCCGCTCGCCGCGCATCGTTGAGTTGCCCGATACCACATCGACCAAATCCTTGAGGGGCGTCGCCGGACATGGCTGAAGCGTTGCGTGTTGGAATCGCCGGTCTCGGCACCGTCGGCGCGTCGGTGGCGCGCGTGCTGCGCGACAAGGCGGCGGAACTGACGCGGCAATGCGGCCGCGAGATCGTCGTGTCAGCCGTTTCGGCCCGCGATCGCAAACGCGACCGCGGCGTCGATCTCGACGCGGTCAAGTGGTTCGACGATCCGGTAGCAATGGCGCAGACCGCCGAGATCGATGTCTTCGTCGAGCTGATCGGCGGCGACGAAGGGCCGTCGCATTCATCGGTGAAAGCCGCGCTTGAAGCCGGCCGCCACGTCGTCACCGCCAACAAGGCGCTGCTCGCCAAGCATGGCGTGGCGCTGGCCGAGACCGCCGAGAAGAAGGGTGTTCTGCTCAATTACGAGGCGGCGGTGGCGGGCGGTATTCCGGTCATCAAGACGATGCGCGAGGCGATGGCCGGCAATTCGGTGACCCGCGTCTTCGGCATTCTCAACGGCACCTGCAACTACATCCTGACCCGCATGGAAGCCGAGGGCCTGTCGTTCGACGACTGCCTGAAAGATGCGCAGCGGCTGGGCTATGCCGAGGCCGACCCGACCTTCGACATCGAGGGCCACGACACCGCGCACAAGCTGTCGATCCTGACCAGCCTTGCCTTCGGCACGAGGATTGCCGCCAACGACATCTACATGGAAGGCATTTCCAACATCAGCCAGGCCGACATCCGCGCGGCCGGCGATCTCGGCTACCGGATAAAGCTGCTCGGCGTCGCCCAGCGCACGGAAAGCGGTATCGAACAGCGCGTGCACCCGACCATGGTGCCGACGGCCTCGGTCATCGCGCAGGTGCACGGCGTCACCAATGCCGTGGCCATCGAAACCGATATTCTTGGCGAGCTTTTGCTCTCCGGTCCCGGTGCCGGCGGCAACGCCACCGCATCGGCGGTGGTCGGCGACATTGCCGACATCGCCAAGAGCCGGCCCGGCTTCCAGCACGGTCCGGTCTTCGGCCTGCCGGCGAAGGAATTGCGGCCGTACAAGAAGGCGCAGATGCGCAGCCATGCGGGCGGCTATTTCATCCGGCTGACCGTGCATGACCGCATCGGCGTCTTTGCCGCCATCGCCAAGCGCATGGCCGACAACGACATTTCGCTGGAATCGATCGTGCAGCATGCCGCCGGGCCGGATACCGCCTTGCAGAAGACAGTGATCCTCGTCACCCACGAGACGACGGAAGCGGCGGTCCGCAGGGCTGTCGACGGCATCACCAGGGACGATCATCTGACCGACAAGCCGCAGGTCATCCGCATCGAGCGGGCGGAATAGGCGTATCTCTTTTCTCCTTCAATCGATTGATATCGTTGTGTTTTCAAAAAAGACCCGCTGAGGTCTTGCTGTTGTCATGGAGCTTTGACACAACCGGCGCGCCTCTGGCGGGAGGCAATGTGCCAACGAGGATTGTCCACCGATGAACGTTGCCCAGAACATCGTCGCCGGCCTCGACCGGATACTCACAATGGAACTGGTGCGTGTCACCGAACGCGCCGCCGTTGCGGCAGCCAGATTGCGCGGACGCGGCGACGAAAAGGCCGCCGACCAGGTCGCGGTCGACGCGATGCGCGAAGAGCTCAACCGCCTCGCGATCAACGGCACGGTGGTGATCGGCGAAGGCGAGCGCGACGAGGCGCCGATGCTCTATATCGGCGAAGAGGTCGGTTCCGGCAAAGGCCCGGCGGTCGATATTGCGCTCGATCCGCTCGAAGGCACGACGATCTGCGCCAAGAACCTGCCCAATGCACTGGCGGTCATCGCCATTGCGGAAAAGGGCAGCCTTCTGTTCGCGCCCGACGTCTATATGGACAAGATCGCCATTGGCCCGGGTTATGCGGACGGCGTCATCGACATCGATGCCGCGCCCGCCGAAAACATCGCCAGCCTGGCAAGGGCCAAGGGCGTGGCGGTGTCGGAGATCACCGCCTGCATCCTCGACCGGCCGCGCCATGGCGCGCTGATCGAGGCGGTGCGCGCCACGGGCGCTGCGATCCGGCTGATCGGCGATGGTGACGTCGCCGGCGTCATCCATACCACCGATCCGGACGAAACCGGCATCGACATCTATCTCGGCACCGGCGGCGCGCCGGAGGGTGTGCTGGCGGCGGCAGCGTTGCGTTGCACCGGCGGCCAGATGCAGGGAAGGCTGATCCTCGACACGCCGCAAAAGCTGGCGCGCGCGGCGAAGATGGGCATCCTCGATCCGAAGCGGGTCTACCGCGCGCAAGACATGGCGCGCGGCGACGTGCTGTTCGCGGCAACCGGCGTGACCGACGGCAACATGCTGGCCGGCGTCAAGTTCGGCCGCAATTTTATCACCACGCATACGATCGTGCTGCGCTCGTCGTCGCGCACCGTGCGCGAGATCAAGGCCAGGCACCAGGATCTGGAAAAGTTTTGATTCCCGACTCGGCTGGCCGTCGCATATCGTGAGAAATGACAATCCGCAGACGGCGCGTCGCATGACGGGCGAAAACCGTATCTTCCTCGATGTCAGGCAGTCGGCATCAGGTGTTTCCTGGGAGCACCGGTTGACCGAGCGGCAGGACATGACCGCGCTTGCCATAGCGCAAGGCTATGGCGTGCCGGACATCGTTGCGCGCGTGCTTGCCGGGCGCGGCGTGACCGCCGAGCAGACCGAGCGGTTCCTGGATCCGACCATCCGCGATCTTTTGCCGGACCCGGCGTCGCTGACTGACATGGACAAGGCCGCCGCCCGCATCGCCGGGGCAGTCGTTGCCAGGGAAAAGGTGGCGATCTTCGGCGACTACGATGTCGACGGCGCCGCCTCGTCGGCGCTGCTCAAGCGGTTCCTCACGCATTTCTCGGTGCCTGCGGAGATCTACATACCGGACCGTATCTTCGAAGGGTACGGCCCCAACCCGGAAGCGATGCGTGAACTCGTCTCGCGCGGCGCGACGCTGATCGTCACCGTCGATTGCGGCACCAACAGCGCCGTATCCATCGACGCGGCGAACGCTGGCGGCGCCGATGTCGTGGTGCTCGATCATCACCAGCTCGGCGGTCCGCCGCCGGCAGCGGTTGCGGTCGTCAATCCCAATCGCGAGGACGACCTTTCGGGGCAGGGCCATCTTTGTGCCGCCGGCGTCGTCTTCCTGGCGCTGGTGCAGACGGCGAAGATCCTGCGCGGCCGGTTGCCGGATGCCGCACCGCCGGACCTGCTCGGCTTGCTCGACCTCGTTGCCCTGGCCACCGTTTGCGACGTGGTGCCGCTGACCGGCGTCAACCGCGCCTTCGTGGTCAAGGGACTGCAGATCGCACGCCAGCAGAGGAACGAAGGATTGGCGGCATTGGCGCGGGTCTCGCGCATCGGCGAGCCGGTCAGCACCTTTCATCTGGCCTATCTGATCGGCCCGCGCATCAATGCCGGTGGGCGCATCGGCGACGCAGCACTCGGCAGCCGCCTGCTCGCCACCGACGATCCCGTCGAGGCCCGCACCATCGCCGAGACGCTGGACCGGCTCAATCAGGAGCGGCAGCAGATGGAACTGGAAATGCTGGCCGCGGCACGCGTCGAGGCCGATGCCGAGCTTGCCGGCGGCAACGGGCCAGCCATCGTCGTCACCGCCAGCTCCAACTGGCATCCCGGCATCGTCGGCCTGCTGGCCTCGCGGCTCAAGGACCATGCGCGCCGACCGGCTTTCGCCATCGCCTTCAACGCCAATGGTGTCGGCACCGGGTCGGGCCGTTCGGTGACGGGCTTCGATCTTGGCCGGCTGGTGCGCGAGGCGGCCATTGCCGGGCTGATCGTCAAGGGCGGCGGCCATGGCATGGCGGCCGGCATCACGGTGGAGCGGGCGAAACTTGGCGCGCTCAGGGCCTTCTTCGAGGAACGAGCGGCGGCCGAGGTGTTCCGGCTGCAAGGCGAGGAAAGCCTGGCGATCGACGGCGCGCTGGCCGCCGAGGGCGCGACGCTTGGCCTGCTCGATGCACTGGAGAAAGCCGGCCCGTTCGGCGCCGGGCATGTCGCACCGGTCTTCGCGCTGCCGCGCCATCGCCTTGCCGATGCGAGGCCGGTCGGCACCAATCACATCCGCGCCGAGTTGCAGTCGGAAAGCGGTGGCCGCATCCAGGCGATCGCGTTTCGCGCCGTCGACACGGCGCTCGGCGAATTCCTGTTCAAGAACAGGGGCAAGCCGGTGCATG
Source organism: Mesorhizobium sp. WSM4817 (assembly GCF_055811135.1). NCBI lineage: Bacteria > Pseudomonadati > Pseudomonadota > Alphaproteobacteria > Hyphomicrobiales > Phyllobacteriaceae > Mesorhizobium > Mesorhizobium sp. WSM4817. Next base: position 213,973 of record NZ_JBVVQQ010000004.1, on the reverse strand, counting down.
TCGCCGGTTCGCTGTCGGGCAATCACTGGAACGGCAACCGCACGGTGCAGTTCCGCATCGTCGATGCTGCACGCGCCTGAGGATAGCTTCCGTTTTCTGCGCGGACCTTCAGTTCGGATCGCGCTTCAGGCCAGAACCGCCTGCAGGCGGGCCAACTCGTCGATCTGGGCCATTGTCACCTGATAGCCGATGCGGATCGCCTCGTCGGCGCGATGGAATTCGGTCAGGCCGATGTGGCTGAGTTTTGGCTGCAGCGACATATCGGGCGGGTCGCCGGCAAGTCGCGCCCGCGAAATGCGATCCTGGATGATGTTGAAGGCTTCGACCATAACGCCGGTGATGCCGAGCCGTGTCTGGTACTGGTGCCCTGTGTCGATCAGGCCGGGCCTTGGCGCGTCCTTCTCGACGACCAATTCGCCGGCGCTATGCTTGATGACGGCGGCGCGGCCGAACAGATCGTAGTGAAGGTTCACCGCGACCACGAGCGGCTGCTCGTAGGCGCGGCAGACCGAGACCGGGACCGGATTGACCAGCGCGCCGTCGACCAGCACGCGCCCGTTGCAACTGACCGGTTCGAATACGCCGGGCAGGGCGTAGGAGGCGCGCATGGCGGTGATCAGCGAGCCGCCCGACAGCCAGATTTCATGGCCGGTGCGGATCTCCGTGGTGACGCAGACGAAAGGTTTTGGCAGATCCTCGAAACGGATGCCGGCCATGTGCTCGCGCAGCCGTGCATCGAGCTTCATGCCGCCGAACAGTCCGCTGCCGCGCAGATTGAGATCGAGAAGACCAAAAATACGCCGCTTGGTCAGGCTCCTGGCGAATTCTTCCAGCTCATCCAGCTTGCCGGCAAGGTAGCAGCCGCCGACCAGCGCGCCGATCGAGGTGCCCGCGATCATCGACACTTCGATGCCGGCTTCGTCGAGCGCGTGCAGTACGCCGATATGGGCCCAGCCACGCGCGCAGCCGCCGCCCAGCGCCAGCGAAATGCCTGTTTTCCTGGCGGGGCTCTTTTCGGATGCACCGGCGGACGATGACAGGCCATTGGCCTCCCGAACGTCAGGTCTGTTATGCAATGACGCCCATTCGAGCATCACAATCTCCCTTGTCCCGCGGCTAAATTATCGGCAGGCCGTATCGAAATCATGAATATACGTGATTGCAGTTCGGCGAATGGTTCAAATAGATGGTTCATGAGGCTTTCGATACGTTTCTTGCGCATCGAACAGCGGCTTGCTGCCATCGCTGGCAAGCGTCCCCTTGCCGTCGATCAGTCCCACCGTCCGATAAAAGCAGGAACGCCGGCCGGTGTGGCAGGTTGCGTCGTGGCCCATCACTTTGACGCGCAGCCATATTGCGTCCTGGTCACAATCCGTGAGCATCTCGACGATTTTCTGGACATTCCCGGACGTTTCGCCCTTCTTCCACAGAGCGCTGCGCGAGCGCGACCAGTAGTGGGCAATGCCGGTTTCCAGCGTCAGCGCCAGCGCTTCGGCGTTCATATGCGCGACCATCAGCAGCATGCCGTCTTCGGCATCGGTGACGACGACGGTGACCAGGCCGCCGGCATCGAAGCGCGGCGAAAAGACCGTGCTTTCTTCCAGTGTTTTCTTGTCTGATGGAGCTTTTCGAAATTTCACTGCCGACATCGCCGGTCCTTGTTCAGAGCCTCGCCCAGTCCGAAAGGATCGGAATGGGCGAGGCTCTGTCTTGTTGTTTGGCCATGATCTGATCCGAGAACCGGTTCTCATTTCTCGCGACCATGGCTGGCGGCCGGCGAGGCTCGTTCAGCCCCTGCCGCCGCGCACCATGGTGACGAAACGGACCTGTTCCTCGGGCGTGTCCTTAAAGACGCCGGTGAAGGTCGAGGTCAGCGTCGTGGAGCCTTCCTTGCGGATGCCGCGCATGGCCATGCACATATGCTCGGCTTCGAGCATGACGGCGACGCCGCGAGGATTGAGCACATCCTGGATGACGCCGGCGATCTGTGCGGTCATCGCTTCCTGGGTCTGCAGGCGCTGGGCAAAGATATCGACGACGCGGGCGATCTTGGACAGGCCGACGACCTTGCCGTCCGGCAGATAGCCGACATGCGCCTTGCCGATGATCGGCACCATGTGGTGCTCGCAATGCGAATGGAACGTTATATCCTTGACGAGGACAAGGTCGTCATAGCCGGCGACTTCCTCGAAGGTGCGGCCGAGTTCTTCGGCCGGGCACTTGTCGTAGCCGCCGAACATTTCACGATAGGCCTTCACCACACGCTTTGGCGTATCGACCAGGCCCTCCCGGTCCGGATTGTCGCCGGTCCAGCGCAACAGCGTGCGCACCGCGGCCTCGGCTTCGGCTTCGGTCGGCCGATCGGTGACCGGCTTTTCCATATAGGCAGAAGGGGGCATGAATTTCTTGATGACGGCATCCATAAAGGCGTCTCCCGTAGTTCCCCTCTCAGGAGGAACGAGTTGAACGGACCACGACCTTTCGGGTGTTAGAAACGTGCCCTGTTTCCAGCCCGTAAGCGGCGTGAAGTGAATTGAGCAGGGACGCGGTCGTTGGTCGCCTTGTCCATACCCGAGTACCAGCATTATATATGATCGTTGCGAGCGAAAGGAAGGCCGCCTGCGGCAATCGCTGTTCGCTCGGCGGCAACGGATTGGAAAAATATGATCGACGACGTCTACAATGCGAAAATTCTGGGATTTGCCGGGAATATCGCGCGGATCGGCCGGCTCGACCATCCCGATGCAACCGCGCGCGCGCATTCCAAGCTGTGTGGCTCGACGGTGACCGTCGATCTGAAGATGGATGACGGCATCGTCACCGATTTCGCCCATGACGTCAAAGCCTGCGCGCTTGGCCAGGCGTCGTCCTCAATCATGGCGCGGCATGTCGTCGGCGCCAGCGCGGATGAATTGCGCAGCGTTCGCGAGACCATGCTGAAGATGCTGAAGGAAAACGGCGCGCCGCCACAAGGCCGCTTCGCCGACCTCAGATACCTCGAACCGGTGCGCGACTACAAGGCGCGCCATGCCTCGACCATGCTGACCTTCGATGCGGTGGTCGACGCGATCGGCCAGATCGAGAAGAAGCGCGCCGAACAGGCGGCGTAGCCGTCAAATGGCGACGGATCACACGCATCAGCGGCCGCGATACACGCGCAACTGGCCAGGTCCCTGGCGCAAGACGCCCGGCCGAATTTTGGGCACCTCGCTCGTGCGTTTTTATCAGCTGACGCTGTCCGGCTTTGTCGGCAATTCCTGCCGGCATTTGCCGACCTGCTCCGAATACGCGCACGAAGCGATTGCCCGCCATGGGCTATGGGCCGGCGGCTGGATGGGTTTTTTCCGCGTGCTGCGCTGCGGGCCGGGCGGAACGCATGGCATCGACCGGGTGCCGGAGGTGCTGGCCGAGCGCTATGCCTGGTTCACGCCCTGGCGGTACTGGCGGATCGGAAAGAAGCGCAGTGATCCGGAACCCGATGCCGGTGGGGCGTAAGCTCTGCAAACAGAGCAGGATCTTTACGATTTGCTAGGGTTAACCGCACGTTGCCCATTTAAGACAAAATCGAGACAAGCCGCCTCGCTAAGCCGCTCCTGATAGCCATCAGGAGAGATTGCCAATGCGCCAGATAGACCGCCGTCCATTCGTTTTCGCCGTGGTTATCTACCTTCTGGCCTGGTTTTTGGGTTTTCCGATCCGCGCACAATCGGCGCCGCTGGGGGAGGTCGAATGCACGCTGATCCTGGATGCTGCAAGCGGTGAAACGCTGTATCGGGACGGGGTCTGCGACCAGCGCTTCAGCCCCGCCTCGACTTTCAAGGTCCCATTGGCCCTGATCGGCTATGATTCGGGAATCCTGAGCGACGAGCACACGCCGGCTTGGGACTACAAGCCCGAGTTCAAGGCGGTCAAGCGGGACCAGAAAACCGTAGACCCGACGATCTGGGAAAAGGATTCGGTGCTGTGGTTTTCGCAGGAAATCACCCGCCGGCTCGGCAGCGAGCGGTTTGCCGGCTACGTCTCGAAATTCGACTACGGCAATACCGATGTTGCCGGCATTGCCGGCAGGAATGATGGCCTCACCCGGTCCTGGGTGAATTCTTCCCTTGAGATATCGCCGGTCGAACAGGTGAATTTCCTGCGCCGGCTGCTTGCCGGCGAACTGCCGGTTTCGGCCAAAGCCCACGCGATGACCAAGGCGATCTTGCCGACCTTCCGGTCAGGTGGCTGGACGGTGCAGGGCAAGACCGGGACCACCAGGCTTGGCGAAAGCGCCGACAAGGGCCCGCTTGGCTGGCGCTCGCTTGGCTGGTTTGTCGGCTGGGCGAACAAGGATGCGCGCAGCATCGTCTTTGCCCGCCTGGTAATCGATACGAAACGTTCCGATACGCCGAAGGGTCCTCAGACGCGGACGATATTCCTGAAAGAGCTGCCGAATCTCATCAACAAGAGCAAGTGATCGGCCATTCGCCTTTACGGCACGAAAATCTGCCCATAAAAGACTGCCGCCGGACGCATCCGGCTTTTTACTTTATGCATGTCGGTCGAGCCAAAACCGCTGCACACTTTGGGCGACATGCATTTCACCACCCGCGCTCGTTTGCGGGACTGGATAGGAGAATTTTATGCTGAATTCCGTTTCCCTGACATTTCCCGATGGCTCCGCCCGCGACTACGATGCGGCGATGACCGGCGCCGGCCTGGCGGAATCGATCTCCAAGTCGCTGGCCAGGAAGGCGGTCGCCTACTCGATCGATGGCGTGGTGCGCGATCTTTCCGACCCGCTCGGCAAGTCCGGCAAGATCGAGATCATCACCCGCGAGGATCCGCGCGCGCTGGAGCTCATCCGCCATGACGCAGCGCACGTGCTGGCCGAAGCCGTGCAGGAATTGTGGCCGGGTACGCAGGTGACCATCGGCCCGGTGATCGACAACGGCTTCTACTATGATTTTGCCCGCAACGAGCCGTTCACGCCCGACGATTTCCCGGTGATCGAGAAGAAGATGCGCGAGATCATCGCGCGCAACAAGCCGTTCACCAAAGAGGTGTGGTCGCGTGAGAAGGCGAAAAAGATCTTTGCTGACAAGGGCGAGCGCTACAAGCTGGAACTGATCGACGCCATTCCCGAAGATCAGGACCTCAAGATCTATGCGCAGGGCGATTGGTTCGACCTCTGCCGCGGCCCGCACATGGTCTCGACCGGACAGATCGGCAGCGCCTTCAAGCTGATGAAGGTGGCCGGCGCCTATTGGCGCGGCGATTCGAACAATCCGATGCTGACCCGCATCTACGGCACGGCCTGGGCCGATCAGGCGCAGCTCGATGCCTATCAGACCATGCTGGAGGAAGCCGAAAAGCGCGACCACAGGAAGCTCGGCCGGGAGATGGACCTGTTCCATTTCCAGGAGGAGGGGCCGGGCGTCGTCTTTTGGCATGCCAAGGGCTGGAGGCTGTTCCAGAACCTGGTCAACTACATGCGTCGCCGCCTCGACGAGCAGGGTTATCAGGAAGTCAACGCGCCGCAAGTGCTCGACAAGAGCCTGTGGGAGACGTCAGGTCACTGGGGCTGGTACCGGGACAATATGTTCAAGGTGACGGTTGCCGGCGACGATACCGACGACGACCGGATGTTTGCGCTGAAGCCGATGAACTGCCCCGGCCACGTCCAGATCTTCAAGCACGGGCTGAAGTCCTACCGCGATCTGCCGGTAAAACTTGCGGAATTCGGCAGTGTCCATCGCTATGAGCCGTCCGGCGCGCTGCATGGGCTGATGCGCGTGCGCGGCTTTACCCAGGACGATGCCCACATCTTCTGCACCGAGGAACAGCTCGCCGACGAATGCATCAAGATAAACGACCTGATCCTGTCGACCTATGCCGATTTCGGCTTCGACGAAATCACCGTCAAGCTGGCGACCCGCCCCGAAAAACGGGTCGGCACCGACGCGATGTGGGATCATGCCGAGGGCGTGCTGCAGGACGTGCTCGACAAGATCGCAGCGCGGTCGGGCAACCGGATCAAGACCGGCGTCAATCCGGGCGAGGGCACGTTCTACGGGCCAAAATTCGAATATGTGCTGAAGGACGCCATCGGCCGCGATTGGCAATGCGGGACCACGCAGGTCGATTTCAACCTGCCGGAACGGTTCGGCGCCTTCTACATCGGCTCGGATTCTGAAAAAAAGCAGCCGGTGATGGTGCATCGCGCCATCTGCGGCTCGATGGAGCGCTTCCTCGGCATCCTGATCGAGAACTATTCCGGCCATTTCCCGCTGTGGTTCGCGCCGCTGCAAGTGGTGGTGGCAACGATCACCTCCGATGCCGACGATTACGCGCAAAAGGTCGTCGCGCAGCTAAAGGCGGCCGGACTGCTGGCGGAAGCCGATCTTCGCAACGAGAAGATCAACTACAAGGTGCGCGAGCACTCGCTGGCCAAGGTTCCGGTCATCCTCGTCTGCGGCAAGCGCGAGGCGGAGGAAGAGACGGTCAACATCCGCCGGCTCGGCTCGCGCGACCAGGAGTCGCTTGGCCTTGGCCAGGCGGTGGCGATGCTTGCCGAAGAGGCGGTGACGCCCGACCGCAAGCGCAAACGAGCGGCCTGAGTTCAGCCGGATTGTCGATGAAATGGCGGTGGAGCGATCCACCGCCATTCACATGCACGCCATTCACATGCCCGCCATTTCACACGCTTGTCACGCCGGCCTTGTAACGAGCCTCATGCTCAAGCTGAAGATGCGCGAAAGACCGTTTCCCGAGCTTTCCTACGCCAGCCCGCATCAGCCGGCATTGACGCGCTGGTTCATCCACTCCATCGAAGGCCTGTCCGGCCGCGATCGCTTTCGCGGCGCTCTATGACTTTTGGCGCCGCCATGTGGTGCCGACCGGCGAGCGCGTGTTCAGCCGCATGCTGGAGCTGATCGATGTCAGGGTGCGGACCACCGGCCAATGGCCGCCGGAAAAATTGCCCGACACGCCGCTGGTGATCGTCGCCAACCACCCGTTCGGCATCGGCGACGGCATTGCGGTGCTGTCGCTGGCCGAGCAGCTTCAGCGCCCGTTCCGTGTCATGATCCACAAGGATCTGCTCAAGATCCGCGAGATGGAGCCCTATTCGCTGCCGATCGACTTTTCCGAGACCAAGGACGCGCTCAGGAACAACATGGCGGTGCGCCATGAGGCGGTGCGGCTGCTGAAAGACGGCGTCATCATCGTCGTCTTCCCCGCGGGCGGCGTCGCCACCGCGCCGAAAGGTTTTGGCCGGGCGCGCGACCTGCCGTGGAAGATGTTTCCGGCCCGTCTCGTTAGGGATGCCAAGGCGTCGGTTGTCCCAATGCACTTTTCCGGCCAGAACGGGCGGCTGTTCCACCTGGTCAGCGGACCCATGAAACTGGCCGAGCGTGACGGGCGCGTGGCGAAGTTCGTCGGCAGGGCTTCGCTGACGCTGCGTACTTCGCTGCTCATCCACGAATTCGGTCGGCTGTCCGGCAAATCGATCGACGTGCACGTAGGCGACGTGCTGGGATGGGACGAACTGGAGCAGGTGCGCGACCGCAAGGCTTTGCTCGAGCGGCTTTACCGGGCTGTCTTCGATCTGGCTCCGGCGGAACCGCGCGGCCGCGGCCAGTTTCTGCCGCAACGCATGCGTAACGCGGCTTGATCGGCAATCATACGCTGCTGGACCGGTTCCCGCACAGGGTTCGGACGTCTAGTCCGCGCCTTCCTGAGGATCGATCGCCGAGGCCTCCGTGGCCAAAACCTGGATTTCCTGGTTCTGCCCGGCCACGACCGTAAAATCTTTCTGGTAGATGCGGTCGCGGTTCTTGGCGATGATTGTGTAGTCGCCCTCGGCAAGCACCATCGAAGCAAAGGCGCCGACGGTTTCCTGGATGGGATCGCCGGATTCGTTGAGCAACGACCAGGAGGTGTCGGCGATCGCCTCTCCGCCCGCCTCGCGCACCAGCTTCATGGTCATCTCCGCCGCACGATGCTCGACGGCTGCTTCGGTCAGCTTGCCGGCCTCGACGCGGATGTCTGAGCGGATGACCGCATTCACCGAGCCATAAGTCGAGACGACGTGATAGACGCCCGCGTTCAGCCGCACGACGCTGTTCGGCTCGACGTCGGGTATGATCAGGGCGCGATCGTGATTGGCTTCGGCCTGGCCTTCATAGATCGAAAAGCGCAGTTTCTTCGGCGGTATGCGCACCCCGCCCGACAGCACGGCGTCGAGCTTGAGTCCGCCGGCATCGAGCACGAGGCTTTCGCGCTTGGCGTCTTTGCCGACGGTGATGCGCTTGGTGGCTCCGGCCCGGCCGTAAGAGGCGTGGACCAGATAGCTGCCGGGCTCGAGCTGGAACACCGCGCTGCCGCCATGGGCGGAAGCGACCATCGGCAGCTTGCCGTCGCCGGTGGCGTCAGGCTTGAAGACGCGCCAGACGATGCCGCGTGTGATGTCGGCGCCCTTGTCGGTCAATTGCGCCGACAGCGTGATCGCTCCGCTGCTCGCCGCTGCCAGCGGTGCCTCGCTTTTTGGGGGCGCATAGTTCGACATTCCGGGAAGTTTCAGATCACCGAGGCCGTCCGCATCCTGCGCGACGGCAAGCGAAACCGGCACCATCAACAGTGCGGCTGCGAGCCAGATCGGGAAAAGTCGCGATGTCCCCTCAAACATGGCTTGCGTTGAAGCCCAAGGCGGTGGCAATTTCAAGGCTCAAAAGTCCGATCAGATCCTGCTAGAGGGCTCTTTGTGCGGCGCACCGCGCCAATGCCCGAGCCGCCCGATGTCCCGATGGTGCGCTTCAGCTCAAATTCCAAGGAGACTTGCGCCCATGGCGTCGCCGATCATCGACTTTCTGCTGACCCGGAATTCCGCGCCGATCCCGGAGTTGAAGGAACCGGCGCCCTGCGACGCTGACATCGCGACGATGATTGCCGCCGCCTCGCGGGTGCCGGACCACGGCCGGCTCGAGCCGTGGCGCTTCATCCTCTACCGGGGCGAGGCGCGCGTCGAGATCGGCAAGAAGCTGGCGGCCCTTGCCGCACAGCGCGAAGGGCCGCTGCCGGAAGGCCGCCATAACCAGGAACTGGCGCGCTTTTCGCGCGCGCCTTTGGTGATCGGCGTGGTGTCGAGCCCGAAGGAAAACCCAAAAATCCCGCAATGGGAGATGTTCCTGTCCGGCGGCATGGCGGCGATGAACCTGATGCTATCAGCCAATGCGCTGGGCTATGGCACCAACATGATCAGCAACTGGTATTCCGACGTGCCGGAGGGCAGGGCGATCCTGGGGCTGGCGCCGCATGAGCGGGTGGTCGGCTTCATCCATATCGGCTCCTATCAGGGGCCGGCGCCCGAGCGGCCACGGCCGGATCCGGCAAAGCTCTATGGCGATTATGCAGGGCCATGGGTGGGCTGAATGTTCTACGAGCCGTCTAAAGGCCACGGGCTGCCGCATGACCCGTCCAAGGCGATCGTGGCGCCACGGCCGATCGGCTGGATCTCGACGGTGAACAAGGCCGGCGAGGTCAACCTCGCCCCCTATTCATTCTTCAATGCGTTTTCGACGCGGCCCTTCATCGTCTGGTTTTCATCCGAAGGCGAGAAGGACAGCGCCACATTCGCCGAAGAAACGGGCGAGTTCGTCGCCAATCTCGTCAGCCGCGATCTCGCTGAAAAAATGGTCCGCACCGCGGTCGATGCGCCGCGCGGCGTCACCGAATTCGACTATGCCGATCTCGCCATGGCGCCGTCGCGGCTGGTTGCGCCACCCCGCGTGGCGGCGGCGCCCGCGGCGCTTGAATGCCGGGTGACGGAGATCATGCGGCCAAAGGCGCTGGACGGGACACCGACCGGCGCCATCGTCGTCGCCGGCGAAGTCGTCGGTGTGCATATCGACGATGCATTCCTGAAAGACGGCATCTTCGATATCGTCAGGGCGGGCAATGTCGGCCGTCTCGGCTACATGGATTATGCCAGCGTCAGCGAGATATTCTCGATGCGCCGGCCTCATTGGGGAAAAAGTTAGGGCTGGGGAAAAGGTCAGGCCGAAATCCCCGCCGCCCTGGCGCGTGCCAGAAGCCGCTCGGCCAGCTTGAGATGCGGCCGGTCGTACATCTTGCCGCCGATGCCGACGACGCCGGGATTTCCAGCCGCCTCGAATGCCTGGACGATTGCCAGGGAGTGTTTCACCGCCTCGGTCGACGGCGTGAAGGCGGCGTTGATGACAGGCACCTGCGCCGGATGGATCGCCATCTTGCCGGTGAAGCCGTCGCGCTCGGCCTCGGCGCATTCCGCCGCGAAGCCGGTCATGTCGCGAAAATCTGGGAAAACCGTGTCGATCGCCGCGACTTCCGCGGCACCGGCGGCGAGGATGGTCATGGTGCGGGCGAAGCGGAACACATCGGTGTAGCGGCCATTCTCGTCGCGGGCCGTGCGCGCACCGATTGCTGCCGATAGATCTTCCGCACCCCAGGTCACGCCGACAAGCCGCGCACTTGCGTTGGCGTAGGTCGCAGCCGCCAGCACGCCGGCAGCTGTTTCGGTGATGATCGGCAGGATTTTTATCGCACCGTCCGGCAGCCCGCTTTCGGCCTCGTGCACCCTGAGCTTGGCCGAGAGCTGCTGGACATCCTGTCCGCTGTTCGACTTCGGCAGCATGATGCCGTCGGGTTTCACTGGCACGAGTGCCGCCAGATCCTCGTCGGTCAGGTCGGTCGAGAGATCGTTGATGCGGACATAGATCGCGGATCTGGTCTGATGCCTGTGTCCGGTGATGAAGCGTACGGCGATATCGCGGGCCAAGGTTTTGTTTTTTGGCGCGACCGAATCCTCGAGATCGACGATGACCACGTCGGCGTCGGCGCCAATCGCCTTTTCCAGCTTCTTTTCCGAATCGCCGGGAACGAACAGCAGCGAGCGCATCGGTCAGGCCGCCTTCTTCATCATCATCGCCTGCCTCGTGCATTTGGCGACGAGCACGTCGTCCTGGTTGTAGGCGCGGTGCTCGAATTCGACGATGCCGCGGTCCGGCTTCGACCTGGAGTCGCGCACCGACACCACCGTCGTCTCGACGCGGATGGTGTCGCCGTGGAAGACCGGATGCGGAAACACCGTCTCCTTCATGCCGAGATTGGCGACGGTGGTGCCGACGGTGATGTCGTTCACCGAAATACCGATCATCAGGCCCAGCGTGAACAGCGAATTGACCAGCGGCTTGCCCCATTCGCTCTTGGCGGCGAAGTCGAAATCGATGTGCAGCGGCTGCGGGTTCAGCGTCATTACCGAAAACAGCATGTTGTCGCTTTCAGTGACGGTTTTCCGCAGCGTGTGCCGGAAGACATGGCCGACGACGAACTCTTCCAGATAAAGCCCGGTCATGGTCGATCTCCTCCGCTGCCGCATCGCCCCGAAAATCGGAATCGAGTTTTGGAAAGCACGATGCGAAGATTCAAAGTGTTAGCGTACTTTCCGAAACCGCGCACGTCGCCAGGCGCTGCATACCGCGCTGGCAAGCAAAGTTAACAAACAGGGGGCCAGTTAACAAAGATGGGCCAGTTAACAAACATGGTGAACCGTTCGTAAACCATTTCTACCTAGGGTCTTCACTGGGCGGGAACGGACTCGGGCTAGGGGCATAGCGGACGGCATGGTTGTTTCGCATTTCCTGAAATGGATTCATACGGCAAGGGTCTCTGAGCGCGCCGCGGCAGCAAGCGCATTGGCTCGCGCCTACATCAATGCCGAGCTGCCTTTCGAGGATCGCTGCGCGGCGGAGGCGGCGCTGACGCTGCTGCTCGACGATGCCTCGTCGAAAGTGCGGCTGGCGATGGCAGAGGCGCTGTCGATGAGCCATCACGCGCCGCTGCAGATCATCAGCGCGCTGGCGTCCGATCAGCCGGAAGTCGCCAGCCTGGTGCTGGCACGTTCGCCGCTGCTTACCGATGCCGATCTGATCGACCGGGTTGCCGGCGGCCAGAAGGCGATCCAGAAACTGATCGCCGATCGTCCGCGCGTCTCCATGGCGGTCGCCGCCGCGATCGCCGAAATCGGCGAGCCGGAAGCCTGCGCCACGCTTCTCGCCAACAGCGGCGCCGACATCGCTTCGCTCAGCTTCCGCCGTATCGCCGAACGCCATGGCCATCTGCCTTCGCTGCGCGAAGCGCTGATATCGGATGCGCGTCTGCCCGCTGACTGCCGGCATATGCTGCTGATAAAACTTGGTGAAACGCTAAAAGGTTCGCCGCTGGTGCTGGCGCTGATGGGCCGTGCCAGAACCGAGCGCGTCATGCGCGACGCCTGCGTCAAGGCGTCGATGACGCTGATCGAAGGCACCCACCAGGAAGAACATGCGGCACTCATCGAGCATCTGCGCCTGCGCGGCGACCTGACCGCAAGCTTCATCATTCGCACCATTGCGCACGGCAAGGTCGATTTCTTCGGCTCGGCGCTGGTCGCGCTCAGCCAGCAATCCGAACAACGGGTGAGGGCGCTGCTGGCCGGCGGGCACGACGTGGCGCTGCAGGCGCTGCTCCGCAGCGCCGGCCTGGCCGCGGCCACGCACGCCATCATCCTGCGCGCGCTGAAGATCTGGCGCGAGGTCGCCAATGGCAAGCGCCTCGCCGGCGTCCAGGAAGTCAGCTGGCTGATGCTGAAGGAATTGGGCGGGCAGTCCGCCGAAGGCGATCTCGCCGGATTGGTCAAATCGATCCACCTCGATGCGCTGCGCGAAAACGCGCGCGGTCACGCGCTGGCGATCGCGGCGGCTTAGGCCTTATCCTTCACGAAGAACTCCGGGAACTCCGCATTCGACGCGAGCGGGTTAGCTCAGATGTCCAGCACTTCCGTCTCGGCGAATTCCGCGCGTTCCTGGATGAAGCGGAAGCGGGCTTCCGGCTTGGTGCCCATCAGCGCGTCGACCGCATCCTTGGTCGCCGCCTCGGCATCGATCACGTCGACCCTGAGCAGCGTGCGCTTTCTCGGGTCCATGGTGGTTTCCTTGAGCTGGGCGGCCATCATTTCGCCCAACCCCTTGAAGCGGCCGATTTCGACCTTGCCGCGCCCGGTGAACTCGGTGCGCAGCAGTTCGTCCTTGTGCGCATCGTCGCGGGCATAGGCGACCTTGCCGCCTTGGCGGATCGAGTAGAGCGGCGGCACCGCCAGGTAGAGATGGCCGTCGCGGACCAGGCTCGGCATCTCCTGATAGAAGAAGGTGATCAGCAGCGAAGCGATGTGGGCGCCGTCGACGTCGGCGTCGGTCATGATGATGACCCGGTCGTAGCGCAGATCCTGATCGCGGTATTTTGACCGCGTGCCACAGCCAAGCGCCTGGATCAGGTCGGAAATCTGCTGGTTGCCAGCCAGCTTGTCGTTGCCGGCGCTGGCGACGTTGAGAATCTTGCCGCGCAGCGGCAGCACTGCCTGGCTGGCGCGGTCGCGCGCCTGTTTCGCCGAGCCGCCGGCCGAATCGCCCTCGACGATGAAGAGCTCGGCGCCGGCCGCGGCATTCTGCGTGCAGTCGGCGAGCTTGCCGGGCAGGCGCAGCTTGCGCACCGCGCTCTTGCGCGAGACTTCCTTCTCCTGGCGGCGGCGCACCCGCTCGTCAGCACGCGCGATCACCCATTCGAGCAGCTTCGAAGCTTCCTGCGGGTTGTCGGCCAGCCAGTGGTCGAAGGGGTCGCGGATCGCGGCCTCGACGATCCTGATCGCCTCGATCGTCGCCAGCCGGTCCTTGGTCTGGCCGACGAATTCCGGCTCGCGGATGAACACCGACAGCATGCCCGCCGCCGAGATCATGACGTCTTCCGAGGTGACGATCGAAGCGCGCTTGTTGCCGACCAGCTCGGCATAGGCGCGCAGGCCGCGCGTCAAGACGTTGCGGAAGCCGGCCTCGTGGGTGCCGCCTTCGCCGGTCGGAATGGTGTTGCAGTAGGAATTGAGGAACCCGTCGCCGCCGAACCAGGTCACCGCCCATTCGAGCGAGCCGTGGCCGCCTTGCCTGTCGCTTTTGCCGGCAAAGATTTCGCGGGTGACCTGGAATTCGTCGCCGAGCGAGGCTTTCAGATAATCCTTGAGGCCACCGGGAAAATGGAACTCGGCCTTGGCCGGCGTCGTGTCCTTCTCCTTGATCAGCGAGGGGTCGCAGGTCCAGCGGATCTCGACGCCACCGAACAGATAGGCTTTCGAGCGCGTCATCCGGTAGAGCCGCGCCGGCTCGAACGCCGCACCCTTGCCGAAGATCTGCTCGTCGGGATGGAAGCGTATCCTGGTGCCGCGGCGGTTATGCACCTCGCCGAGCTGCTCCAGACCGGTCACCGGAACGCCGCGCGAAAAGCGCTGGCGATAGAGCTGGCGGCCGCGCGCGACCTCGACCTCGAGATGGTCCGACAGCGCGTTGACGACGGAGACGCCGACGCCGTGCAGGCCGCCCGAGGTTTCGTAGACCTTGCTGTCGAACTTGCCGCCCGAATGCAGCGTCGTCATGATGACTTCGAGCGCCGGCTTCTTGAATTTCGGATGCGTATCGACCGGAATGCCGCGGCCATTGTCGGTCACCGCCAGATATCCGTCGGCCGAAAGCTCGACATCGATGAACGTCGCGTGGCCGGCGACCGCCTCGTCCATCGAATTGTCGATGACCTCGGCGAACAGATGGTGCATCGCCTTGTCGTCCGTGCCGCCGATATACATGCCGGGCCGCCGCCGCACCGGCTCCAGCCCTTCCAGAACCTCGATGTCGGCGGCACTGTAGCTCTCGCTGCCGTCGCGGGATGCCGGGCGCTTCGCCGCCTGCACCAGCGGGTCGGCCGGGCGCGCGGTGGCGCGAACCGGTTGCGGCTGCTTGTCCAAATTGCCGAAAAGATCGTTGCTGTCGTTCATGCTGGTCCTGGATTGCGATGCTGCGAATCACCACCCGATACTGCCACGCTTTTTGCGGGCAGGCGACGGAGGTTCCCGTTACGTTCGAGGATAGAGCCTCTTACTGCAAAACCATTCGACAACCAAGCGGCGGAAACGGGCCGAGGGCATCGACGCTTTGTAAACCTTGTCCGGAGGTTACGCCGGAAGGTTGGCCGAAAAAGGGTATTCGCGGATTGCTGCTGACCTAGAATGCGGCAGAACCCGAGAAGAGGCTGTCGCTTACGCATGTTGGATTACAGTTCGCTCCTGCTTGCGGCAGCGCTGTCGGGCACGTGCCTCAGCATCACCCTGTTTGCGATCTGGTGCACCGCGCCACAGGCACGCTTTGTGCTGACGGTGGCGTGCGGCATTCTCGTGCTCGTCGCACATGTGGTCTTGTTCTGGCACTATGCCAAGCATCCCAGCCCCTGGCTTTGCCAGATTGTACTTGCGCTTCTCAGCCTGGGCCTTCTGACCCTCTGCCTGTCGGCCATGCAGTATCTCGGCGTCCATGACTACAGGCGCGCCATCTTGCCGACCCTGGCTGCGATGGCGGTTTGCGCAGGCGCGACGTCGCTGGGCTTTGACGGCGTCGGCTTCATCGTCACCTACGCGACGGTAACGGCGCTGCTCTCGCTTATCGGGGTGATGTTCTGGATCAAAGGTGGTCATGATCGCCGGATATTGCTGGTCGTTTCGTTCCTGAGCGGCGTCTGTGCGCTGTCCTTCGGACTTTGCGGCGCGGTCCTGCTGGTCAAGGGCCAATGGGTGCTCGGCGTTGCGCCCGACAACTGGGCCGAACGGTTGAATTCCGCCGTGGCGGTCGCCTGCATGACGGGGCTCGGCGCATTGACGCTCTCCCTGCACCATTTGCAGGCGCAGATCGAACTGAAGGCCGAGACCATGACCGACCCATTGACCGGGCTGATGAACCGGCGGGCGTTGACGGCATTCTACGGCGAGCGGATTTTCGGCCCGTTCATGTCCGTCGCCATGTTCGACCTCGACCATTTCAAGAAGACGAACGATGTATTCGGTCATCCGGTTGGCGATCAGGTTCTGCGCCGCTTCGCCGCTGTCGTCAGAAAATACTCCAGGACCGGCGTCGACGCCTTCCGGCTGGGCGGCGAGGAATTCGTCCTCGTCATGTCGCGGATGACTGAAGAGAAGGCTTACGACATTGCGAGCAAGATCAGCGTCGCCTTCGGCACGGAAGTCGTCGCCACCCAGCTTGGTCCGTTGCGCAGCACAGTCAGTGGCGGCATCGGCTTTGGCGGGACGGATGGCACCAGTCTCGACAATGTGCTGGCCGAAGCCGACGCCGCACTCTATGCGGCAAAGCGCGCCGGGCGAAATCGCGTCGTCGCCCAGAACAAGGCGAGCAAGGCCGACGCGCCGGCCTTGCGTTCTGCCTGATTGAGGCTTCTATCTTCTTGTTAGACCATGATCTTGTCCGAAAACCGGATTCCACTTTTCGGGATCATGGTCTACTCCGCCGCCCCCAGATATTCCGACAGCGGCGGGCAGGAGCAGACGAGGTTGCGGTCGCCGGCGACATTGTCGATGCGCGACACCGGCGGCCAGTATTTGGCTGACGTGTCGGCATCGCCGGCGGGGTAGGCCGCCTCCAGGCGCGAATAGGGATGGGTCCACTGGCCGGCCAGCGCCTCGGCGGCGGTATGCGGCGCATTGACCAGCGGATTGTCGGCTAGGGGCCATTCGCCTTTCGCCACCTTGGCTGCCTCGCCTGATATCGCGATCATCGCCTCGCAGAAGCGATCGAGCTCGCGCTTGGGCTCGGACTCGGTCGGCTCGACCATCAGCGTGCCGGCGACCGGAAACGACATGGTCGGCGCATGGAAACCATAGTCGATCAGCCGCTTGGCGACGTCGTCGACGCTGATGCCGGCACTGTCCTTGAGCACGCGGGTATCGAGGATGCATTCATGCGCGACGCGCTCGTGCCTGCCCTTGTAGAGCACCGGGAAATGCGCTCCGAGCCGCGTCGCCACATAATTGGCGGAAATGATCGCCGTCTCGGTCGCCTGCTTCAGGCCCGAAGCGCCCATCATCCGGATATACATCCAGGTGATCGGCAGGATCGAAGCGCTGCCGAACGGTGCAGCCGACACGGCATGGCCCGAGCCTTCGACGACGTGGCCGGGCAGATAGGGTTGCAAATGCGCCTTGACGCCGATCGGGCCGACGCCGGGACCGCCGCCGCCATGCGGGATGCAGAACGTCTTGTGCAGGTTCATGTGGCAGACGTCGGCGCCGATGTCGCCGGGGCGGGCGAGACCGACCAGCGCGTTGAGGTTGGCGCCGTCGAAATAGACCTGGCCGCCATGCTCATGGACAAGGGCGCAGAGGTCGCGCGCGCCTTCCTCGAAAACGCCGTGCGTCGAGGGATAGGTGAACATCAGCGCCGCAAGGTCTTGCGCATGCTCGTCCGCCTTGGCTTTCAGGTCGTCGACGTC
Source organism: Mesorhizobium sp. WSM4817 (assembly GCF_055811135.1). Lineage (NCBI taxonomy): Bacteria > Pseudomonadati > Pseudomonadota > Alphaproteobacteria > Hyphomicrobiales > Phyllobacteriaceae > Mesorhizobium > Mesorhizobium sp. WSM4817. The sequence goes on along the minus strand of NZ_JBVVQQ010000004.1, from coordinate 196,603 downwards.
GATGTTGCCGTCTTCGGTGCAGCGCACGACGACGACGTTCATGCCGGCCATCGCCGCACTCGCCGGATTGGTGCCATGCGCCGATGACGGGATCAGGCAGACCGTGCGGTGAGCTTCGCCGCGTGAGCGGTGATAGCCGCCAATGGCGAGCAGCCCGGCATACTCGCCCTGGCTGCCCGCGTTGGGCTGCAGGGTCACCGCGTCGAAGCCGGTGATCTCCGCCAGCCAGGCTTCCAGTTCGTCGATCATGGCGCGGTAACCGGCCGAATGGCTTGCCGGGGCGAAGGGATGCAAATTGGCGATATCAGGCCAGCTTACCGGCATCATCTCGGCGGCGGCATTGAGTTTCATCGTGCAGGAGCCGAGCGGGATCATGGCGCGGTCGAGCGCCAGGTCCTTGTCGGCCAGCCGGCGCAGGAAGCGCATCATGTCGGTTTCCGAGTGGTTTTCGCGGAAGACAGGCTGCGTGAGAAACGCCTTGCCGCGCGGTTTTCCGGGCATGGTGCTGCCGACGGCTGCGCCCGGCTTGGCGCCGAACAGCGCCGCGATCGCCTCCAGATCGGCATCGGTCGAGGTCTCGTCGAAGCTGATGCCGATGCGGTCGGCGTCAATGACGCGCAGCAATCGGCCGGTCTTTTCGGCTGCGGCGCCAATCGCCCCGGCTCTGCCTTTCACTTCCACCGTCACCGTGTCGAATCGGCTTGCGCCAAGCACCGAGATTCCTGCTGCCTTGAGACCGTCAGCCAGCCGGTTGGCCAATGCATGGATTCGGCCGGCAATCGCCTGCAGCCCGGCAGGGCCGTGCCAGATCGCATAGGCGGTCGCCATGTTGGCGAGCAGCGCCTGCGCGGTGCAGATGTTGGAGGTCGCCTTGTCGCGGCGGATATGCTGTTCACGCGTCTGCAAGGCGAGGCGATAGCCGGGCCGGCCCTTGCTGTCGGTGGACTGGCCGACCAGGCGGCCGGGCATCAGCCGCGTCAGCCTGTCGGAAACGGCGCAATAAGCGGCATGCGGCCCGCCAAAGCCCATCGGCACGCCGAAGCGCTGCATCGGGCCGACGGCGATGTCGGCGCCAAGCGCAGCCGGCGCGTCGGTCAGCGTCAGGGCGAGCGGATCGGCAATGAAGACGACCAGCGCGCCGGTGGCGCGAGCTTTCTCAATTGCCGCCCTGTGGTCGCCATAGACGCCAAACGTATCGGGCCAGGAGACCAGCAGAGCGGCTGTGTTGTCGTCGATCGTGTCACCGTCGACCTCGATGCCGAGCGGCTCGGCGCGGGTGCGCACGACGTCAAGCGTCTGCGGATGCGGCGTGCCGGCCAGCGCCACCTTGGTCCGCTTATCGCGGTGGTGGCGTAACGCGATGCCGACTGCTTCGGCCACCGCCGTCGCCTCGTCGAGCAACGAGGCCGACGCGACCGGCAGCCCGGTCAGTTCGGTGACCAAGGTCTGGAAATTGAACAGCATTTCGAGCCGGCCCTGGCTGATCTCGGCCTGGTAGGGCGTGTAAGCCGTATACCAGGCCGGGTTCTCGAACAGGTTGCGCTGGATGACCGGCGGCACGTGGACGCCGTGATAGCCGGCGCCGATGAAGCTCTTCAAAACTGTATTTTTCGCCATTGTCGCTGACAGCTCGGCCAGCGCCTCGGCTTCGCTCGCCGGGGCCGGCAAGGCCAGCGGCCGGTCGAGCCGGATCGATTTCGGCACAGCCTGGCTGATCAGCGTCTCGACCGACGGAACGCCGATCGTCGCCAGCATGGCTCTGACATCATTGAGGCCGGGGCCGATATGGCGGGCCGAGAAGGAGTAGGGTGCTGCGGTCATCTTTCCTGGTCCTGCTCTCTCAACCAATATGGGCTTTGTAGGCGGCCTCATCCAGGAGACCTTCGAGTTGGCTTTCATCGGCCAGCTTCATCTTCCACAGCCAGCCGTCGCTGGCCGCCGCCGAATTGACCAGGGACGGATCAGACGAAAGCGCGGTGTTGGCCTCGGTGATCTCGCCGTCGACCGGCGCATAGACGTCCGATGCCGCCTTGACCGATTCGACCACGACGGCGGTATCGCCCTTGGCCAGCTTTTTCCCAGGCTCCGGCAATTCGACGAAGACGAGATCGCCGAGCTGTTCCTGCGCGTAGTCGGTGATGCCGATGGTGGCGATACCGCCTTCGACGCGGAGCCATTCGTGATCTTCAGTGAAATAGGTCTTTGCCATGAAGTTCATCCTTTGCGGTAGCGATGCGGCGTGAAGGGCAGGGGATTGATATCGATCGGGATTTTGGTCCCGCGAACGTCGGCGAAGAGTTTTGCGCCGGGTTTGGCCAGCGACGCCTGGACGTAGCCCATGGCGACCGGATGGCCGGCCGAGGGGCCGAAGCCGCCGGAGGTGACGTGGCCGGCGGGTTTGCCGTCGGCATCGAAAAGGGTTGCACCGGGGCGCACCGGCTGGCGGCCCTCCGGCTTCAGGCCGACGCGTTTTTGCGCCGGGCCGCGCTCCAGGATTGCACGCAATGCGTCGGCGCCGATGAAAGCGCCGGAGGCGCGAACCTCCTTCGGGATCGCCCACATCAGCCCGGCGCTGGCCGGGTCGATCTCAGGCGTGATGTCCAGTCCGTGCAGGCACAGCCCTGCTTCGAGCCGCAGGCTGTCGCGGGCGGCCAGCCCAACCCACATCACTCGCTCGTCCTCGAGCAGTTTGGCGACGAGATTTCGCGCATCCGCTTCCGGCAGGCCGACCTCGAAGCCGTCCTCGCCGGTATAGCCCGAGCGGCTCATGAACCAGTTTTCGCGCGGCTCGAAGCCGTGCATGAACAGCAGCGATCCGGTTTCGATGCCGGCGCGCGACAGGGCGGCCCAGGCTTCGGGACCCTGGATTGCCAGGAAGACGCGGTCGAGTGCTTCAATCTTGGCGTCAAAGTCCGCCTTGGCATCAAAGTCGGCAAGCTCACGAAGGTGTTTTTCGTCGGCCTCAGCATTGCCGGCATTGGCGACGACCATGAAGCGTTGCCGGCCGAGCCTGGTGACGATCAGATCGTCGATGATGCCGGCGGCTTCATTGAGAAAGAACGTGTATTTGGACTGGGAAATCTCAAGCGCGCCGGCGTCGAACGGGCAGGCACGATTGAGCAGTGCTTCAGCGCCCAAGCCACTGATCTCGAACAGCTTCATGTGTGAGATGTCGAACAGGCCGGCATGTTCGCGGGTATGAAGGTGCTCCTTCATCACGCCGGCCGGATAGGTGAGCGGCATCGACCAGCCGGCGAACGCGCCAAAGCGCGCACTGGCGGCCACGTGCAGGTCTTCTAGGGGAAGGTGTTTGGTGTCGTCGCCCGTCATGTCGTCTCCAGAGTCGCACGCAATCGGCCGCGAATGGCGACCAGTCCGTGCCCCTCTGTCTGAAGCCTGAGAGACTCGCGCCCCGTAACTCTGTCGGCAGCGCTTACACCTTCGGCGCGGGGCGAAAAAAGCCCCGACTTTCCAGAGTGTCTTTCCCGTCTACGGTTCTTTTTGCCTGAGAGATTTCGGGCGATTTCCCCTTCGGCGGCAGCTCTCGCTGCTCTCTCCCGCAAACAGGTAGGACTCAATTTGAGCCCTCGACTCGTCATCCATAGCCTGTCGGCGACACCTTGTCACCTGCCAGCGACAGCGTTGCGATCAAATGCCGCCGTACCAGTCGTAGCCATTGTCCTCCCAGTAGCCGCCCCTGCCGCCGCCGATGGCGGCGAAACTGTCGACCAGTTCGATCTTGCGGAGATACTTTGGCATCTTGTAGCCGATCTGGCGCTCGACGCGGACGCGCAGCGGCGCACCGTTCTCGACCGGCAGCGGCTTGCCGTTCAGGCCATAGGCAAGGATCGTCTGCGGGTGACGGGCATCGATCAGGTCGATCGAGCCGTAATATTTGATGTCGCCGGACAGGCTGCGGTCGATCGTGTCGAGGCAATGGAACATGACATAGCGTGCCTGCGGCTTGACCACCGCCTGGTCCAGCACCAGCGACAGCGGCGTGCCGGTCCATTTGGCGATGCAACTCCAGCCTTCGACGCAGTCGTGGCGGGTGATCTGGGTGCGGCTCGGCATGTTCATCAATTGCTCGCGGGTCAGCGACAGCGGCTTTTCGACGAGGCCGGAAACCTCGAGCCGCCAGTCGGCGAAATTGTTGGCGAGCAGGCCCTTGTAGACATCGTCGTCCGGCGCGGTGACGCCGTTCGGCCGCTGCGGCTGGCGAATGTCGGCTTCGGTGAATTCCGGCGCAAGCGAATCGCCGGCGAGCAGGCGTTGCGCGCGCCAGGTCAGGCCGTTGGCGTCTTCAAGGAAGCTGCGCAGGCCCTCGCCGACACGAAGCTGGCTGTCGAAGGCATCGCAACCCGACAGCATGATGCCGGAGACGCCGAGGCTTGCCGAGGTCAGGAATTTTCTGCGGCTGATCACAAACTTCGCCATCTCACGCACTCCTCTGCGGCGTCTTGCTGCCATGCTCCGGCGGATCGGTTCGGTACCAACCGGTGATGATGGAACGCAGCTCGTTGATCGGGCCGGCGGCGAAGATCATCAGCATATGGATGATGAAGAAGGCGACGAGCAGCAGCATTACTATGAAATGAATGGTCCGCGCCGTCTGCCGGCCGCCAAGCAGATCGTTGAGGAACGGCAGCGCCGCGTTCATGCTCGGCGACATGGCAAGGCCGGTGATGATCATCAACGGCAGCAGCACGAACATCACGCCGCCATAGGCCATCTTCTGCAGCGTGTTGTATTCGCGCGTTTGGTGAAACTTGAATTTGGCATGATCGACGATGTCTCGCGGCAAGCGCCTGAGATCGGGGATGCGCGGGACAAGATCGCGGCGCAGATGACCGTTGATCAGGCTGGCGACCAGCCACACGACCAGGGTCGTGGTCAGTATCCAGGCAAAGAAGAAATGGACGACGCGGGCCGTGCCGAGGTCGTAGTAGGAGGGGATCGTCGCCCAGGACGGGAAGGCGCGGGCCGTCTCCCGACCCGCCGGCCCCGACCAGCCGAGCACACCGGTTGTGTCGAAGCGCTTGCCGAAGATTTCGGTGTAGCCGCGCGGGCCGTTTGCGGTGTTCTCGGCGCCGATGGCGAAGATGGTGTTGTTATAGGCGAATCCCGATTCCTTGCCGATATAGAGCTGCGGGCGGGCGTTGAAGATCTGCAGGCCGGAAAGCAGCATGAAGAACAGCGAAATGGCCCAGAGCCAGTGCGTCAGCCGCGTCCAGCGCGACTGCCGGTAGATCAGCGTCGCATCCTTCGGCGCGGCAGTATCTGGCCCGACGGTTGATTGGCTCCTGGCCACCGATTGCATTTTTTCGCGTCCTTCCGGCCGCTCAGTCGGCCTTTCCGATCGTTCTCCTCCCAATACGTCGCCGGCCAAAGCGATGTTTCATCCGATCACGGAATTATTACAGCCTGCCCGGTGCTACCGGCTCCCGAAACTGACGGCGAGGTTGACCGCGGCAGCGACGATCACTGTATTGATAAAGAACGACACGATCGAATGCAAAAGCACGATACGACGCATTTGCGTGGTCGAGACCGCGGTATCGGAGGTCTGTGAGGTCATACCGATGGTGGCCGAGACGTAGAGAAAATCCCAGCCGTCCGGCTCCTCCTTGCCGGGAAACGAAAGGCCGCCGACGGGCTTTTTCTGCTTCGATTTGCTGCCGGGATCGGTCTCTTCGTCGTTGACCCAGTAAACATGTGCGTAGTGCAGCGCGGTCATGGCGTGGATGGTGAACCAGCCGAGCGGGATCGACAGCAGCGCAAAGGTGAGTTCGACACGATGCGCGCTGCCCTCGCGATTGATCACTTGGAACAACGAGATCAAGGCGACGGCGACGACAATCAGAGTCACGGCAAAGATGACCAGCACCGGCTGGTCGGTGGCGCGGGCATGCTTGCTCACATAGCGGCCGGTGAGCAGCGGCATCTGGGCGACGACAATGGCGGTGTAGGCGGCGAAAAACGCATTGGCGCCGATGGAGAAGGCGAGCAGAGTGCGCAAGGCCAGCGCGATCGCCAGTGCCACCACGCCGATGCAGGCCGACACCGCGAACTGGATGCGGCGGTGCAGTGGTTTCTTCAGGGCAGCTCGGTCGTCATGGCCCGGCCTCTGATGCGGTCCGTCTTCTACACCGCCGCTCGTCCTCTAAGACTCGGACATTATAGCACTTTTGATTGTGCGCATGTTATTCTGGTTTGCTGCGCTGACCTCCGGTCCGAGGTGAAAGCGCTAGCCCAGCGCGGCGGATTTCAGCGCACGCCGCAAGATGCGGTCGAGCTCGCCAAGAAACCGCGAGCGGTCCTGCGGCGCGAAACTGGCATTGTAGCCCTTGCTTTCGCCGGTCTCGCGCAGATGCTGCTTGAGGTCGCGCATCGCCACCGCCATGCCGATCGTTTCCGGCGTGAACGGGCGTCCGGTCGGCCCAAGCACATGGGCGCCGAGCGCCACCGTGCGGGCCGCAAGCGGGATGTCTGATGTCACAACGATGTCGTTGGGCTTGGCATTGTCGACGATCCAGTCGTCCGCCGCGTCGGCGCCTTTGGACACGACGACGTTGCGGATCATCGGATCGCGCGACGGGCGCAGGCCGCCATTGGAGACAAAGGTGACGACGACGCCATGGCGCTCGGCGACCTTCTCGACCTCGGCCTTCACCGGACAGGCATCGGCATCGACGTAAATGGCGGGTGCGAGCATGGTTCGTCCAACGCGTATGGAGCCGGGCGATTGTGCCTGGCTCTGTCGATGATATTCGAGCGGTCGCCATCCCAGCAACGCTCCGGACCTGTTGGTGCAGCGCAATCGCTTCAAAGGTCGGCGCCGCCCCTCATTGCCCTGCCGGGCATTTCTCCCCGTATAGTGACGGGGAGAAAGACGCCTTCGCAAAGGATTTCGCCAATCTTCAGCGTGGCAGAAAGCGTGCCGACGTTGCGATCAGCCCCTTCTCCCAGTCACTATACGGGGAGAAGATGCCGGCAGGGCAATGAGGGGCGGCGCAGACCTGAAGCGATTGCCTTGCTTCCTCCCGGCCACGTCGCAAATTCTCAATAGACCACCACGCTCCTGATGCTCTTGCCCTCATGCATCAGATCAAAACCCTCGTTGATGTCCTCCAGCTTCAGCGTGTGGGTGATCATCGGGTCGATCTCGATCTTGCCGTCCATGTACCAGTCGACGATCTTCGGCACGTCGGTGCGGCCGCGCGCGCCGCCGAACGCGGTGCCCATCCAGGTGCGTCCGGTGACCAACTGGAACGGCCGCGTCGAGATCTCCTGACCGGCGCCGGCAACGCCGATGACCACCGACTTGCCCCAGCCGCGGTGCGATGCCTCAAGCGCCTGGCGCATCACCTTGGTGCTGCCGGTGCAGTCGAACGTATAGTCGGCGCCGCCGATCTGGTCGGCGCCGCGTTTTGTCATGTTGACGAGATAGGGCACGATATCGCCGTCGATCTCCTTCGGATTGACGAAATGCGTCATGCCGAATTTCTCGCCCCATTCCTTCTTGTCGTTGTTCAGGTCGACGCCGATGATCATGTCGGCGCCGGCCAGGCGCAGTCCCTGGATAACGTTGAGTCCGATGCCGCCGAGGCCGAAGACGGCGGCCGTGGCGCCGATCTCGACCTTGGCTGTGTTGATCACCGCGCCGATGCCGGTGGTGACGCCGCAGCCGATGTAGCAGATCTTGTCGAAGGGCGCGTCGGGATTGACCTTGGCCACCGCAATCTCGGGCAGCACGGTGAAGTTGGAGAAGGTCGAGCAGCCCATATAGTGGAAGATCTTGTCCTTGCCGATCGAGAAGCGCGACGAGCCGTCCGGCATCAGCCCTTGCCCCTGCGTGGCGCGGATCGCGGTGCACAGATTGGTCTTTCTGGACAGGCAGGACGGGCATTGCCGGCATTCCGGCGTGTAGAGCGGGATGACGTGGTCACCCTTCTTGACCGAGGTGACGCCCTTGCCGACATCGACGACGATTCCGGCGCCCTCATGGCCGAGGATCGCCGGAAAAATGCCTTCGGGATCGGCGCCCGACAGCGTGAATTCGTCGGTGTGGCAAATGCCGGTCGCCTTGATCTCGACCAGCACCTCGCCGGGCTGAGGGCCGTCGAGGTCGACCTCCAGGATTTCCAGCGGCTTTCCGGCGGCGACAGCGACAGCGGCACGGGTTTTCATCGGGGCTCTCCTCTCAAGCCAAATCGGCAATCGAGGCGAGCTTTAGCGTATCTGCAGGTTCAGGACTATGGGACGAATTGACAGTTCGGTGCCCGGTTTTGGTCGGCACCAGGCGCGACTCGGCACCCCGGATATGCGCCTACGTGCCTTGACCGGCCGGGCCAAGCCCATAAAAGAAAGGCAGCCGAGGGAATAAAACCCGCATGTTCACAAAAATCCTGATCGCCAATCGTGGCGAGATCGCCTGCCGCGTCATCAAGACGGCTCGCAAGATGGGCATCGCCACCGTCGCGGTCTATTCGGACGCCGATCGTGACGCCGTGCATGTCGAGATGGCCGACGAGGCTGTCCATATCGGGCCTTCGCCGGCGTCTGAGAGCTATCTGGTGCCGGAGAAGATCATCGCCGCCTGCAAGGCGACGGGTGCTGAAGCCGTGCACCCCGGCTACGGGTTTTTGTCCGAACGCGCCTCCTTCTGTGAAGCGCTGGAGAACGAAGGCATCGTCTTCATCGGCCCGAAACCCGGAGCGATCAGGGCGATGGGCGACAAGATCGAATCGAAGAAATTCGCCAATGCGGCCAAGGTCAGCACGGTGCCCGGCTGGCTTGGCGTCATCGAGAATGCCGGTCATGCCGAGAAAATAGCCGGCGAGATCGGCTATCCCGTGATGATCAAGGCCTCGGCCGGCGGCGGCGGCAAGGGCATGCGCATCGCCTGGAGCAAGGCCGAGGTGCGCGACGGGTTCGACCGGGCGCGGTCGGAGGCCAAAAGCTCGTTCGGTGACGACCGCGTCTTCATCGAAAAGTTCGTGGTCGATCCGCGCCACATCGAAATCCAGGTGCTGGCCGACGCGCATGGCAATGCGCTTTATCTCGGCGAGCGCGAATGCTCGATCCAGCGCCGCAACCAGAAGGTCGTCGAAGAGGCGCCTTCCCCTTTCCTCGATGCCAGGACCCGGAAAGCCATGGGCGAGCAGGCGGTGGCGCTGGCCAGGGCGGTCGACTACCAGAGCGCCGGCACGGTGGAGTTCATCGTCGATAGTGAAAAGAACTTCTATTTCCTTGAAATGAATACACGATTGCAGGTCGAGCACCCGGTGACCGAGCTCGTCACCGGCATTGACCTGGTCGAGCAGATGATCCGCATAGCAGCCGGCGAAAAGCTCGCTATCAAGCAAAGCGACGTCAGGCTGAACGGCTGGGCGGTGGAAAGCCGGCTCTACGCCGAGGACCCGTATCGCAATTTCCTGCCGTCGATCGGCCGGCTGACGAGATACCGGCCGCCGCAAGAGGGACAGTTCGGCGACATCGTCATCCGCAACGATACCGGGGTTGCCGAGGGTTCGGAAATCTCGATGTTCTATGACCCGATGGTCGCCAAGCTGTGCACCTGGGCGCCGACGCGGCTCGCAGCGATAGACGCCATGTCCGAAGCGCTCGACAGTTTTGTCGTCGACGGCATCGAGCACAACATGCCGTTCCTGGCAGCACTTATGCAGCATCCGCGCTGGCGGGAAGGGCGGATATCGACCGCATTCATATCAGAGGAATATCCGGACGGCTTCGCGCCGATCGTGCCTGATAGCGAGGAAACGGCCGTGCTCGCAGCGATCGCCACCGCGGTCGAACTGCTGCGCCGCGACCGGCTCGACCGGCTCGGCGGGCGGCTGGCGCCGCATTCGGGTGTCCTGAAACGCGACTGGGTGGTAAAGATCGGCAAGGATTACCTTTCGGCCTCGGTTCTCGAAGGCATGATCTCAATTCCGCTGGCGATTGGTCTGTCGATTGACGGCGGCACGGCGCTGACGGTCACGTCCGACTGGCGTCCGGGCGACCTGATCTGGCGCGGCACGGTCGGCGACCGAAGAATCGCCGCGCAGGTCAGGCCGGTGCTGAACGGGCTTCGCGTCGCCTGGAAAGGCATGTCGGTGAGCGTACGCGCCATGCTGCCGCGCACCGCCGAACTCGAAAGGCTGATGCCGGAAAAAGTGGCGCCCGACACCTCGAAGATGCTGCTCTGCCCGATGCCCGGCCTTGTCGTGTCGATCGCCGTTGCCGAAGGGCAGGAGGTCAAGGCCGGCGAGACGCTGGCGGTCGTCGAGGCGATGAAGATGGAAAACGTGCTGCGCGCCGAGCGCGATCTCACCGTGTCGAAACTCAAGGCAAAACCGGGCGACAGTCTCGCCGTCGACGCGGTGATCATGGAATTTGCGTGAGGATACAAGGCAATCGCATTGGTTGGCGCTGCCCCTCATTGCCCTGCCGGGCATTTCTCCCCGTATAGTGACGGGGAGAAAGACGCCTTCGCACAGGATTTCGCCAATCTCCGGCGTTGCAGAAAGCGAGCCGAGGTTGCGGCCAGCCCCTTCGCCCCGTCACTATACGGGAGAAGGTGCCGGCAGGCGGATGAGGGGCAGCGCCAGCATCGACAATTGGCCTGTCGCTGGACTCGCATCGTCCAGTGCCGGACAATACATCCTCATCGACTGAGTCCTCTCAAACGGCGATAAAAAAATGGCGAATGAGACACTTCCCCGCGATCCGTTGCGGCGCGAGGCCTTTATGAAGGCGTCGCGGCCGGAAGCGCCTGCGCGGCCGTTCATTCATCTGCGCGTGCATTCGGCCTATTCGCTGCTCGAAGGCGCTTTGCAGCTCGGCACGGTTGTCGGCCATGCGGTCAAAGATGACGCACCGGCCATTGCCGTCACCGACACCAACAATCTGTTCGGCGCACTCGAATTTGCGCAAAAGGCGGTGAAGGAGGGTATTCAGCCGATCATCGGCTGCCAGACCGCTCTGGCTTTTTCCGGTGAAGCCAGCGACAGCCAGCGCGACCGCAGGCGGCAGGGCCCGGAAATGCGGCCGGTGGTTTTGATCGCGGCGACCGAGGCTGGCTACAGCAATCTGGTCAGGCTGGTCAGCCGGGTCTATCTGGAAACGCCGCCCGGCGAGGCCGTGCATCTGACGACCGAGATGCTGCAAGGCCATTGCGACGGCCTGATCTGTCTCAGCGGCGGGCCGCGCGGCCCGATCGGCAACGCGCTGAAAGAGGACCGCCGCGACCTCGCCGAGACGCGGCTTCTGGCGCTCAAGGCGCTGTTCGGCGACCGGCTCTATGTCGAGCTGGAACGGGTTTCCGGTTATGACCGGGCCATCGAGAAATCGTCAGTCGACCTCGCCTATATCAATGACTTGCCGCTGGTCGCCACCAACGAGGCGTTTTTCTCCTCGCGCGACGACTATGAGGCGCATGATGCGCTGATCGCCATCGCCGAAGGGTCGGTCGTCGCCGTCGACAATCGCCGGCGGCTGTCGCCCGACAATTTTCTGAGAAGCCAGGCCGACATGGCGAGGCTGTTCGCCGATCTGCCGGAGGCGATCGACAACACCGTCGAGATCGCGCTGCGCTGCTCCTACTATCCCAAGACCCGCAACCCGATCCTGCCGCGCTTTGCCGGCGGCGATGTCGCCGACGCCGATGCGGCGGTGAAGGCGGAGGCGCAGGAGCTTGCCAGACAGGCGCATGAAGGGCTGGAGGCGCGGCTCGCCGCGCACGGCCTAGCCCCTGGCTACGCGGTCGAGCAATACCGCGAAAGGCTGGAATTCGAGCTCGGCATCATCGAGAAAATGAAGTTCCCCGGCTATTTCCTGATCGTCGCCGACTTCATCAAATGGGCGAAGGCGCAAGGCATCCCGGTCGGGCCGGGGCGCGGTTCGGGCGCCGGTTCGCTGGTCGCCTATTCGACGACGATCACCGACATCGACCCGCTGCGCTTCTCGCTGCTGTTCGAGCGCTTCCTCAATCCCGACCGCGTGTCGATGCCCGACTTCGACATCGATTTCTGCCAGGACCGGCGCGAGGAGGTCATCCGCTACGTCCAGCATAAATACGGACGCGACCAGGTCGGCCAGATCATCACCTTCGGCACGCTGCAGGCCCGCGCGGTGCTGCGCGATGTCGGCCGCGTGCTGCAGATGCCCTATGGCCAGGTCGACAAGCTCAGCAAAATGGTGCCGTCGAACCCGGCCAATCCGGTCAAGCTCGCCGACGCCATCGCCAACGAGCCGCGCTTTGCCGAGGAGGCGGAGCGCGAGCCGATCGTGCAGACGCTGCTCGACATGGCGCAAAAGCTGGAAGGGCTCTACCGCCACGCCTCGACGCACGCCGCCGGCATCGTCATCGGCGACCGGCCGCTGTGGGAGCTGGTGCCGATGTACCGCGACCCGCGCTCCGACATGCCGGTCACCCAGTTCAACATGAAGTATGTCGAGCAGGCCGGCCTGGTGAAGTTCGACTTCCTCGGCCTGAAGACGCTGACGGTGCTGGAGACCGCGGTCAAGCTGATCCGCCGCCGCGGCATCGAGATCGATCTTGCCCATATTCCGCTCGACGACCCCGACACCTATGCCATGCTGTCACGCGGCGAAGTGGTCGGCGTGTTCCAGGTGGAAAGTGCCGGCATGCGCAAGGCGCTGATCGGCATGCGGCCCGACTGCATCGAGGACATCATTGCGTTGGTCGCGCTTTACCGGCCGGGCCCGATGGAGAACATCCCGACCTACAACGCCAGAAAGCATGGCGAGGAGGAGATGGCTTCGATCCATCCGAAGATCGACCATCTGGTGAAGGAGACGCAAGGCGTCATCGTCTACCAGGAGCAGGTGATGCAGATCGCGCAGGAGCTTGCCGGCTATTCGCTGGGCGAAGCCGACCTGCTGCGCCGCGCCATGGGCAAGAAGATCCGCGCCGAGATGGACAAGCAGCGCGAGCGCTTCGTCTCGGGGGCGATCGAGCGCGGCGTCGGCAAGCCGCAAGCCGACTTCATCTTCGACCTGCTGGCAAAGTTCGCCGACTATGGTTTCAATAAGTCGCATGCCGCCGCCTATGCGGTCGTCTCCTACCAGACGGCCTATCTGAAGGCGCACTACCCGGTCGAATTCCTGGCCGCGTCGATGACGCTCGACATGGGCAACACCGATAAACTCGCTGATTTCCGCCAGGATGCGCTGCGCCTCGGTATCGATGTCGTGGCGCCGTCGGTGATATCAAGCTTCCGCGCCTTCGAAGTCGCCGAGAACCGGATCTTCTATTCGCTGGCCGCGCTCAAGGGCGTCGGCGACGCGGCGGTCGAGCATATCGTCGCCATGCGCGGCGAAAAACCGTTCAAGAACCTCGCCGATTTTTGCGAAAGGGTCGACCCGAAGATCGTCGGCAAGCGCGTCTTCGAAAGCCTGATCATGGCCGGCGCGCTCGACTGCTTCGGTCACGACCGCGCCGCGATGATGGCGGGCGTCGAGCGGATGATGGGGCTGGCGTCGCTTGCGCAGCAGAATGCAATGTCGGGCCAGCACGACATTTTCGGCGCCTCGCTCGGCGCGCAGTCGCAGGCGCTCAACCTGCCGGCGACCGACCCGTGGCTTGCCGCCGACCGCCTGCACCGTGAATTCCAGGTGGTCGGCTTCTATCTCTCGGCGCACCCGCTGGACGAATACAAGGCGGCGCTGCAGAAGATGCGGGTGCAGACCTGGGCCGAGTTCTCGGGCGCCGTCAAACGCGGCGCTGCCGCCGGGCGGCTTGCCGGCACCGTCACCACCAAGCAGGAGCGCAAGACGCGCACCGGCAACAGGATGGGCGTCGTGCAGTTCTCCGACACGTCGGGCCAGTATGAAGCAGTGCTGTTTTCCGAAGGTCTGGCGCAATATCGCGACCTGCTCGAGCCCGGCCGTTCGGTGGTGGTCACAGTTTCGGCCGAGGACAGGCCCGAAGGCGTCAATCTGCGCATCCAGACGGTGCAGTCGCTGGAGGACGAGGCAAGCCGCATCCAAAAAGCCTTGCGTATCTTTGTCAGGGATGATCGGCCGGCGTCGGCGATTCAATCGCAGCTTACCCAGCGCGGCGACAGCCTGGTGAGCATTATCGTCATCAAGGACGAGGCGCAGGGCGAGGTCGAGATCGAACTGCCCAACCGTTACCGCGTCTCGCCACAGATCGCCTCGGCCATGCGGGCGGTGCCGGGCGTGGTGGAGGTGGAGTTGGTGTGAGCTAACGACCGTATTCCGCCAGGTCGCATTGCTCGGTGACGATGCCGCTGGTATTGTGGGCTCGGCGGCCTGGGTCTTTTGGCGGCCGGGGGAGTGCGTCATGGATGAGCGGGATGCCGCTGCCGAACTCCAGAAAATGGTCAATGGCTTCCAGGTATCTCAGGCGATATGCGTCGCCGCCACGCTGGGCATTGCAGACCATCTCAAGAACGGAAAACGCAGCAGCGGCGAACTGGCCGTGCTGACCAATACCCATCCGCAGGCGCTCTACCGGCTGCTGCGCGCCCTTGCGTCCGTCGGCGTGTTCCATGAAGCGAAAGACCGGTCCTTCTCGCTGACCCCGGTTGGCGGCGCGTTGCGATCCGACGTTCAGCATTCGGTCGCGTCGTGGGCAATTCTGGCCGGACGGCCGTATTTCCGTCAGGCATGGAGCGATCTGCTGCACAGTGTCAGCACCGGCGAAAACGCCTTTCGCCACGCTTATGGCAAGGGCGTTTGGGAATACCGGGCGGAGCATCCGGAAGAGTCCGTCGTTTTCGACCGGGCGATGACGGCGATGTCGCGTGGCGTCGCCGCTGCGGTGCTCGCGGCCTATGACTTCCGGCAGTTCTCCGTCGTTATGGATGTAGGCGGCGGGCAGGGCGCGCTGCTTGCCGAAATCCTCCGCCGCAATCCCGGCCAGCGCGGCATTCTATTCGATCAGCCGCAGGTCGTGGCGAAGGCCGGCCCGGTCTTCGACGCCGCGGCTGTGGCCGATCGCTGCGACATCGTCGCCGGCGATTTCTTCGTCTCGGTGCCCGAAGGAGCCGATGCTATTGTGCTTAAATGGATCCTGCATGACTGGGACGACGACACAAACATCCGGATCCTGAAAAGCTGCCGCCGGGCGATTCGCCCAGAAGGCAAACTGCTGGTGCTCGAGAGCATTCTGGCGCCGCCCAATGAAGGCGCCGTCGCAAAATTCGGCGATCTGAACATGCTGGTCATGCCGGGCGGGCAGGAGCGCACGGCGGAAGAATTCAGGTTGCTGCTTGCGGCGTCGGATTTTCGGGTCGCCAATATCGTTGAAGCCGGACCTCGCATCAGCATCATCGAGGCGGAACCGGTCTGATTGCTTTCCGGGTCTGGAACGCTCCGGATGTTCTCAAGCCACAGCGGCTTGCCTCTGCTCTGCCCACTGGACGGCTGTCGCAGCGAGCGTTATCGCAGTCGTCATGAAGACGCCGAAAAGGGACGGAGTGCAGGATTTTTCAGCCTTGACGCGGCTGCGCGACACGCTGCGCAAACTCTATCACGGGCGCACGCCTGCGGCTTTCCGGTTTCAGCTGGCGGCTATTATCATCGACCTTGCCATCATCGCCTTCTTCATCGCCGCACCGGTGATCCAGGAATCGTCCTCGTTCCTCTGGCTCGATTATTCAGTGGCAGCGCTTGTCGCCGCCGACATGATTGCCCGGCTACTGGCGTCAAACGACATGCTGCGCCTGATGAAGCAGCCGACGTCGTGGGTCGACGGCTTCATCCTGCTGACGCTGCTGATGCCTTCGGCGCTGGCCAATTTGGGATTCCTGCGCATATTGCGGCTGTGGTCGCTGTCGCGCAGCGGCGCGCTGTGGCGGTTTTTCGAGATGCGCGGCCTCAAAAAATGGCGCGAGGCAAGCCATGCAGTCATCAATCTCCTGACATTCCTGTTTGTCGTCACCGGTTTCGTCTACACCTTCTTCTTCCGCACTGGGGCCGGTCTCGAAGGCTATGTCGATGCGCTGTATTTCACCGTCGCCACGGTGACCACGACCGGCTTCGGCGACATCGTCCTGCCGGGGATAGCCGGCAAGCTCACCGCGATCGTTACCATGATCATCGGCATATCGCTGTTCGTCAGGCTGGCACAGGCGCTCTTCCGTCCCAACAAGGTCTTCTTCCCGTGCCCGCAATGTGGCCTTCAGCGGCATGAAGCCGACGCCGTCCACTGCAAGGCCTGCGGGCATCTCCTCAACATACCCGACGAAGGCGACTGAAATGCGAGGCTAAGCGCGGTTTTGTGGAAACAAAACCGCGCGGTAGCTCTTTGCTTTGACGCATTTTGTCGGACGCCAAACGAAGCCGTTTGGCTGCAAAATGCTAAGACGCTGCCACTTCCGCTGGTTTGGTCGCCTTTTTCTGCAGATTAAGCAGATTGCCCAGCAGGATCAGCAAGGCGCCCCCGGCGGTGAAGGCGTCGATCTGCTCCTGATACAGCAGCCAGCCGATCAGCGCCGACAGCGGAACGCGCAAAAAGTCCATCGGCGAGATGACGGTGGCGTCGGCATAGGCGAGTGCACGCGCCATGCAGAAATGCGACGACATGCCGGTGAAGGCGATCAGCAGGATCCACGGCCACAGTTCGAGCGGCGGGTTGCGCCATTCGTAGAGCGCCGGGACAAGGCCGAGCACGGACTGGATGACCAGCATCCAGAAGATGATGGACACGACGCTGTCCGTCCGCGTCAGCGATTTGACCAGGACCACGGATATGCCGAAGCAGACCGCGGCACCCAGCACGACAACATGTCCCGGATCGACGGAGCCGACGCCCGGACGGACGATGACCAGCACACCGATCAGCCCGAGCACGATCGCTGCAAGTCTGGGCCGGCTTAGTCTTTCACCAAGAAAGCCGACCGCCAGAATGGCCGTCCAGATCGGCGTCGTGAATTCGATGGAGATCAGCACGGCCAGCGGGATCAATGTCAAGGCGTAGAGCCATGCCGCCTGGCCGACAAAATGGACGACGTTGCGGGCGATATGGGCGGTGGGGCGTTTGCTGCGCATCGCCGCAAAACCGCCTGACATCATCACCAGCGGCAGGAGGATGAACAGGCCGATCACCGATCGCAGCTCCAGCACCTGGAATACATTGAGCTCGGCCGTCGTGGCGCGGCCGGCGACCGACATCGTCAGAAACGATGCGATCGACAGCGCCATCCAGAACGCAGCCTTGGGGATCGAGGGCGAGGGTGCCATGCGCGCTATGTCGCAAGTCGGGACTTTCACCGCAACCGCTAGTCGACGCATTCGGCTGGGCCAGAGCGGCGCGTTGCAAAACGGTCATGTTGAGGGCGGAACTTGCCGTCACGGCGAACGTTGGTCCAACAGCCAGTTCAAGGGGAGAGATCCAATGAAATCATGTGCACGATTTGCACTGGCCGGCTGCCTGACGGCTGCCGCCGGCGCGGCTCATGCCGACGAGGCCGATTTTCTTCGCTCGTTCGAGGGGAATTTTGCCGGCAAGGGCACCGTCAAGGTAACCACCGAGGCGCCGACGGTGAACGTCTCCTGCCGCTTCAATTCCGACGCGACATCGAGTTCACTGTCGCTGGACGGCACCTGCCGCGGTCTCGTCGTGGTGACGCGCGCCATCAGTGCCGACCTGAAGTCCAGCGGGACGAAGTACACCGGCACCTATGTCGGATCCCGCACCGGGCCGGCGCAGCTCAGCGGCAAGCGCTCGGGCAATGCGATCAATCTCGGCATCCGCTGGGCGAAGAAGGTCAACGGCGATCGTACCGCGCAAATGACCGTCGAGAAAAACGGCGAGGACGGCATGCGGCTGACCGTTATCGACGTCGACCCAAAAACCGGCGAGCGCGTGACGACCAGCCGGATCGATTTGCGACGCATCTGAAGAGGCCCGCTCTATGATATCAGCGATTTGCGTCACGATGGTGCTGCGGGCTTGAACGCCGTCTGCGACACGGGGCGGCAATAGCGCGGTCTTGCCTTCTCCCCTTGTGGGAGAAGGTGGATCGGCGCGCATCGCCGAGACGGTTGAGGGGTGTTGGACGGAGTGCTGTTGGTGCCCAGCTGGAACACCCCTCATCCGACCGAGCTTCGCTCGGCCCCCTTCTCCCACACGGGGAGAAGGGGGAGCCAATCTCGGTTCGGGGTCATGCTTAAACTAGTCCTCGATCGGCTCGGGCGGGTGGGCGTTGCGGCCCTTGCCGAAGGTGTAGCCGGTCTCCACCGCCTTGCGGCCGAACTTGTCGCGCAGCGTGTCGATCGCGCCTTCGGCCATGGCACGCTTGCGCGACTGGATATCGACGAGGTCGGGCGGATCGGCCTTTTCGTCCTTCGAGAGGTCGCTGACGCCGATGCCGAGCAGCCGGTATCTGGTGCCGTCCGCCTCCCTGCGCAGCAGCTCGAGCCCGGTCGAGAAAATGCGGTCGGCCAGCCGTGTCGGGTCGCCGAGCTGCCGGTTGCGCGTGCGGGTCTTGAAATCCTGCGTCTTCAGCTTCAGCACGACGGTGCGCCCGGCAATGCCGGATTTCTTCAGCCGCCCCGAGACTTTTTCCGACAGCGCTCTCAGCACCGAAACCAGTTCCTCGGGGGAGGCGATGTCGGTGTCGAAAGTGGTCTCCGCCGAGACGCTTTTCGCATCCTGGTCGGGGTGCACGCGGCGGTCGTCCTCGCCGCGTGAAAGATGGTAGAGCCGGTCGCCCATCACGCCGTAGCGGCGCATCAGGTCGCCGCGCTCCATGCGCTGCAACTGGCCGATGGTGCGGATGCCGTCGCGCTCAAGCGTGGCGGCGAAGGCTTTTCCCACCCCCCAGATCAGCGTCACCGGCTGCTCGGCCAGAAAGCCGGTCACCTCGGCCTCGCCGATCACCGAATAGCCGCGCGGCTTGCGAAAGTCCGACGCCACCTTGGCCAGGAACTTGCAGTAGGAAAGGCCTGATGAAACGGTGATGCCGATCTCTTTCTCCACACCCAACGCGAAGCGCGCCAGCACCACCGCCGGCGGCACGCCATGCAGGCGCTCGGTGCCGGCAAGGTCCAGAAACGCTTCGTCGATGGAGATCGGCTCGACCAGCGGCGTCAGCGCCTCCATCATGGCGCGCACCTCGCGGCCGACGCGACCATATTTTTCCATGTCCGGCGGGATGACGACCGCTTCCGGACAGGCTTCGAGCGCCTTGAACATCGGCATCGCCGAGCGCACCCCGTGGACGCGGGCGATGTAGCAAGCGGTGGAGACGACGCCGCGCTTGCCGCCGCCGATGATCAACGGCCGGTCCTTCAGCGCCGGGTTGTCGCGCTTTTCGACCGCCGCATAAAACGCGTCGCAATCGATATGGGCGAGATGCAGCCGATAGAGCTCCGGATGGCGGGCCAGCCGTGGACTGCCGCAGCGCTCACAGCGCCGTGCCTCACCGCGCTGAAAGGTCAGGCAGTCGCGGCAAAAACCGTGATCGGGATTGTTGACAGGAACCGCCATCGCTGCGAACATAAAGAGAACAAAAGCAATGGTACGTCAGGACGGACGCCACGACAAGGCGGTGGGCCGGGAGAGAGTTCGTGAATACGACCATAGCGCCGCTGGTGCCCGAGCTTTGGGCGGATTTTGAAGATCTTTTCGGTAAGCAGGGTGCCTGCTACGGCTGTTGGTGCACACATTTCCGGCTGTCGCCGGCAGCGCGGCGCGCCGGCAATCGGGAACGCAACAAGGACCACATCAAGGCGCGGATCGAGGCCGGGCCGCCACCGGGCGTGCTGGCGTTCGAGGATGGCAAGGCGGTCGGCTGGATGCAGATCGGCCCGCGCGCCGACGTGCCCGAATGGAACAACAAGGGCAGGGGGTCGGCGCCGGTCGATCCCGCCGACGCCACCGATCCGGGCGTCTGGGCGATTTCCTGCTTCTTCATCCGCGTCAAGGCGCGCGGCCGGGGCGTGACGCACCGGCTGGTCGAAGGCGGCATCGAATTTGCTCGCCAGAATGGCGCGCGGCTGGTCGAGGCATGTCCGATCGACCTGTCGAAAGATTCGCGTTCGATCGGGCTGTTCGTCGGCTCGTCGCGGGTCTTCGAGAAAGCCGGCTTCGAGAGGCTGGTCGAGCGCAAGGCAGGCCGGCCGCTGATGCGATTGGTGCTTTAGACAATGCTGCTGTGCGCGCCGCGGCGACCGAACTATCGTCGTCGGCCTGCATATCAGACGCCCACCCGGGAATAAATCCGGCTGCGGCCCGTTCCTCCTCGGATTTTTCCAAGGAGGCCATCGATGTTTCATTTTTCCCAGACTTCTCAGAAGACCTCTCGCTCGATCCGGTTTTCCTGTCGGCCGGAAGATCATGGGGTCATCGCGCCGCCAGTGGCGGCCAAGACGGTCCTGCCGGATTGGTTTCGCAAACTGCCGCCGGTCGATGCGCAGCAAGCCTCGGCCACCAACAATGGCCTGACCGTCAAGCGCTGCATGCCTTTTCTCGACGCGATGACAACCGGCTGGATCCTGCCGCTCGCGGCGACCGTCCGCCTTGAGGTCAAGGATGGCGGCAGCGCCGTCGATGCCGGCTGGGAGTTCGACAGGGTGATGGTCAGCAATCATGGCGCGCATCAGGTCGCCGGCAATCCGAGGGAACCGGCACCGCCATGCAAATTTCACAATTACTGGTCGATCCGTACCCCGCCGGGCTGGAGTTGTCTGTTCCTGCCGCCGCTCAATCGGCCGGCTCAGCCTTTCGAATGCGTCGCCGGCATCGTCGATACCGACACCTACGCAGCCCACATCCATTTTCCGTTCTTTGCGACGGCGCCGGATGGCCTCTACGTCATCGAAAAGGGAACGCCGCTGGTCCAGGTCATATCGTTTCGCCGCAAAGATGCGGCGCTCAAGGCCGAGATCCAGGCGGAGACCGGAGCCGAGGCGACCGAGCGCGAAACGGTCTACCGCAACACGATTGCCAGCGAAGGCTGGTATCGCAAATGGGCCCGCGCGGCCCGCTAGGCTTTTTCTGGAGAACAATGCGAAACGGGGCCGCTAGGTCCCGTTTCCTTGTGGAGCGCGGCCGACTTTTAGTCGAAGCGCACCGCCGCTCTATCTTGACGCATCGGGGCCGGTCGCCACGGTCCCTTTCAGCGGAATCGCAGACTTTTGAGATTGGCCGAAAACACCCTCCACTTCGTCATCCTAGGGCGAAGCAAGGAGCGAAGCGACGCGGCGCAGACCCTAGGATCCATGCCGTTACCCAAGCCGAAGAATGCAGCGGACCAGAACCGAACGCCTACCACCCCGTTCCGCGAAAAAGCTCGAACCATTCCGGATTGGTCTTCTCGATCAGGTCGATCTTCCATTTGGTGCGGCGAGCGCTTCAGCGACTTTTCGCGCTGGATGGCCGAGATCGATATAGATCGCGCCGCGCTTCTGGCTCGCGGTCATGTAGGCATAGCCGGTCATGGTAGAAGGGTAGCTGGCTCCGTTGCGGATACAAGGCGCCATCCTGCTCCGCTGCATTTTTCGACTGGCGTAACGGCATGGATCCCAGGGTCTGCGCCGCGTCGCTTCGCTCCTTGCTTGCCCTAGGATGACGAAGGTGTAGTAGCGTGTGGCTACTCGCCAACGTTGGAGATCGATGGTTGCGGGCCGGCCGACAGCGACCGTCGACACCAAATCCTCTGTGCGCGAGAGCGAGGCCAACAGCGAATGCGAAACGGGGGCCGGCTGGCCCCCGTTTGTCTGTGGATTGTTTTGAAGCGGCGGACACAAGTTGAAGCGCGCCGCCGCTCTATCGCCCGGCCCGCGTCAACGCCGCCAGTTGCGCGACCACCCGCGATCCGAACCGTTCGAGTTCGAGTTGGAGGAACTGTTCGACGATGAGTTCGAATTCGAATTGCTCGAGGAATTGGAGCTGGAGTTCGAAGACGAGTTCGAATTCGAATTGCTCGACGAATTAGAGCTGGAATTCGACGAACCGTTGGACGACGAATTGGAGCTCGAATTTGAAGAGCTGTTGCCAGCGACGATGAAGGAACCGTCGCTTTGGCTGGACATTGCCGCCGGCGGACGCTCGGTTTCCGGCGCTCCCGCGGGAGACTCCTTCGCCTGCGCCGTGGTGCTCGCGAGCGCTGCCATTCCTGCGACCAGTGTCGACTTGAGCTTCCAGTGTCTTGTCATGGTAGTTACTCCTTGTTTCAGACCGGACCGGCAGTTGCGGCCCGGCGGAGTAACGGGCGATCGCCGGCTTTATTCCATTCAAAGAAAGTTGGATTCCATTTCAGAGCAAGCCGGGCCAGAGCAAGCCGGGCCAGAGCAAGCCGGGTCAGAGCGGGCCGGGCCGTCGCAGTTTCACTTCCGGTCCTTTTGACGGATCTCGTCCAGCGCCTTGACTTCCTCCTCGGCTGACATCGGAGCGCCTGCTTCGATCGCCGAAAGATAGGCGTCGAGGGCTTCGGTCGACGAGGCCGGGGCATAGCCTCCGGCGTCGCCGGGCGCCACGACCGCGAAGCTGACGCGCCATTCGTCGCCGGAACGGCAGGCGACCGACATCACCGTGGAGCGGTCCTGCGAGTCGACCTCGAATTCGCGGCACAAATCCTGCGAATCGTTACGGAACGTAGCGATGGCCCGGAACCGGTCGCTGATCCCGGCGAGCTTGATTTCCTTGCCGGACTCGACCGTTTCAAGGGCTTGGGCCAAGCCCGGCCTGATGACGCCGGCAACCCACAAACCGCCCTGCGTGCGTTCGTTGGTGCCTGCTGCCCAATAGCCGGCGAGCCCGCCGCCAATTGCCGCCGCGAGAGAGGCGGCAATTGGCAGCATCCATCGAGACCTCAAAGCAGGCCCTGCCAAGCGCCTGCTGCCGAAGGGCAATATCGATGCCGTCGCCGCTTTCTCGCCGGCACGCCTGGCCTCGATCATCTGCTCGACGGCCGCGACAAGTTTTTCGGGAACCGGCTCGTCGAGCAGCGGCTTCAGCGCGGCCTGCGCCTGCGCTCTGGTTTCGATGAACACAGCAATCCTGGCAACTAGACGGTCGTCCGTTTCCATCGCCTGCTCGATCCTGGCGACCACGTCTGGATCAAGCTCACCGTCGGCGAACCGCATCAGGATTTCGTCCGAAAAAGTCTCTTCGGTCATTTTGCAGCCCCTTTTGTGACCGGAGAACGGGTGGGCGCCGAAGATATTCCAGTCGCCTCCGCCAGATTCCTCCTCGCTCGGGCCAGCCTGCTCATCACCGTCCCGATCGGCACGGCAAGGACTTCCGCGGCCTCCTTGTAGGAAAGCTCTTCGACGCAGACCAGAAGCAGCACGTCGCGCTGGTCGGCGGCGAGCTCGCCTATGGCTTGCGCCACGCTGTTCAGCGCCAGCCGCACCTCCATCTCGCGCTCACCGGAAACGCCGGCGATGTCATGGCGCTCGTCGATATCGTCCTGCGCGCCGGCGACCTTGCGCTTGCGGATGTCGTCGATCCACAGATTTCTCAGAATCTTGAACATCCACGCGTCGAAGCGCGTCCCTGGCTCGAAACGCTGCTCGTTGGCGAGCGCCCGTTCGCAGGCGCGCTGGACAAGATCGTCCGCGATGTCGCGGGACCGGCACAGCGCAATCGCGAACCGGCGCAGATTCGGCAGAAAAGCGACAAGCTGATCTTGGACGCGGTCGGCTTGTTCCGGCATGTTGCTCCAGGTTCTGGAATAAAGCGGCCCCGCGCCCGTTCCTCGCAAGGCTAGCTTATTGCCGGACAGCTCCGCTAGCCTCGTGACGTTGAAAATCGGCGACGGCCGGAAATGTGAGGGAGACCATGCGCACCACCTCCTGGTTGAGACCAAAAGCCCTGCTGCTTTTCTGGGTCGCCGTCGCATTGCTCGTCGATCCTCAGGCGCCGGGCGGCCAGCTGGCGCTCGGCGAGTTCGGGCCAAGATCGGCGTTGGCCGATGACGACGGTGGCGGTGACGATGGCGGTGGTGATGACGGCGGTCGGTCCGGCGCTTCGCCCGGTGGGTCGCGAACGACGTCCAGCCGATCGACCGGCCCGAACCTGTTTCGCGCGCTGACGGATCGGTTTCTTCCGCGCCCGCCAAGGCGCAGCGGCAGGCGCGCGCAACGGCCAGCCGCCCCTTTGCCGTCTCGGGTACCGGACCAGATCGTGGCGACCGGGCTGAATTCGGCTGAGATCGGTCGGCTTCAGGCAACCGGCTTCACCGTACTGGACCGTGCCGACATTCAGCTTCTTGGATCGGAGCTGATTCGGCTGCGCATTCCACCCAACATGCCGCTGGAGGCTGCGCGCGATCTTGTCATCGATGCCGCTCCGCAGTCGACGGCAGATTTCGTGCATTACTACCGGCCCGGACAGGAAGCTGAATGTGCCGGGCCGCACTGCGCCGCCGCGGGCCTGATCGGCTGGCCGGCCGGTAGCGGACTGCCAGCCGGCTGCGGTGGCAATGTCACGATCGGCCTTATCGACACCGCGATCAATCCTGCGCATGACGCCTTCTCGAAAGGCCGGGTCGAAGTTCTTCGCCTGTCGGACGACGGCGTTCCCGAGTCCGGCCGCCAGCACGGCACCGCCGTCGCGGCCCTGCTTGTCGGCGGCGCCGACAGCCGTACTCCCGGCCTGCTGCCGCACGCCAGGCTCATCGCGGTCGATGCGTTTCATCGGGGCGATCGCCAGGATGACCGCTCGGACGCCTACGATCTGCTTCGCGCGCTCGACCTTCTTTCGGCGCGCGGCGTGCAGGTGACGAATATGAGCCTGTCGGGTCCTGCGAATGCGCTTCTCGAGCAGGTTGTCCGAAGACTCTCCGAACGCGGCATGGTGATCGTCGCCGCCGCCGGCAATGGCGGCCCAAAAGCCGGGCCTGCCTATCCGGCGGCCTATGCTGAAGTGATCGCGGTGACGGCGGTCGACCGCATGAAACGCCCCTACAGGCGCGCCGGCCGCGGCGAGCATATCGACCTGGCCGCTCCCGGCGTCCAAGTGTGGACGGCCGCGTCGGTCAGCGGCGCACGGCCGAAGACCGGCACCTCCTTCGCGGCGCCCTTCGTCACCGCAGCCGCTGCCTTGATGAAATCTGCAAACGGCAACGCCACCGCAGCCGACATTCAAGACGCGCTCGGCAAGTCGGCGGAAGATCTCGGCGCGCCGGGCAAGGACGACGTCTTCGGCTGGGGCCTGCTCAATGCCAGCGCCGCTTGCCTCGTCACGTCGAAGAAGGCGACCTGAAGCTCCACTGTCGATGCCGGAGGATAGCGCGGAGGGCGAAGGCTGGTTATAGACCGGCTTCCAGCCCCAACGAGGGGATTGCACCCCGACGGTTTCCGATTACGGTTGCGGCTGGAGTTTTTACCACAGAAACAGCAACGGAGATTCTGCGTGAATCGTGTTCTGCCGGCCGTCTTTGTCCTCGCGCTCAGCGCGCCTGCCTTCGGCCAGACCGTCGACGGCGAGGGTGCCAAGCAGCTCTCCGAAGATCTGTCCCGCTATTTCGGCAGCAAGGCGATCGACAGCGGCTTCCTGAAGGTTTCGGTGGAAGGCGACGCCTATAAACTCGCCGTCGACTTCAAACCTGTCGTCGACCTGCTGGCGGCGCAGAATTCCTTCAAGTTCGACTTCAGCCCCTACGCATTGCTCGTCAAGCCAGGCAGCAACGGGACATGGAGCGTCTCGGCGGACGTGTCGCAAAGCGGGTCCTTCGAGTTCAAGGGGCCAGAGGGCCCGCAAAGCATGCAGTTCTCGATTACAGACGGCAAGTTTTCCGGCGTCTACGATCCCGAACTGGCGGCTTTCACCAGCGCCACACAGTCGATAGCCGGGATGACGATGAATTCCCGGGACGCCGTGCAGCGCGCCAAGGTGAGCACCGGCGCCGGTAAGGCCACCATGAACGCAAGCAAAGCTGCGAATGGCGGCGTGGATTTTACCGCGACGCAGTCGCTCGCCGATTTCGCCGAAGCGCTCGACTTTGACGATCCCAAGAGCGGGCTGAAATTCCCGCTCACGATCAAATCGCCAAAGCTGTCGGTGAACGCGACCGGCAAAGGCGTGCGGACCAAGCCGCTTCTCGATCTGCTGGCATTTGCCGTCGCCAATGAAGACGAGGCCAGACTGAAGGCCAACCAGGCGCAGCTCAAATCGCTGCTGCTCGCCGCGCTGCCGCTGTGGGAGCGGCTCGACGGAACCTACGGGTTCAAGGATCTCACCGTCGAAAGCCCGGTCGGGCTTTTCGGGGCGACTGAGCTGGACACAGGCTTCGGGACGGACGGCATCGCCCAGAACGGAGCAATCAACTACTCGATCAGGGCCGCGGGACTGAAGATCCCTGACAATCTCGCGCCCGCCTGGAGCACGGCGCTGCTGCCCACCGATGTCAATCTGAGTTTCGGCGGCGCCAATATCGATCTCGACAGCATGGCGAAGAAGGCGATCGAAGCCTTTGATCTGAACAAGAATCCACCGCTTCCGGCCGACTTCGGCGATACCTTGACCGCTGATTTCATGGCCAGGATGCCGAAATTTGTCATCGGCCACAGCACGGTGAAAAACGGCGATATGGAAATCGCGATGGAAGGCGAGATGACCTTCGCCGGCATGAAGCCGGAGGCCAATGTGACCATCGATGTCGCAGGCTATGACAAGATCGTGGAAAGCCTGCAGGCGGCAGCGAAGTCGGAGCCGGAAGCCGCGCAATATGTGCCGGTGGCGCTTGCGATCAAGGGATTCGGCAAGACGCTGCCGGACGGCCGCATCGAATGGGTCGTCAACGGCAAGCCGGACGGTTCGGTCACCGTCAATGGTGTCATGGTGAAACCGGCCGATCCGGTTGCGGATGCTGACGGCGACGACGGCGAAGAAGAAACGACGCCGTAGGCGTTTTCGCGATCCGGTCGTCGCTTATATCGAATGCTCATGATCGTCGTCGCCAAGCGGCAGCGCCCGCAGCGCCTTGCCGACGGAAGTCGGCGGCGTGCCGGTTTCCGCCGCGAACCGCATGAGCGTCGGCTCGTGGGCGAGGATGAACTGCAGCACGCCGGCCAGGAATCCCGGCTCGCCGGCGGCCTGGCGGATCGAATGCGCCTCGATGCCGGTGATCGCCAGGAAGCGGGGCAGAAGTTCCGGATCGGCGGCGACGAAGCCCAATGCCTTCACGGCAATGGTTTCCGCTTCCTCGCGCATTGACGCTGCGTTTGCCATCTCTACCTTCTTGTGGGTTGAATGAGTCTGTTTTTGGCAGTAATCGCAAGCGTCGCCTGCGGCAAGCCATCTGTCTCTGCAATGCGGAGTTCGCGGTGAAATCCGAAGCTTTTCCGGCAGCCGGTTTCCGTTTCGTCAATTATCTCGCGGTAGAGTTGAGCAGGGTTTGGTGCGTACCGGCGAGGGCGCATGGCGGCATCCTTCGAGCGGAAGGCAGGCCGGGACGGGAATTTGATGCCTAAGAAGGTCATGATCGTCGAGGACAACGAGCTCAACATGAAGCTCTTTCGCGACCTCATTGAAGCGAGCGGTTACGAGACGGTACGCACGCGCAACGGTCTGGAAGCGCTGGATCTGGCGCGACTGCACAAGCCGGACCTCATTTTGATGGACATCCAGCTGCCCGAAGTGTCGGGGCTGGAAGTGACCAAATGGCTGAAGGAGGACGACGACCTCCATGTCATCCCGGTCATTGCCGTCACCGCATTCGCGATGAAAGGCGATGAGGAGCGTATCCGCCAGGGTGGCTGCGAAGCCTATATTTCCAAGCCGATCTCGGTGCCGCGTTTCATCGAAACCATCAAATCCTACCTGGGCGACGCCTGATGCGCCCTTCCAGCCGAGCCGGAGCTTTATGAGATGACTGCACGGATCCTCGTCGTCGACGACATCCCTGCCAATGTCAGGCTGCTCGAGGTCCGGCTGCTTGCCGAATATTTCGAGGTGCTGACCGCCACCAACGGGCCGGACGCGATCGAGACCTGTGAAAACGGCAAGGTCGATGTCGTATTGCTCGACGTGATGATGCCTGACATGGACGGGTTCGAAGTCTGCCGCCGGCTGAAGAGCGATCCGGCGACGTCGCACATCCCGGTCGTTATGATCACCGCGCTCGACCAGGTTTCGGACCGGGTGCGTGGCCTCGAGGCCGGTGCGGACGATTTTCTGACCAAGCCGGTCAACGATCTGCAATTGATGACCCGCGTCAAAAGCCTGGTCCGGCTGAAGACTTTGACCGATGAGCTGCGCCTGCGCGCCTCGACCACGCGCAATATCGGCATCGAGGAGCTGTTGAGCCGCAACTTCGCGTCCGCGGACACCACGCCGAAGGTTCTGCTGATCGACGAGCGCAAATCCTCCATTGAGCGCGTCCAGAAGATGCTGCGCAGCAGTGCCGACTTGGACATCGCCACCGATCCGCATGCGGGCTTCTTCCAGGCCGCCGAGACGCCCTATGAATGCGTGATGATCTCGACGGGTTTTGCCGATTTCGATCCGCTCAGGCTCTGCTCGCAACTGCGTTCGCTCGATCGCACCCGTTTCGTGCCGATCATCCTTCTGGCGGAGCAGGGTGAGGAGGGACGCATCGTCCGCGGCCTCGAGCTTGGCATCAACGATTATCTGATGCGTCCGATCGACCAGCACGAATTGACCGCGCGGCTGCGCACGCAGGTGCGCCGCAAGCGCTACAACGACCAGTTGCGCGCCAGCGTCACCCAGACCATCGAGATGGCGGTGACCGACCCGCTGACGGGATTGCACAATCGCCGTTACCTCGACAGCCATCTGCAGACACTGTTCGACCGCGCCGTGGCGCGGCGGCGGCCGCTGTCGGTGATGATCACCGATCTCGACCGCTTCAAGACCGTCAACGACACGCATGGCCATGACGGCGGCGACGAGGTGCTGCGTGAATTCGCGCGGCGGCTGCGCAAGAATGTGCGCGGCATCGATCTCGCCTGCCGCTTCGGTGGCGAGGAGTTCGTCGTGGTGATGCCGGACACGGACGGCGCCGTCGCCGAAAAAGTGGCGGAGCGGATTCGCGCCGAGATCGCCCAGATGCCGTTTGCCGTCGGTCAGGACGGCAAGACGATCGAGGTTACCGTCAGCGTCGGCGTGTCGTCGGTGCTGAAGGGTGTCGACTCGGTTGCCGGGCTGATGAAGCGGGCCGACCTCGCGCTCTACGAAGCCAAGAGCGCCGGCCGCAACCGGGTCGTCGCCAAGGCGGCGTAAAAGTCTGATTATCCTGTCAATGTGACAGGGTTAGGAATTTACCTTAACGCAAGCGATTCGCCGGGCTTGGTTAAGAAATTGTTGATTTTCACAGGCTGTTGCGCAAATGTGCAGGCCAATGACGGGATCGGCGCCGGGGTAGATCGCCGGATCGATCCGAAGAATACCCCATGATTCAGGTCCGCCGCATCTCCTGGGTCCGTGGGGTCGGCCGGCCGGCGCTGGCACATAGTGGCCTCCTCGTACCGCTGCCAAACGCCGGCCGGCCCCCAAACCTCAAAATGACATCAAGTCTCTGCGCCAAGCATTGGAAATGCTGGACTTTTCGAGCGTTGAAAACAAAAAAGCCGCCCACGGGGCGGCGTTTTTGTCTCAAGCAGGAAAGCAGATTACTTGATCTTGGTTTCCTTGAACTCGACGTGCTTCTTGGCGACCGGATCGTATTTGCGGAACGACAGCTTGTCGGTCTTGGTGCGGCTGTTCTTGCTGGTGACGTAGAAGAAACCGGTGTCGGCGGTCGACAGAAGCTTGATCTTGATGTTTGCGGCTTTGGCCATTGTATCAGTCCATTATGTTCGTGGAGTCTTGGCCGCTGGAGCACGGGAAAACACCCGGACGCGGGAAACTTGGCGCGACACATAAACAACGCGCCCGGAAAGTCAACCCTGTGAGGCGACCTCTTCCTTCTCCCCTTGTGGGAGAAGGTGGATCGGCGCGCAGCGCCGAGACGGAAGAGGGGTGTTGGACGGAGTGCTGTCGGTGCCAAGCCGGAGCACCCCTCATACGGCAGCGTTCCGATTCTACGCATCTTCTTTAACTGGAGCGGCCTTCTTCCAGTCTCCCGTGGTGTTCCACCAGCGGTTCGGGTTCGAGCGGTCGTCCAATCCCTTGGAGCGGCTGGCGAGGATCGGCTGGATGCGGATCACCGGCTCCTGATAGGTGTGGACCTGGAAGATCGCCTCGACGATGCGGGCGGCCAACGCCTGGTCGTCGGGCAGCTCGAACGACACTTCCACCGTGCCATGCCGTCTGAGCAATTCGGTCTCGGCGCCGGCGGCAGCACCATCGAGCGCCCGGTAGCGCTCGATGCCGTGCGCCGACTGGTAGGCATTGCTGTCGTATTTGCCTGTGGTGAGCGGGGCGATCGCGACCACCGCTTCCATGATACGGTCGACATCGGAAGCCGGCGCCTGGAAGGTCACAAGCAGCAGCAATTCCATCCGCAGCGATTTCGTTTCAAACCCGGAGTCGATCATGGCGGCATCCTCAAATTCGTGGCGTGTTGCTGACAATCTACCCAGGTGCTGCTGACACGGTTATGTCAGCAGCCTTGCGCCACCTGAGGCATCGATCGGGTCTTTCTACAGGATTTTTCGGATAAGCCTGGCGCCGACCAGCGCGATATAGAAGGCGAAGAACAAGCCGAGCGCCCAGCCGAAACCGGAGGGGCCGAAAAGGTCCATGCCGATGCCGATCGCCTGCGGGCCGAGCACCATGCCGACACCGTAGCAGAGCACGAAGGCAGCGTTGGCCGAGGCCAGGTCGTGGCCGGAAAGCTGCGAGCCGAGATGGGCCAGGCCGATCGTGTACATGGCCGCGACGACGCCGCCCCAGACGAACAGAAGCGCCGCCATCAGATGCCAGTTCTGCGCGAAGTGCGGCATGAAGATGGTGCCGGCAAGCCCGATGGTTGCACAGGCCAGAAGCAGATAACGGCGGTCGCTGACACGGTCGCTGATCATGCCGAGCGGGATCTGCAACAGCACGTTGCCGAGGCCGATCATGGTGAGCAGGAGGGCGGCATCGGCCTCTGAGTAGCCGATGCGGTTGCCATAGACGGGAAACAGCGCAAAGCCACCGGTCTCGACCGCGCCGAACACCAGCACCGCAGCGGTCGCCGTCGGCACCAGCCAGATGTAGCGCAGGAAGTTGCTGGTTTCGCCGTTGGAGACGATCATCGGGCTCTCGTTGCGTGCCGCCAGAACTGGAATGGCGGCCAGCGTCACCAGCGCCATGATGACGCCGAAGGGCAGGAAGCCGGCGCTGCCGAGTTGGGCGAACAGCCACGGCCCGGCGGCAAAGCCGAGCGACAGCACGGTGGCGTAGATGCCGAGGACGAGACCGCGCCGGTGCGGCGGCGCCGACGTGCTGATCCAGAATTCCGACAGGATGAAAAGCACCGTCAGCGCGATGTGCAGCAGGACGCGCAGCGGAAACCACATCCAGAAGTCCGGTGCGAAATGGAAGCCGACAAAGGCCAGCACTCCGGTGGCGATCATGGCGAGCATCGTCCTGGCGACGCCGAACCGCATCGCCAGCGGGGTGGCGAGCGGTGCGCCGGCGATCGAGGCCAGGCCGGCGACAGCGGTGTTGAAGCCGATCATCGACGCCGAATGGCCACGCGTTTCGAGAATGACGCTGAGCAGCGGCATGCCGAGGCCGATGGCGATGCCGACGACGCTGATCGACGAGATCGCCGCGATCATTGGCAGCCAATGGACGCGTTCTTCGACCTCTTGCTGGGTATCGACTGTCATGGGATGTGAATG
The DNA here is from genome assembly GCF_055811135.1 of Mesorhizobium sp. WSM4817. Classification (NCBI taxonomy): domain Bacteria; kingdom Pseudomonadati; phylum Pseudomonadota; class Alphaproteobacteria; order Hyphomicrobiales; family Phyllobacteriaceae; genus Mesorhizobium; species Mesorhizobium sp. WSM4817. Next base: position 164,866 of record NZ_JBVVQQ010000004.1, on the reverse strand, counting down.
CTCTATGTTCTACAGAATTTCGCGAACGAAGCGATTGCCGACAAGCCGGTAGAACGGCACGGAACCACCGGGGCGCAGCAGCGGATCGTCGACGAGCCGCTTTTCCAGCTCCCCCAGGATAGCCCTGGTGATGTCGGGCACATCAGCTTCTCTGGCCTTGGCGAGCGGCAGCCAGACCAGTTCCTCCAACTCATTGGTCGGACCGCCGTCCGGCAGCTCCACCGCAACGTCTTCACGCCAGGCGCTGAAGAAGCGCGTGTCGAAGCGCCGCACCCGGTTCGGCGGGGTGATGGCGCGCGCGATGAAGCGCAGCGCTTCCAGCGACGGCCTTACGCCGTGCTCGGCAAAACCCTGCCAATCGCGCCTGGTCGTGGCGAAGGCGCCCTTCTGGCCGATCAGCAGGCCGGCTTCTTCATAGGTCTCGCGAATCGCCGACAGGGCGATGGCGCGGGCGCGGGCCGGGCTGGTGCGGCCGACGCCGGCGGTCAGCCTCGCCTGCTCCTCAGGGTGCAGCGCTGTGGCAACGGGAATTCGGCTGTCGGCCGGATCGGTACGGCCACCGGGAAAGACGAATTTCCCCGGCATGAAGGCGTGACGGGCGTGGCGCCTGCCCATCAGCACCAGGAACTCGGCGCCCTTGCGGTCGAGCAGGATCAGCGTCGCGGCGTCGCGCGGGCGTATAGGCCTGGCGTCGAGCGCGATCGGCTCAACCTTGTCGACTTCCGCCTTGATCATAACGTCCATGCGCACGACCTAGCGGAATCTTCTTCGATGCGAAAGTGGCGTCCAGCCATGCCGATTTGCGCCAGCCTCGGTTTCAAGCCTCGGGATGCGGCTCGATCAGATCTTCTTCCCCGCCGAAGCCGTGCATATAGAACGCCCATTGCAGGCCGATGACGGCGCCCTTGACCGGCTGCAGCAAGACGATCGCCATGAGGATGGTCAGCGGCACCCAGATGGCAACGTGCTGCCAGGTGGACAGAGTGGAGGTCGCTTCGACACCCATGAAGGCGCCGAGCACGATGTGGCCGACGATGGCCACCACCAGATAGGCCGGCAGGTCGTCGGCGCGGTGGTGATGAAGCGCCTCGCCGCAGTGGTCGCATGTATCGACGGTCTTGACGAAGGCACGAAAAAGCTTTCCCTCGCCGCAATGCGGGCAGCGCCCAAGCGCGCCACGCTTCATCGCCGTCCACAGCGGGCGGGCGATCCGGCCCGAGTGCTGTTGGCCGCCGAAAACCTGTTCGTTCATTTTCAGATCGCTTGGCATTACCGTCTCCTGCCGCGCGAGCCTGGACGCGGTTGCGACGCACGGGCGCGGCCCTTGGCCTTGTGAAACGACCGTTTGGAGCCGGGCAGCGGCTTTGGGTCGGTCAGCATCTCGAAACGCATCGCGCCGGCCATAGGCGCCACCTCGATCAGGCGAACCTCGACGCGGTCGGCAAGCTGATAGCCCTTGCCGGTGCGTTCTCCGAAAAGCGATCGGGCAGTTTCGTCGTATATATAGTAATCGCCGCCCAGACTTGACACCGGAATGAAACCATCTGCGCCATACTGCGGCAATTGGACAAATAGTCCCGATTTGGTGACGCCCGAAATGCGTGCATCGAAGCGATCGTCGACACGCTCTGCCAGATAGGCGGCGATCAGCCGGTCGACCGTGTCGCGCTCGGCGGCCATGGCGCGGCGCTCGGTGGCTGAGATCAGCGCAGAAACTTCTTCCAGCCGCTCCGCTTCATCCTGCGTCAGTCCGCCTGCACCGAAGCCGAGCGCGGCAATCAGCCCGCGATGCACGATCAGGTCGGCATATCTGCGGATCGGCGAGGTGAAGTGCGCATAGCGTTTCAGGTTGAGGCCGAAATGACCGATATTGCTTGGCGAATATTCGGCCTGCATCTGCGTGCGCAGCACCACCTCGTTGACCAGCCCCTCATGGTCGGCGCCGCGGACGCGATCCAGGATGCCGTTGAACTGGTTTGGCCGCATCTGGGCGCCGCGCGCCAGCGAAAGGCCAAGCGTCTGCAGGAATTCACGCAGCGATTCCTGCTTGGCCAGCGAAGGTGCGTCATGGATGCGGTAGACCAGCGCCTGTCGTTTCGCCTCCAGCGTCTCGGCCGCCGCGACATTGGCCTGGATCATGAATTCTTCGATCAGCTTGTGCGCGTCGAGCCGCTCCGGCACGACGACGCGGTCGACGGTGCCATCCTCCTTGAGCAGGATTTTCCGCTCCGGCAGTTCGAGCTCAAGCGGCTGGCGCGTCTCACGACCGCGCTTCACCACGGCATAGGCGTCCCACAGCGGCTTCATCACCGTGTCGAGGATCGGGCCGGTCTTGTCGTCCGGCGCGCCGTCGATCGCGGCCTGCGCCTGGCGATAGGCGAGTTTTGCCGCCGATTTCATCATGATGCGATGGAACGAATGCCTGAGCTTGCGGCCATCGGCCGAGAAGGTCATGCGGACCGCCAGCGCCGGGCGGTCCTGGCCTTCGCGCAGCGAACAAAGGTCGTTGGAGATACGCTCCGGCAGCATCGGCACGACGCGATCCGGGAAATAGACCGAGTTGCCGCGCTTCAGCGCCTCGCGGTCGAGCGCGGTGCCATAGCGCACATAAGCGGCGACATCGGCAATCGCCACGGTAACGACCACGCCGCCGGGGTTCTTCTCGTCCGGATCTGCTGTCGCGAACACGGCGTCGTCATGGTCCTTGGCGTCGGCCGGATCGATGGTGACCAGCGGCAGCTCGCGCCAGTCTTCGCGGCCGGCCAGCGTCGCCGGTTTGACCGCCTCCGCCTCGGCGATGACGTCTGCCGGGAAAATATGCGGAATGTCGTGCGCGTGGATGGCGATCATCGAGACCGCCTTTTCGCTGGTTAGCGAACCCAGCACCGCCAGCACCTTGGCCTTGGGCAGCCCATAGCGGGAGGCCCGCGCCGGCTCGACCTCGACAAGATCGCCGTTCTTGGCGCCGTTCTGGAATTCCTTGTCGACGACCAGCTCCGGCTGGCGTCTTTCGACAGGCTCGATGCGGAAGGTACCGTCCTGCAGCACGCGAAAAACCCCGAGAACTGCATCGGTGCGCTTCTCGAAGATCTTCATCACCCGCCCGGTATAGGCAGGGCCGGTCGAGTCATCGGTTGGAAAGGTCTTGGCCAGCACGCGGTCGCCAATGCCCGGTGTCGGGCCGCCGCCGCCGCGCGAAACGCGTATCGCTATGACAGGAGGCTCGCCGTTGCCCACGGCTTCGGTTGGGTGCGCCAAAAGCACGCCGTCGGCGTCGCGGCCAAAGATGTCGAGCACGGCGACATGGGCGAGGGCGCCGACGCGGGCGAGCCGCTTGCGCTCCTTGGTCAGCAGGCCCTCATCCTGCAAGTCGCGCAATACGTCCTTCAGCCAGATACGGTCCTCGCCGCGCAGCGCGAACGCCTTGGCGATGTCGCGTTTGCCTGAGCGATCCGGATTTTCGGCGATATAGCGCAGGATTTCGTCGCGGGACGGCCGGTAATCATCCTTAACCTTGGCCCGGGTGTCGGCGGTGCGCAGATCGCCATGACTTCTTCCGGATACCCTGCGCGCCACGATGCACTATCCCTTTTTGTTGGCCACTTTCTTGGCCGCCATTTTTTGGGCCGCCGGTTTTTTGGCCGCAGGCTTTTTGGCAGGTGCGGCCGCTTTGCGGAAGGGCTTTCTGCCGCCATTGCCGCCCTTGGCTTCCTTCTCGGCAATCAGCGCCACCGCATCCTCGATCGTCACCGACTGCGGGTCCTTGCCCTTCGGCAGCGTCGCATTGACCTTGCCGAAATTGACATAGGGCCCGTATTTGCCGTCACGCACGACGATCCTGCCGCCGCCCGCCGGATGCTCGCCAAGTTCCTTCAAGGCGGCGGGCGTGCCGCCATTGCGACCGCCGGGGCCCTTCAACTGCTTCTCGGCGATCACCGACACGGCGCGGTTGAGACCGATCGAGAACACGTCCTCGATATTGTCGAGATTGGCGTAGGTGCCGTCATGCAGCACGAACGGGCCGTAGCGCCCCAGCCCGGCCGAGATCATCTTGCCGGATTCCGGATGCTTGCCGACGTCGCGCGGCAGCGACAGCAGGGCGAGGGCTTTTTCGTGGTCGATCGAATCGACGGTCCAGCCTTTGGGCAGGCTGGAGCGCTTGGCTTCCTTGCCGTCGCCGCGCTGGACATAGGGCCCGAAACGACCACTGCGCAGCGTGATTTCCTCCGCCGTGTAGGGGTCCTTGCCCAGCACCTTGGTGCCGTCCTCGCCATTGCCGTTTTCGGCATTGGGGTTGGCGGCGTCGCCGAGCTGGCGGGTGAAGGAGCATTCGGGATAGTTCGAGCAGCCGACAAAGGCGCCGAATTTGCCGAGCTTCAGCGACAGGTTGCCGGTGCCGCATTTCGGGCAGATGCGGGGGTTCGAGCCGTCCTCCCGCGCCGGAAACACCAGCGGCGCCAGTTCCTCGTTGAGGGCGTCGAGCACATCGGTGACGCGCAATTCCTTGATATCGGCGACGGCGCCTGAAAAATCCTTCCAGAAATCGCGCAGCACATCCTTCCAGGCGAGCTTGCCGTCGGAAATCTCGTCGAGTTTTTCCTCGAGCGAGGCGGTGAAATCATATTCGACATAGCGCTCGAAGAAGCTTTCGAGGAAGGCCGACAACAGCCGGCCCTTGGCCTGCGGCAACAGCTTGCGCTTGTCCATGCTGACGTAGTCGCGGTCCTCCAGCGTCTTCAGGATCGCCGTGTAGGTCGACGGCCGGCCGATGCCGAGCTCTTCCAGCTTCTTGATCAGCGAGGCTTCCGAATAGCGCGGCGGCGGTTCGGTGGTGTGCTGGGTGGCGTTGATCGCCTCGCGCTCGAGTTGTTCGCCGGCACGGATCTCGGGTAGACGGCGGTCTTCCTCGTCTTCCGCATCCTCGTCCTTCTGGTCGGTATAGGCGGCAATGAAGCCATCGAAGCGAACGACCGAACCGACGGCGCGAAGCTCCGCGTTGCGGCCGCCGTTGACCGCCTCGATCTCGACCGTGGTACGCTCGATCTCGGCCGGCTGCATCTGGCTGGCGATGGCGCGTTTCCAGACAATCTCGTAAAGCCGCGCCTGGTCGGCATCGAGATATTGCCTGACCGAAGCCGGCGTGCGCATGAAATCGGTCGGGCGGACCGCTTCGTGCGCTTCCTGGGCGTTCTTGGCCTTGGTGGTGTAGTTGCGCGGCTTTTCGGGCAGGTATTTTGGGCCGAACTCTTTTGCGATCGCATCGCGCGCGGCTGATATCGCCTCGGGCGCCATCTGCACGCCGTCGGTTCGCATATAGGTGATCAGGCCGGTGGTCTCGCCGCCGATGTCCATGCCTTCATAGAGCCGCTGCGCCACCTGCATGGTGCGGCTTGCCGAAAAACCGAGGCGCGAGGAGGCGGCCTGCTGCAACGTCGAGGTGGTGAAGGGCGGGCCTGGATTGCGCCTGGTCGGCTTGGCTTCGACCGACAGCGCCTTGAAGGTCGCGCCATCCAGCATCGCCTTGATGTTGTCGGCCTGCGCCTTGTTCGAAATGTCGAGCTTTTGCAGCTTCTTGCGATCGAAGGCAGTCAGCCGCGCCTCGAAATTATCCTTGCGCGGCGTGCCGAGAATGGCGGCGATCTGCCAGTATTCCTCGCGGATGAAGCGCTCGATTTCCAATTCGCGGTCGCAGACGAGGCGCAGCGCCACCGACTGGACGCGGCCGGCAGAGCGGGCGCCCGGCAGCTTGCGCCACAGCACGGGCGACAGCGTGAATCCGACGAGATAGTCGAGCGCGCGGCGGGCGAGATAGGCGTCGACCAGCGGCGCATCGATCTGGCGCGGATTGGCCATCGCTTCCAGCACCGACGATTTGGTGATGGCGTTGAAGACGACGCGGCTGACCGGCTTGTCCTTCAGCGCACGCTTCTGCTTCAGCACTTCAAGGACATGCCAGGAAATGGCTTCGCCCTCGCGGTCCGGATCGGTGGCGAGGATCAGGCCGTCGGCGTCCTTGACCGCCTTGGCGATGTCGGCAAGACGTTTGCTCGAGGCGGTGTCGACAGCCCAGGACATGGCAAAATCCTCGTCCGGACGCACCGAGCCATCCTTGGCCGGCAGATCGCGGACGTGGCCGAACGAGGCCAGGACCTTGTAGTTCTTTCCGAGGTACTTGTTGATTGTCTTCGCTTTGGCCGGCGATTCGACGACGACGACGTCCATGAGGTCTCATATCAGCTGTGGTGCGGCAGAAGAATTCCGCTGCGCGCGACGAAATCTCGTATAATTGTCGCTCACATGGCCGTGCTTTTGCATCCGGTCAAGGGGAGGCGCCCAAAATGCAGTCCTGCATTGAGGGGTGCGTCATGTGATATCCGCAATCCTGGATAGCGAGAGCGGCTGCCCTGATCGTTGGACAAACCGGCAATGAATCCGGGAGAACGGGACAAATACTTCCGCGGATATAAGAGAAACATCGATCACGCGCCAGCCCTGGTTTGAAGAGACGGCCGGCACGATGCGACGTTGACGGGCGAGACAGGCGTGGCGCAAGCGGCCGTCTGCGACTTGCCACGCGATGGTGATTGGCGGATCGGCGTGGTCGCCGCTATATGGCAGCGCAATCCATCAGGAGTTTCGGGAATGGCATTGGATATCGGCTATGTCAGCGCGGTCGGGGCGGGGGCGATCTCGTTCTTGTCGCCTTGCGTGCTGCCGCTGGTGCCGCCCTATCTCTGCTATATGGCCGGCGTGTCGGTCGACGATTTCCGCGGCAATGCCGGCGTCACCGCCAAGGCCGACGCACGCGGGGCGCTGCTTTTTGCCTCGATCGCCTTCGTTCTCGGCTTCTCGACCGTCTTCGTGGCGCTGGGCGCCGGCGCCTCGACCATCGGCCGGCTGCTGCGCGTCTGGCAGGAGCCGCTGGCGATGGCGGCTGGCGTGCTCATCATCCTGATGGGGCTGAATTTTCTCGGCATATTGCGCATCCCGCTGCTGTCGCGTGAGGCGCGCTTCCAGTCGCAGGGCAAGCCGGCCAGTATCGTTGCCGCATACGTCATGGGGCTGGCCTTCGCCTTCGGCTGGACACCCTGTATCGGACCGGTGCTGGGGCCGATCCTGACGCTGGCCGGCGGCCGCGAGACGGTGGGCGAGGGCGCGGCTCTGCTTGCCGCCTATTCGCTCGGCCTCGGCATCCCGTTCCTGGTCGCGGCGCTGTTTTCCGGCGCCTTCATGCGCTTTCTCGCAAAATTCCGCGTCCATCTCGGCCGCGTCGAAAAGGCAATGGGCGCGCTGCTGGTCGTCGCGGGCGTGTTTTTTCTGACCGGCGGCGTGCAGGCTGCATCCTACTGGCTGCTGGAGAATTTCCCGGTGCTGGGGCAGTTGGGATAGGTACAGCGATCGCAACTGGCTTGGCCGGCAGGACAATCGCTTCAGGTCTGCGCTGCCCCTCATTGCCCTGCCGGGCATTTCTCCCCGTATAGTGACGGGGAGAAAGACGCCTTCGCAAAGGATTTCGCCAATCTCCACCGTTGCAGAAAGCGAGCCGAGGTTGCGGCCAGCCCCCTTCGCCCCGTCACTATACGGGGAGAAGGTGCCGGCAGGCGGATAAGGGGCAGCGCCGACTTCGAAAATTGGACCGCCGCACCGTCTCACCGGAATTTAACCGCATTGGTGCAGCATTGCGCCAACACTAGACATGCCTTGATCCCCAACCCTTTTCAAATGGTCGCATTCCATGAGCCAGAGAACCTGCCTGTCCGTCATCCTCGCCGCCGGCGAAGGCACGCGCATGAAAAGCGCTGTGCCAAAAGTGCTGCACCCGATCGCCGGCCTGCCGATGGTCGCCCATGTCGTCAAGGCTGCGGAAGCGGCAGGCAGCGGTGATCTGGCGCTGGTGATCGGCCATGGCGCGGACGAGATGCTCAAGGCCACGCAAAAATTCGCGCCGAAGGCGGAGACCTTCGTCCAGGACAAGCGGCTCGGCACGGCGCATGCCGCGCTGGCGGCTCGCGATGCAATCGCAAAGGGTTACGACGACATCCTCGTCATGTTCGGCGATACGCCGTTGATCGATCCGGAGGTGCTGACGGCTGCGCGCCTGAAGCTGGCTGATGGCGCTGCCGTCGTTGTGGTCGGCTTCCGCACCTCAAATCCGTCCGGCTATGGCCGGCTGATCGAAAAGGGCGGCAAGCTCGTCGCCGTCCGCGAGGAAAAGGACTGCACCGACGAGGAGAAGAAAATCACCTTCTGCAATGGCGGTCTGATGGCGGTTGCAGGCAAGCACGCGCTGCAGCTGCTCGACCAGGTCGGCAACGACAACGCCAAGGGCGAATATTACCTCACCGACATCGTCGAGATCGCGGGCGGGCAAGGCCTTAATGTCATCGCCGCAGAAGCCGGCTTTGAGAATGTGCTCGGCATCAACGACCGCGCCGAACTGGCTGCGGCCGAAGGCATCTGGCAGGCGCGCCGGCGGCGCGAGGCCATGCTCTCCGGGGTTTCGCTGATCGCGCCCGAAACCGTCTTCTTTTCGCACGATACCGAGATCGGCGCCGACACGATCGTCGAGCCCAATGTCTGGTTCGGGCCGGGCGTGACAATCGCCACCGGTGCCAGGATCCATGCCTTCAGCCATATTGAAGGCGCCACGATCGCTTCGAATTGCGCTGTTGGTCCGTTTGCGCGGCTGCGGCCGGGTTCCGATCTCAAGCAAAAAGCCAAGGTCGGCAATTTCTGCGAGGTCAAGCAGGCGACGGTCGAGGAGGGCGCCAAGGTCAATCACCTGACCTATATCGGCGATGCCCGCGTCGGCGCCGGCGCCAATATTGGCGCTGGAACCATCACCTGCAATTATGACGGCTACTCGAAATTCTTCACCGACATCGGCGAAGGCGCCTTCGTCGGCTCGAATTCGTCGCTGGTGGCGCCTGTCACAATCGGCAAGGGCGGCTACGTCGCTTCGGGCAGCGTGATCACCGAAAGCGTGCCCGACGATGCGCTCGCCTTCGGCCGCGCCCGCCAGAGGACGCTGCCTGGCAAAGGCAAGCAATTGCGCGAGCGTTTTGCTGCGGCTGCGGCGGCCCGGAAAAAAGGCTAGCCTGGCTGCTGTAACCGGATTGCAAGAGCGCCCTGTCATGGTGCATTTGTGCAGAACCGTTCCGGCTGATACGGAACGAAGCGCAATGTGATTTTTGCGGCAGCCCGGCCAACCCTAAATGGCGCCGGGTTTTCAGCCGGAATCGAGGGCAACGTCTATGTGCGGTATCGTCGGAATTGTCAGTCACTCGCCGGTCGCGCCGCTCATCGTCGATGCGCTGAAAAGGCTCGAATATCGCGGTTATGATTCGGCCGGCGTCGCCACTGTCGAGCACGGCCAGCTGGCGCGTCGCCGCGCCGAGGGCAAGCTGATCAATCTCGAACGCCGGCTGAAGGACGAACCGCTCGACGGCATGATCGGCATCGGCCACACGCGCTGGGCGACGCACGGCGTGCCCAACGAGACCAATGCGCATCCGCATTTTTCCGACGGCGTCGCCATCGTCCACAACGGCATCATTGAGAATTTCGCCGAATTGCGCGACGAGCTGATGCGCGACGGCTACACATTTTCATCGCAGACCGATACCGAGGTCGTCGCACATCTGGTCGGGCGCGAACTGGCCAGGGGCCTGCAGCCGGTCGAGGCCGCGCACCAGGCGCTGAAGCGGCTGGAAGGCGCCTTTGCGCTGGCCATCATGTTCAGGGGCGACGAGGATCTCATCGTTGGCGCGCGCAACGGCCCACCGCTGGCCGTCGGCCATGGCGATGGCGAGATGTTTTTGGGCTCCGACGCTATCGCGCTTGCCCCCTTCACCAATTCGATCACCTATCTGGAGGATGGCGACTGGGCGGTGGTGCGCCGCAACGACGTCGCCATCTTCGACATGGACGGCAACAAGGTCGACCGCAAGCGCCAGCAGTCGCTCAGCACCAGCTTCATGGTCGACAAGGGCAACCGGCGCCATTTCATGGAGAAGGAAATCCATGAACAGCCCGAGGTGATCTCGCACACGCTGGCGCATTATGTGGATTTCGTTGGCGGCGTCTCGAAGCCGCTCGACCTGCCGTTCGATTTCGCCAAAATCGACCGGCTGGCGATTTCGGCCTGCGGCACTGCCTATCTGGCCGGCCTGATCAGCAAATACTGGTTCGAGCGCTATGCGCGGCTGCCGGTCGACATCGATGTCGCTTCGGAATTCCGTTACCGTGAAATGCCGCTGTCGAAGACAGACGCCGCCTTCTTCATCTCGCAATCGGGCGAGACCGCCGACACGCTGGCCTCGCTGCGCTATTGCCGCAAGGCGGGCATGAAGATCGGCGCGGTCGTCAATGTCCGCGAATCGACGATGGCGCGCGAATCCGACGTCATCCTGCCGACGCTGGCCGGGCCGGAGATCGGCGTCGCCTCGACCAAGGCCTTCACCTGTCAATTGTCGGTGCTGGCCTCGCTTGCCGTGCGGGCGGGCGTGGCGCGCGGAACGATTTCGCAGGAACAGGAGACGACGCTGGTTCGCCAGCTGTCGGAAGCGCCACGCTATGCCAACCAGGTCCTGAAACTCGACGGCCAGATCGAAAAGGTTGCGCGCGACCTCTCGCACTACAAGAACGTGCTTTATCTTGGCCGCGATACCAATTTCCCGCTGGCCATGGAAGGGGCGCTGAAGCTCAAGGAAATCTCCTATATCCATGCCGAGGGCTATGCTGCCGGCGAGCTGAAGCACGGGCCGATCGCGCTGATCGACGAGAACATGCCGGTGATCGTCATTGCCCCGCATGACCGCATTTTTGAAAAAACCGTGTCGAACATGCAAGAAGTGGCGGCGCGCGGCGGCAAGATCATCCTGATCACCGACAGCAAGGGCGCCGCGCACGCCACGGTGAAGACGATGGAGACGATCGTGCTGCCGGACGTGCCGGAAATCATCTCGCCGATCATCTACGCGCTGCCGATCCAGATGCTGGCCTATTTCACCGCGGTGTTCATGGGCACCGACGTCGACCAGCCGCGCAACCTGGCGAAATCGGTGACTGTGGAATAGGCGTGGTTTAAAAAATTCGCAGTTCCAAAGCCGGATGCGGTTCATTAATGTCGCGCCGCAACCAGCGCTGCGGTGAACTATGTCCGATGCTTCCAAGACCTCAGGCATGACCCGGCTGCGGAATTACTTCCTGACAGGCTTTGTCGTCTGCGCGCCGCTGGCGATCACTGCCTACATCGCCTGGTCGTTCATCGGCTGGGTCGATTCCTGGGTGAAACCCTATATTCCGGCGCGTTACAACCCCGATAGCTATCTGCCGGCGCCGGTTCCGGGATTCGGGCTGATCGTCGCCTTGATCCTGATCACCCTGATCGGTTTCCTGACCGCCAATATCGTCGGCCGGGCCATCGTCTTGTTCGGCGAGCGGCTGCTCGGCCGCATGCCGCTGGTGCGCGGCATCTATGGGTCGCTGAAGCAGATCTTCGAGACCGTGCTGTCGAACAAGGGCGACATGTTCCGCCAGGTCGGGCTGGTCGAATACCCGCGCAAGGGCGTCTGGTCGCTGGTGTTCGTTGCCGGCGAGAAGGAGACCGAGATCAACCAGAAGCTCGACCAGGAGGGTGATCCGCTGATCGCGGTGTTCATGCCGTGCACGCCCAACCCGACCACCGGCTTCCTGATGTATGTGCCGAAATCCGATATCGTGCTGCTCGACATGACGATCGAGGACGGTGCCAAGCTGATCGTTTCGGCCGGGCTGGTGGCACCGGCGGTCAAGACGAAAATGGTGACGTTGAACGGGAAGCCGATCGGCGGCCAGATCGGCAATCCGCCTGTGGATGCCGAGCCTCAGCCGGCGCGCAAGAGCCGCACCGCCTCGTCGCGGCCGAACAAATAAAGCAGCATGCGAAGGGCGGCGCCGCGTTCGGATTGCAATTCCGGATCGCGCGACAGGATCAGCCGCGCGTCGTCGCGAGCGGCTTCGAGCAGGTCGGCATGCGCCTCGATGCTCGCCACCTGGAAGCCAGGTGTGCCGGACTGGCGGGTGCCGAGCAACTCGCCTTCGCCACGCAGCTTCAGATCCTCCTCGGCGATGCGAAAGCCGTCCTCGGTCTCGCGCATCACCGACAGCCGGCGCGTTGCCGTCTCGCCGAGCGGGTCCTTGTAGAGCAGCACGCAGGACGACGGTTTTTCGCCGCGCCCGACCCGGCCGCGCAACTGGTGCAACTGGGCGAGGCCGAAGCGCTCGGCATGCTCGATGACCATGATCGTCGCATCCGGCACATCGACGCCGACCTCGATGACCGTGGTGGCGATCAGGATGCGTGTCTCGCCGGTCTTGAAGGCGCGCATCGCCTCGTCTTTTTCGACGCCCTTCATGCGCCCGTGCACCAGGCCGATCCGGCCGCCGAACAGGGGCTTCAAGGAGGCAAAACGGTCCTCCGCCGACATCAGCTTGATCTCTTCGGACTCCTCGACCAGCGGACAGATCCAATAGATCTTCTGGCCGTCGGCGACGGCGTCGCGCATGCGGCCGACCAGTTCGTCGAGCCGCTCGAGCGGCAGGGTGACGGTGCGGATCGGCTGGCGCCCGGCCGGCTTTTCCGTCAGCTTCGACACATCCATGTCGCCGAAGGCGGTCAGCACCAGCGTGCGCGGGATCGGCGTCGCCGTCATCACCAGCATATCGGGCGCATCGCCCTTGGCGGTGATGGCGAGCCGCTGGTGGACGCCAAACCGGTGCTGCTCGTCGATGACGGCAAGGACCAGGTCGTGGAACGTCACCGTTTGCTGGAACAGCGCGTGGGTGCCGACGACGATGTCGATCTCGCCATTGGCCAGACTGGCCAGCGCCTCGGTGCGCTCGCGGCCCTTTTCGCGCCCGGTGAGGATGGCTATGCGCAGGCCTGCTTGTTCGGCCAAAGGCGCAATCGTCGCAAGATGCTGGCGCGCGAGGATTTCGGTCGGCGCCATCAATGCCGCCTGGCCGCCGGCCTCGACAGCGCGCGCCATGGCGAGCAGCGCGACAACCGTCTTGCCTGACCCGACATCACCCTGCAGCAGGCGCAGCATGCGTTCGGGGTCACCGAGATCGGCATTGATTTCGGCAAGCGCCATTTCCTGCGAATTGGTCAGCGAATAGGGAAGCGCGGCGCGCAGCTTTTCGACGAAGCGGCCGTCCCCAACCAGCGGCCGGCCGGACAGGCGGCGGACTTTTGCGCGCACCAGCACCAGCGACACCTGGCCTGCCAGAAACTCGTCATAGGCGAGACGCCGCCAGGCCGCGCCGTCGACGGACACGTCGATCGGGTCGGCGGGATTGTGGATGCGGGCGAGCGCGTCGCCGAAGGCGGGAAAGCTGCGGCGGCGCAGAAACTCATCCTCTAGCCATTCCGGCAGCACCGGCAAGCGAGCGAGCGCCTGGCCGATTGCCCGGCGCAGCACTTTTCCCGAGAGCCCGGCGGTGAGCGGATAGACCGGCTCGACCAGCGGCAGGTTTTCCGCTTCGCTGGCCAGCGCGATGTGGTCGGGATGAACCATGGTCGGGCGGCCGTTGAACCATTCCATGCGGCCGGAGACCACGACATGCTCGCCCACCGGCATCGCCTTTTCGAGATAGGCGGCATGCGCATGGAAGAAGGTCAGCGCGATCTCGCCGGTGTCGTCATGGGCGTAAACCCGGTACGGCACCGATCTGTTGCCGCGCGGCGGCGGCTGGTGGCGATCGATGCGCACTTCCAGGGTGACGATCGCGCCTTCAGCCGAACCGGCGATGCCCGGCCGATTGCGGCGGTCGATCACCGAATGCGGCAGCACGAACAGAAGATCGCCGGCACGTGCGGGGCGGCGATCACCAAGATCGGCCGGCACGATTTTCTCGATCAGTGCGCCGACCTTCGGCCCGACGCCGGCAAGCGAGGTGATCGGGACAAACAGCGGATCGAGGAGGGAAGGTCTCATGGGTGAGAGACCACGCGATGTCGGCGCTCACCCCCCTCTGTCCTGCCGGACATCTCCCCCTCAAGGGGGGAGATCGGCAGCTCTGGCCTCATTGCCCATCCTGCAGCGGTGGAGATTGGCGAAATCAGTCGCGACGGCAAATCTCCCCCCTTGAGGGGGAGATGGCCGGCAGGCCAGAGGGGGGTGCTTGGGCCGATGTTGTCAGGAGTGTATGTCACACCGGGATGTTAGACACCCACCGGACCGTTGCAAGGCTGACACCGCTCTCTATCCACGCTATATGCGCCGCTTCAGGCAAGGATGCTGGACGATGACCGGAACGAGACGATCAAGCGAGGGGCTCGACGCCCGCCGCCGCAAGCTTCTGTTTCGATCCTGGCATCGCGGCATGCGCGAAATGGACCTTATTCTCGGCAGTTTCGCCGACGCCGAGATCGGCGCCTTGACCGGCGACGAACTCGACCAATATGAGAGGCTCCTCGAAATTTCCGATACCGAATTCCTGTCCGTGATCACCGGCCAGCGGCCGATTCCGGCTGACATCGACTGTGCCGTCCTGCAAAAAATCCTGGCGTCGCGCCAGGCGATGACATTCTGAAATACGTGATTTCATGAGCCTGATCCCCACAATCGGCCTGCCGAAAGGCCGCGCCGGCCAGTTCATCGTCGACGGCGTCGCCGACGGTTACGAAGCCTTCGCGCTGGTGCAGGCCGCGCACGAGATCGCGCCCGACAAGCCGGTGCTGTTCGTGGCACGCGACGGCCAGCGCCTGCCTTCGATCGTCGAGGCGCTTTCCTTCGCCGCGCCTGGCCTGCCGGTGCTCGGACTGCCGGCCTGGGATTGTCTGCCCTATGACCGCGTTTCGCCCGGCTCGGATGCAGCCGCGCGGCGGCTGGACGCGCTCACCGCGATGATCGCGTTGGCAAAAAACCCGCACCGCGCCGTCATCCTGACCACCGCCAACGCGCTGCTGCAGCGCATTCCGCCGGCAAGCCTTGTCGAGGCGCAGACATTTCACGCCAAACCCGGCAACCAGATCGACATGAACGCACTGGCGTCGCGGCTGGAGATATCAGGCTTCGAGCGGGTGCCAACCGTGCGCGGCGTCGGCGAGTTCGCCGTGCGCGGCGGCATTCTTGACCTGTTCGCGCCGGGCTGGACGGAAGCGCTGCGGCTCGATTTCTTCGGCGACACGCTGGAATCGATCCGCGTCTTCGACGCCGCCACGCAGCGCACCACCGGCCAGCGCAAGTCGATGGCGCTGCAGGCAATGAGCGAAGTGGCGCTGACGCCGGAGACCATCAGCCGCTTCCGCCGCTCCTACATCGACGCTTTTGGCGCGCCCTCGCGCGACGACGGGTTGTATGCGGCGGTCAGCGAGGGACGGCGTTTCGCCGGCATGGAGCACTGGCTGCCGTTCTTCTACGAGCGGCTGGAGACGGTGTTCGACTATCTGCCGGACACGCCTGTCGTGTTCGATCATCTGGCGCATGAGGCGCTGGCGGAGCGCCATGCGCTGATCCTCGACCATTACGAGGCGCGCAGGAAGCAAGCCGACGGCGCGCTGAAGGACGCCGTCCCCTACAAGCCGGTGCCGCCCGACCTGCTTTATCTGTCGCCGGAAAACCTCATCGCCTCGCTTGGCCCGCGCGAGGCGATCGACTTCACGCCGTTCGACGCGCCCGACGCCGGCGCCAGGAAAATCTTCCATGCCGGGTCGCGGCATGGCCGCAGCTTCGTCGAGGAACGCGCCGACCCCAACGTCAACGTCTTCGACGTCGTTGTAAAACACATCGCCGACGAGCGCGCCGCCCGCCGTCGCGTCGTCGTCGCCGGCTGGACCGAAGGTTCGCTCGACCGGCTCGGCCAGATCCTGGCCGAGCATCATCTCGGCAACCTCGAGCCGGTGGCTACGCTGGCCGAGGCGGAAAAGCTCGAACCGGGGCAGGCCGGACTTGCCGTGCTGCCGCTCGAATCCGGCTTCGAGACCGAGAAACTGGTCGTCGTCGCCGAGCAGGACATTCTGGGCGACCGGCTCATCCGTCGCTCGAAGCGCAAGAAGCGCCCTTCCGATTTCATCGCCGAGGCCTCGGCTTTGTCCTCCGGCGACATCGTCGTCCATAGCGACCACGGTATTGGCCGCTTCATCGGGCTGCGCACCATCGAGGCGATCGGCGCACCGCATGATTGCCTCGAAATCCATTACGCCGGCGACGACCGGCTGTTCCTGCCGGTGGAGAACATCGAGCTTTTGTCGCGCTATGGCTCGGATTCGGCCGAAGCGACATTGGACAAGCTTGGCGGCGGCGCCTGGCAGTCCAGAAAAGCGCGGCTGAAGCGGCGGCTGCTCGACATGGCCGGGCAGTTGATCCGCATCGCCGCCGAGCGGCAGATGCGCGCTGCCCCTTCGCTGGTGCCGGCAGGCGGTCTCTATGACGAATTCGCCGCGCGGTTTCCCTATGAGGAGACCGACGACCAGCAGACGGCGATCGATTCGGTGATGGGCGACCTGGGCGCCGGCAAGCCGATGGATCGGCTGATCTGCGGCGATGTCGGCTTCGGCAAGACCGAGGTCGCACTTCGCGCCGCCTTCATTGCGGCGATGGAAGGCTTTCAGGTCGCGGTGGTGGTGCCGACGACGCTGCTGTCGCGCCAGCATTTCAAGACCTTCTCGCAGCGCTTCTCCGGCCTGCCGATCCGCGTCGCCCAGGCCTCGCGGCTGGTCGGCGCCAAGGAACTGGCAGAGGCCAAGAAAGGCATCGCCGACGGCACCGTCGACATCGTCATCGGCACTCACGCGCTGCTCGGCTCGTCGATCTCGTTCAAGAATCTCGGCCTGTTGATCATCGACGAGGAACAGCATTTTGGCGTCAAGCACAAGGAACGGCTGAAGGATCTGAAGAGCGACGTGCATGTGCTGACGCTGTCGGCAACGCCGATCCCGCGCACGCTGCAACTGGCATTGACCGGGGTGCGCGAACTGTCGCTGATCGCCACGCCGCCGGTCGACCGCCTGGCGGTGCGCACCTTCATCTCGCCCTTCGACCCGCTGGTCATCCGCGAGACCCTGCTGCGGGAACGCTACCGCGGCGGTCATTCCTTCTATGTCGTGCCGCGCATCAGCGATCTGGCGGAAATTCATGATTTCCTTCGTGAATCCGTGCCCGAGCTAAAGGTGGCTGTCGCTCACGGCCAGATGCCGCCCGGCGAGCTCGACGACATCATGAACGCCTTCTACGACGGCCAGTACGATGTGCTGTTGTCGACCACCATCGTCGAATCCGGCCTCGATATCCCGACCGCCAACACGCTGATCGTGCATCGCGCCGACATGTTCGGCCTGTCGCAGCTCTACCAGCTGCGCGGCCGCGTCGGCCGCTCGAAGGTGCGCGCCTATGCGCTGTTCACGCTGCCGGCCAACCGCAAGCTGACCGACACCGCCGAGCGCCGGCTGAAGGTGCTGCAGTCGCTCGACACGCTCGGCGCCGGTTTCCAGCTCGCCAGCCACGATCTCGACATCCGCGGTGCCGGCAATCTTCTCGGCGAGGAGCAGTCCGGCCACATCAAGGAGGTCGGCTTCGAGCTCTACCAGCAGATGCTGGAAGAGGCCGTCGCCGAGGTCAAGGATTCCGGCGAGGTGCAGGATGGCGGCTGGTCGCCGCAGATCGCCGTCGGCACGGCGGTGATGATCCCGGAAAGCTATGTTCCGGACCTGCAACTGCGGCTGGCGCTCTATCGCCGCCTCGGCGATCTCGAAAACACCGAGGAGATCGACGCTTTCGGCGCCGAGCTGATCGACCGCTTCGGACCGCTGCCGGAGGAAGTGAAGCATCTGCTGAAGATCGTCTTCATCAAGGCGCTGTGCCGCAAGGCCAATGTCGAAAAGCTCGATGCCGGACCAAAGGGCGTCGTCATCCATTTCCGCAAGCGCGAGTTTTCCAATCCTGTCGGTTTGGTCACGTTCATCGGCGAGCAGGGCTCGCTGGCCAAGATCCGGCCGGACCACAGCGTCGTTTTCGTCCGCGACTGGCCGACACCTGAAAAGCGGCTGGCCGGTTCAGCGGTCGTCATGACGCAGCTGGCAAGGCTGGTGGAGAAGGCGGCTTAGCGCGGCTCGGCCGGCTCCACCTTCTCCCCTTGTGGGAGAAGGTGGCCGCGAAGCGGTCGGATGAGGAGTGTTCCAGCTTGGCAAAACCGTGCTCCGGCCAACACCCCTCATCCGTCTTGGCGCTGCGCGCCAATCCACCTTCTCCCGCAAGGGGAGAAGGAAAGACAGGCGGCGAGCTTGCGCCATTCGCCACCTCCGAAATTCCGGTCTAGAATAGGAAATCGGCTTCGTGTATGGAGCCGCGATCCCGTATTGGGGCGAAATGGCGGGCTATAACACCCGCTGGAAGGAATTTTGGGTGCAACGATGACGAAATGGTCGCCGAATTCGTGGAGAGCAAAGCCGATCCAGCAGGTTCCTGCCTATCCTGATCTTGCCGCGCTGAAGAACACGGAAGCCCAGCTCGCCACCTTTCCACCGCTGGTTTTCGCAGGTGAGGCACGCAAGCTGAAGAAGCAGCTTGCGACCGTCGCTGCCGGTGACGCATTCCTTCTGCAGGGCGGCGATTGCGCCGAGAGTTTCGCCGAGCATGGCGCGGACAACATCCGCGACTTCTTCCGCGTCTTCCTGCAGATGTCCGTGGTGCTGACCTTCGCCGGCGCGCAGCCGGTGGTGAAGGTCGGCCGTGTTGCCGGCCAGTTCGCCAAGCCGCGCTCGTCCGACAACGAGACCAAGGGCGGCGTGACGCTGCCCAGCTATCGCGGCGACATCATCAACGGCATCGAATTCGACGCCAAGTCGCGCATTCCCGATCCCGCACGCCAGGAAATGGCCTACCGCCAGTCGGCGGCGACGCTCAACCTGTTGCGCGCGTTTGCGCAGGGCGGCTACGCCAGCCTGGAGAACGTGCATCAATGGATGCTGGGCTTCGTGTCCGACAGCCCGCAGGGCGAGAAATACGAGTCGCTCGCCAACCGCATCACCGAGACGATGGACTTCATGAAGGCTGTCGGCATCACCTCGGAGACCAATTACGCGCTGCGCGAGACCGACTTCTACACCAGCCACGAGGCGCTGCTGCTCGGCTACGAGGAGGCGCTGACCCGCGTCGATTCGACCTCGGGCGACTGGTATGCAACCTCCGGCCACATGATCTGGATCGGCGATCGCACCCGCCAGCCCGACCATGCCCATGTCGAATACTGCCGTGGCATCAAGAACCCGCTGGGCCTGAAATGCGGCCCGTCGCTGACGCCGGACGGGTTGCTGCAGCTCATCGACCTGCTCAACCCGGAAAACGAGCCCGGCCGGCTGACGCTGATCGCGCGCTTCGGCTCCGACAAGGTCGCCGAGCATCTGCCGAAGCTGGTGCGCGCGGTGCAGAAGGAAGGCCGCAGCGTGGTGTGGTCGTCGGATCCGATGCATGGCAACACGATCGAGGCCGCCGGCTACAAGACACGGCCATTCGACCGCATCCTGAAGGAAGTGCAGAGCTTCTTCGAGGTGCATCGCGCCGAAGGGACGCATCCGGGCGGCATCCATATCGAGATGACCGGCAAGAACGTCACCGAATGCACCGGTGGCGCCCGCGCCATCACCGCCGAGGAATTGCAGGACCGCTACCACACCCATTGCGACCCGCGCCTCAACGCCGACCAGGCGATCGAACTGGCGTTCCTGGTCTCGGACCTGCTCAAGAAGAGCCACCCGGTTCAGCACAAGCATGCCGTCAACGGCTGATTTCAGTCGCCATCGATCAGATCTTGCCGCGCATCTGGCACGCTCCGGTCTGATCGACGAGTACCGGCTATACATCCACCCGGTCGTGCTTGGCGGCGGCAAGCCGTACTTCCAGTCCGGCCTGTCGCTGACCTTGAAGCCGCTCGGTAAGGAAAGCCTTACCCATGGCGTGACGCTGCTGCGCTACGCACCCGCCGGCTAGCGCCCGCGCTCCCAGCGCAGTCCGTCGAGCCGGGGATCGGCGGCAAACGCCGTCCTCGAAAACTCGATCCGCCTTTGCGGGAACTCGCAGATCGCCTGCACGCCGAAGGCGCCCAGCCTGATGCGCCAGGTATGGGGTTCCAGCGGTTTCGGCTTGGCAAAGCCGCTGCATGCCAGCAGCGCCACGTTAGCGCTTTTCGGGTCGCGCACGGAGCGATAGCGGATCGCCTCCAGCCCGGCTTCGCGCGCGACATCGGCAATATTCTGGCAGGCCGCGTAGTCGGTCGGGTGCGTCCACGCCGCCGCGTCGCGGTCGAGCGGCGGCCGCGTCAGGTCGATCACCTTTGTGCTGCGTATCGCTGCGGCGAAAGCGGTGTATTCGGCGGCGTCGTGCGGCCACGGCGTAGCCGGCGATTCGGCGAAGAACAGCAGGCGGTAAAAAGCCATTTCGGAAACTGCGGTCATCATGGTTTCCGCCGCGTAGTAGACGCCCTTGGTCCTGCCGGCGCGGCGGAAGCGCGAACCGTGCGGGTAGATCGAGCCGTAGCGGAAGGGCGTTGCCAGGAGATAATGCAGATGCCGGCATTCCAAGGGGATTTGCGGCTTGGTTTCCTCGATCAGGTCTTCGAGGACGGGCTGCTCGTCGAGCGTGTCAACGACTTTCAATGTCGAGACGCGGTGCTGCGCCTCGACCATGCGCCAGTATTTGCCGTCGAGCCCATACTTGCCACCTCGTTTGGCGGCTTCAGACGAGAGCGCGTCGGGAGTCCAGATAGGCGATGACATCGACAAGCCCTGATATCGTCACGATTTTTTTGAGCGGGGTGCCATCGAAGGCCGTGTTGGCATTCTTCAGCCATGCCCGGGCGACGGTCTCGTCGCCGCCGACAATGGCGTCGAGCGAGCGGAACAGGCGGACGAACAGCACGGCAAGCTCGAACGGCTTGGTTCCACGCTCCAGCAGGAATTCCTGCCTGCGCATGCGCGAAACCGTGGCTTCCGAAACCCCGATGATGGAGGCCAGCATCCTGGCGGTAATGTCCAGCAGGTCGGCGGCGCGCAGCGTCGCCTTGGTCAGCACTGCATTTTCGGCCGTGTTGGCGGCGAGATTGGGTTGCATTGTCGGCAGCGTCTCCTTTCTGATGAAAAGGTAGCGCACAAAAATTCATATGGAAAGATATTGTTTTAACAATTGGCTGCCCGTCGAGAGGCTGTTGGCGCGGCCTGCCGCTTTCTCCAAACCGTGCTGTGCGGAACACGCCCGTCGAATGTCGCATTCGCTTGAGCACGGCCGCTGCAAAACTGGAATCCTGGCAAGGGACGCCGAGGATCACGGCTGCGTCGGGAGGCCCGAGATGGACAACACACATAGCGGCTCTTGCCTGTGCGGGGCTGTGCGGTTCAAGACGCGAGGGGCCTTGCGCGGCGTCATCTACTGCCACTGCTCGCAATGCCGGAAGCAGAGCGGGCATTTCTACGCTGCAACCAATGTTGCCAACGCAGACATCACGATTATGGGCGCGGAAAGCATCACCTGGTACCAAGCATCGTCGTTTGCCAGGCGCGGTTTCTGCAAGACATGCGGCTCGTTGCTGTTCTGGAAGCCGCAGGATGATGAATATGTTTCGGTTCTCGCCGGACTGTTCGACAAGCCCACCGGACTTCAGGGCCAATGCCACATATTCGTCGGCGACAAGGGCGACTACTACATGATCGACGATGGGCTGCCGCAGTTCGAAAAGTCGACGCCGTCGATCAAGGTCGCCGATGAGTGACAAGCTCGCCGGCAAATGATTTTGCAGCGATCGCCTTATTCCCTTGATCCGGCCATTGCGCTATCCCCTGCCGGTGATTCGGAAAGGTTTGGCATGCAGCGGCTGATCGATGCTTTCTACAATTCAGTGCGGGCATTTCGCAAATTGGCTTCCAGCGAAAAAGCTTTCCAGCAGGAGCTGATGCTGCTCGTGCTGGCGCTGCCGCTCGGCTGGTTTGTTTCGGTGTCGTGGCGCGGCTATGCGCTGCTGATCGGCGCGGTGCTGCTGCTGATCATGGTCGAAGTGCTGAACACCGGCATCGAGGCCGCATGCGATGCGTTCAGCCGGGAGTTCAACGTCGATATCCAGCTCGCCAAGGACTGCGGTTCGCTGGCGGTGCTGATTTCGGTGGTGATCGTTGCCGGCGTCTGGGGCATCGCCATCATCGAGCGAATCATGGGGCTACCGATCTAGCCATCAAACCCCTACATGCCGGTCACCACAACCTGATCCCATGATCTGTTCCGAAACCCGGTATCCACTTTCCGGGATCATGGTCTGAGGAGACCGACATGGCCGCCGATTCCCTGCTGCTCGAACGCGCAGGCCTGCCGGACGATTTGCGCTGGCTGGCTGAAAAATACCCGCGCGAGGTCTGGGAGGGCCACGCCAATATCCATGGCATCGCCACTATGTGGCTGCAGCGGCACGACATGTTCCGCGAGCTCGGCGGCATGCTGACCAACGGCACTGACGACTATCGCGAGGGCCGGCTGACGGCGCCGGAGTTCGCGCGCTGGTTCGCGCCGCGGCTCAATCATTTTCTTGGGCACCTCGACGGCCACCATAATGTCGAGGATATCCATTATTTTCCGGTCTTCGCCAAGGCCGAGACCCGGCTGAAGCGCGGCTTCGAGATTCTCGATGCCGATCATCATACGATCCATGAAGGGCTGGAGCGCAATGCCGAGGCGGCAAACGCTTTCATCCGCACGCTAAGCGAGAGCGAGGACAAGCAGCGCTTTGCCGCCGATGCCTATGCCGACGAGAACAGCCGGCTGATCGCCATGCTGACCCGGCATCTTGCCGACGAGGAAGACCTGATCATCCCGCTGATCCTTGATCGCGGCGACCGGGCGCTCGGCATCGACTGATCCTCACGTCTCCTTGCTGCGCTCCTTCTTGGCAATGGTGTGAGCGATGAACCAGGCGAGGATCGCTGCTGCCAGGCCAATCGCCAGGGCGATCAACAATCGCTCGTGACGGACCAACGCCTGGCCGACGATGCGCTCCGCGCCCAGCCCGAGCACATAGCCGATGGTGGTGAACAATCCGGCCCAGACCATCGATGAAATGGCGTTGAGAATGACAAAGCGCGTCACGGCCATGCCGGACAATCCGGCCGCGATGCCGCCGACAAGGCGCAGGCCATAGATAAAGCGGTTCGTCAGCACGAAAATGTCGGGATGGGTGGAGACAAGACGATAGGCGTGGCTGAAACCCGGGCGGCCCTTCAGTTTGACCACGAATGGATGGTCGGCGAAGCTTCGTCCGAGGATAAAGAAACAGCTGTCGCCGGCAAAGGCGCCGATGGCGGCCGCCAGGAACGCCTGCCACAGGACGAAAACATGCTGATGCGCGAAAAAACCGCCGAGGAGGGCGGCACTTTCGCCCTCGGCGACACAGCCTAGGAAGACGGCAATCAGCCCATATTGCTCGATGAGATTGTGGATGGCATCCGTCATGAAGGCGTCCGCTGCTTCGACAGTATCTCGTCGATCCGCTTCACCTGTTCGGCCAGCTGCGCGATCTCGTCGCGCATGCCAACGATCTGGCTGTGGCGCAGTTCGTCCAGCTTCTCATGCAGCGCCATGATCTCGATCTCGGCCTTGAGATTGACCTCGTAGTCGTGGGCGGCGTCGATGCGGTCGCGCTCGGCCTGGCGGTTCTGCGCCATCATGATCACCGGCGCCTGCAGCGCAGCGACCATCGACAGGATAAGGTTGAGGAAGATGAAGGGATAGGGATCGAAGGCGTCGCGCGACAAAAGCCAGGCATTGCCTGACGTCCACAGGATCAGGAAGGCGATGAAGACCAGGATGAAGGACCACGAACCGCCGATCCGGGCGATGGTATCGGCGAGGCGGTCGCCAAACGTCTGGTGAAAAGCGACGGCCTTGTTGGTGTCCTTCGCGATCGTGGTGCGTTCGAGCGTGCTTTGCAGCACCTGGCTCTCGACCTGGCTTAGGCCATCCGGCCTTCGCCGCAGCCAGCGGTTTGCCAGATCTTCGATCGTCTTGTTCATTGTCGCCTCCGTCGTCAGCGTCCGCATAGACCTAGAGGCTGCCGGTTCGCGCGGGAAGTGGTAGATTGACGCGACAGGGTGAGGAAACAATGATGGATTTTCAGAAAATCCGCGCCCGCGCGGCCAGACGCAAGGGCGGGGAATCGGTGCTGGCATCGCTGCTGGGGCCGATGCCCGACAATGCCGCGGTGGCTGACATTTCCGATGACCGCATCCTGTCGACGATGGCCGAGCGTGTTTTCGCCGCCGGTTTCGTCTGGCGCGTCATCGAGCAGAAATGGCCGGGTTTCGAACAAGCGTTTCTCGGCTTCGAGCCGAAGCGGCTGTTGTTCCAGCCTGACGATTTCTGGCACGAGCTGACGGCCGACGAGCGCATCGTGCGCAATCCGCAGAAGATCAAGGCGGTTCGCGACAACGCGGCTTTCGTCGAGCTTGTGTCGAAGGAGCACGGCGGCTTTGGCAGGTTCCTCGCCGACTGGCCAGAAGACGACCAGGTTGGACTGATGGCCTATCTCGGCAAGCATGGCAGCCGGCTCGGCGGCAATACCGGCCAGTATTTTTTGAGGTGGCTGGAGTGGGACGCCTTCATCATCTCAGGCGACATGGCGGCCGCACTGCGCGACGCCGGCCTGGACATCGCCGAACACCCGACCTCGAAGCGCGATCTCGACAAGATCCAGAACCAGATCAATGCCTGGGCGGCGGACACCGGGCTGCCGCGCCGGCATATTTCGCGCATCCTGGCGATGTCGATCGGCGAAAACCATTCGCCGCAGGCATTGCGCGAATATATGGGCGAATAGGACGCGATCGGTATCCGGCGGTCCGATCGGTCTTACGAATGACATGTGTCATACGGTCTGACACGAATGACCTAGGTCATTCGGTCTGGGGTGGTCCAAGCAAACGCCATTGCCCGGCCAATTCTGTCGCGCTAAGTCAGCAGGCATGACCGACAAGACCGCTTCCGACATATTGCGCATCGCCGTCGCCCAGCTCAATCCAACGGTTGGCGATGTCGCCGGCAATCTCGCCAAGGCGCGCGAGGCGAGGGCGGATGCCGCTCGCCAGGGCGCAGACATCGTGCTGTTCACCGAGCTTTTCCTTGCTGGGTATCCGCCCGAAGACCTGGTGCTGAAACCGGCGTTCCTGAAGGCCTGCGAGCGGGCGGCGCAGGATTTCGCTGGCGACACTGCCGATGGCGGGCCGGGCGTCATCATCGGCACGCCGCTGAAGCGCAAGAGCGGCACGCACAATTCGATCATCTTTGCCGATGGCGGCAAGATCCTTGCCGAGCGCTACAAGCTCGATCTGCCGAACTACGGCGAATTCGATGAGAAGCGCGTCTTCCAGGCCGGCCCTGAAATCCAGGGGCCGGTCAATTTCCGCGGCGTGCGCCTGGGGATCCCGATCTGCGAAGATATTTGGGGCGATGTCGGCGTCTGCGAGACGCTGGCCGAAAGCGGTGCTGAAATCCTGCTGGTGCCGAACGGCTCGCCCTATTATCGCGGCAAGGTCGATGTTCGCCACCAGATTGTCATCCGCCAGGTCATCGAATGCGGATTGCCGATCATCTATGCCAACCAGCTTGGCGGCCAGGACGAGCTGATCTTCGACGGCGCGTCGTTTGCCATCGGCGCCGACAAGACGCTGGCCTTCCAGATGAGCCAGTTCGAGGAAACGGTCAACGTCACCACCTGGAAACGCAACCGCGCCGCCGCAGGCGCGCAAAATAGAAATAACGCCGCCGCAGGCGCGCAACTTGGAAATGGTCCTGATGGCTGGGTCTGCTCCGAAGGACCGATGTCGAAAATCCCGGAAAAGGAGGAGGCCGATTACCGCGCCTGCATGCTGGGCCTGCGCGACTACGTCAACAAGAACGGTTTCAGGAATGTCGTGCTCGGGCTTTCCGGCGGCATCGATTCGGCGATCTGCGCCGCACTTGCCGTCGATGCGCTCGGCGAGGAGCGGCTGCGCGCCGTGATGATGCCCTACCGCTACACTTCTAAGGACTCGCTCAAAGACGCCGAGGATTGCGCCCGCGCGCTCGGCTGCCGTTACGACATCGTGCCGATCTTCGAGCCGGTCGAGGGATTCCTGCATACGCTGACGCAGCTTTTCGAGGGAACAAAGGAAGGCATCACCGAAGAAAACCTGCAGAGCCGCGCGCGCGGCACCATTTTGATGGCGATCTCCAACAAGTTCGGCTCGATGGTGGTCACCACCGGCAACAAGAGCGAGATGTCGGTCGGCTACGCCACGCTCTACGGCGACATGAATGGCGGCTTCAACCCGATAAAAGACCTCTACAAGATGCAGGTCTATGCGCTGGCGCGCTGGCGCAATACGCATGTGCCGCCGGGTGCGCTGGGCCCATCCGGCGAGGTGATCCCGAACAACATCATCGACAAGGCGCCGTCGGCGGAACTGCGCGAGAACCAGACGGATCAGGATTCGCTGCCGCCCTATCCGGTGCTGGACGACATATTGGAGTGTCTGGTCGAGAACGAGATGGGTGTCGACGAAATCGTCACCCGCGGCCACGACCGGGCAACGGTGACGCGCATCGAGCACCTGCTCTACATTGCCGAATACAAGCGCCGGCAGGCAGCGCCGGGCGTGAAGATCACCAAAAAGAATTTCGGCCGCGACCGCCGTTATCCCATCACCAACCGGTTCAGGGACGGCGGCTAGATCGCCGTTTTTTGCTCCTGTGAAAATGGCTGCCGCGAGGAAGTGCACAACCCGCGATTGTTGCAAAATCGCCTCACCAGTTGGACCAGATGCGCTTTCGGCAACCTGCTGGCTTGGCGCGGCGTAGACGCGTCTCTATAACGGCGTCTCCGCGATCCCTACGCATCGGCCTGAAAATCGGAATCGATTTTCAGAAAGCACGATGCGCAGATTCAAGAAGTTAGAGCGTACTTCGTGCGTCCGAATGGACGCACGTCGCTCTAATGGGAGGACCGAATGCCAGGATTTGACATCGTTATGCGAGGCCGCGAAGCCTAGGTCTCAGAGGGCGCGCCGGAAGGTTTTTCAGCTTCACGGCCAGGCAATCTGACAGCAGGCATTCGTCGATGCCGGTCGCCGCCCGTATTCGGGCGAGCCGCCAATATGCCGAACCTCCCGCATTCCTGGGCACTAATTCGCCCAACGCGGTTTTCTCAACTTCGACCTTACCGGGACCGGGCTCGTTTGCGCCCGAATGACATCATGGCTCGTTTTCAGATCGATTTGCGCGCCGGCGCCTTTCGCAGCGTCCTTGGCTTCACGCTCAGTCATTGGCGGCGCCAGCCGTGGCGGCTTTCGCTCATCATGGGCACATTTTCCTGCTGTCGACCTTGGCCGACGTGCTGACGCCGCTCTATTCCGGCCGGCTGGTCGACGCCGTCGCCAGCAGTGCTGCGGCCGACGATGTCGCCTGGGACGCGGCGATGGCGGCCTTTTCGATGCTGGTGGCGCTGGCGCTCACCGGTGTCGTGCTGCGCAACCTCGCCTTCATGGCCATCGTCGAATTGACCCTGAAGATGGTGGCGGATATCGCCGCCGACGCCTTCCACCGGGTCCAGCGTTTCTCCACCGACTGGCACGCCAACAGCTTCGCCGGATCGACCGTGCGCAAGATAACCCGTGGCATGTGGGCGCTCGACCTGCTCAACGACACGATCCTGATCGCGCTGCTGCCGTCCGTCGTCATGCTCGTCGGCTCGACGCTGCTGCTCGGCTGGTTCTGGCCGCTGATGGGTGCTGTCGTCGCCGCAGGCTCGGTGCTGTTCATCGCGGTGACGGCGCTGCTGTCGCTTGGCTATGTCGCGCCCGCGGCAAGGCTTGCCAATGCTTGGGACACGCGCCTTGGCGGCTCTCTGGCCGATGCGGTGAGCTGCAACGCCGTGGTCAAGGGCTTTGGCGCCGAGGAACGCGAGGAAACACGCCTCGCCAAGATCGTCGCCAGATGGCGCGCCCGCACGCGCCGCACCTGGGTGCGCGGCACCATCAACGGCACCACGCAAGGATCGATGCTGCTGCTTCTGCGAACAGCGGTGATCGGATTTTCGCTGCTTTTGTGGGCGTGGGGGCAGGCGAGCGCCGGCGATGTCACCTTCGTGCTGACCTCGTTCTTCGTGCTGCAAGGCTATCTGCGCGATATCGGCACGCACATCCGCAATTTGCAGCGCTCGATCAACGACATGGAGGAACTGGTCGACTTCCAGTTCGAGCCGCTCGGCATCGAGGATGTGCCCGGCGCCAGGCCGATCCGCATCACCGACGGCCGCATCAGCTTCGACAACGTCACCTTCCATTATGGCAGCCACCGACTGCCGCTGTATCGCGACTTTTCGGTGGACATCGCGCCGGGCGAGCGCGTCGGGCTGGTCGGCCATTCGGGTTCGGGCAAGACGACCTTCGTCAAGCTGATCCAGCGGCTTTACGACGTGAACGCGGGAACGATCCTGATCGACGGCCAGGATATTTCCGGGGTGGCGCAGGCGTCGCTGCGCGGGCAGATCGCTATCGTCCAGCAGGAGCCGATCCTGTTCCACCGGTCGCTGGCCGAAAACATCGCCTATGCCCGGCCGAGCGCGACGCAGGCCGAGATTGAGCGTGCCGCACGGCTGGCAAGCGCGCACGACTTCATCATCGATCTGCCGAAAGGCTATGGCACGCTGGTCGGCGAGCGCGGCGTGAAACTATCGGGCGGCGAGCGCCAGCGGGTGGCGATCGCGAGGGCTTTCCTCGCCGATGCGCGGATCCTCATTCTGGACGAGGCGACGTCGAGCCTCGATTCGGAATCGGAGGTGCTGATCCAGCAGGCGATGGAGCGGTTGATGGTCGGCCGCACGACGCTGGTCATCGCGCACCGGCTTTCGACGGTGCGAGCGCTTGACAGGCTTCTGGTGTTCGATCGCGGCCGCATCGTCGAGGAGGGCTCGCATGATCAGCTGATCCGGCTGCAAGGCGGCATCTACCGCCGGCTGTTCGAGCGCCAGGCGCTCGAATTGACCAAGGGGCTGGCGATCTGACGACTTGCAGCGCCGCGCGCGTCCAACAACTTTGAATCTGCGCATCGTGCTTTCCGAAGATCGGTTCCGATTTCGGGCCGATGCGCTAAACGCGCGGCGCTGCCGCCTTTTCATCGCCTTCGTCATGTCTTATGTCTGCGGCCAAGCGCGGGGGGCGTGTCTTGTCAACAGCAAAACCATCCGGTACGCCCCATTCATGACAGTTACCGTCCGTTTCGCCCCATCACCCACCGGCCGCATTCATATCGGCAATGCGCGCACTGCGCTGTTCAACTGGCTGTTCGCCATGAACAACAAGGGCCGCTTCATCCAGCGCTTCGACGACACCGACGTCGCACGCTCGACGCAGGAATTCTCCGACGCCATCCTCTACGACCTGCATTGGCTTGGCATCTTTCCCGACGCCACGGAATACCAGTCACGGCGCTTCGAGATCTACGATGCGGCGGTGGAGAAATTAAAGGCGGCGCGCCTTCTCTATGCCTGCTACGAAACACCGGAAGAGCTTGATCTCAGGCGCAAGGTGCGCCGCACACGCGGCCTGCCGCCGGTCTACGGCCGCGAGGCGCTGACGCTGACGGCCGAGCAGGTCGCCGAATACCAAGCCGATGGCCGCCGGCCGCATTGGCGCTTTCTGCTGCCCAATTTCACCAGCGATCCGCTGCAGCCGGAGCGCACCGAAATCCACTGGAACGATCTGGTGCGCGGCGAGGAAACCGTCGACCTAGCCTCGCTTTCCGACCCGGTTCTCATGCGCGAGGACGGCACCTATCTCTATACTCTGCCTTCGGTGGTCGACGACATCGAGATGGGGATCAGCCATGTCATCCGCGGCGACGACCACGTCACCAATACCGGCGTGCAGTTGGCCTTGTTCCAGGCGCTGGGTGCCGAGCCGCCGGTGTTCGGCCACCACAATCTGTTGACCACCGCATCGGGCGAGGGCCTGTCGAAGCGGAGCGGCGGGCTGTCCATCGAAAGCCTGCGCGAGACCGGCATCGAGCCGATGGCGGTCGCCTCGCTGGCGGTGCTCGTCGGCACCTCGGAAAACGTCGCCGCCGTGCAGACGATGGCTGAGCTTGCCGAGCGATTCGATCCGGCGGCGACATCGAAATCCCCGGCCAAATTCGATCCGGACGAGCTTTTCGTACTCAATCGCACGCTGCTGCACCATATGCCGTTTTCCGAGGCGCGCGACCGGCTGATCGTGCTCGGCATTTCCGGCGAACAGGCGGAGCCGTTCTGGCTGGCGGTGCGCGGCAATCTCGACAGGTTGGCCGACGCCGCAATCTGGTGGCGCACACTTCGCGACGGCCCGCAGGAGCAGCCGGACTTTTCCGACCCCGACCGCGAGTTCCTTCGCCAGGCGTTCGACCTTTTGCCGGAAGACCCCTGGAACGGGTCGGTCTGGAACGAGTGGACCGGCAGGATCAGGGAAGCAACCGGCCGCAAGGGCAAAGCGCTGTTCACGCCGCTCAGGCTGGCGCTTACGGGCCAGCCCTCGGGACCCGAGCTTGCAGATCTGTTGCCGCTGCTGGGTCGGGAAGGAACGTTGGCCCGACGACCCTGACCTTGCGCTGTTCCGGCGGCGGCAAGGTCGTCGGCGAGGGTTTTGCGGCACGGGGCTCGATGGCTTCGAGCCGGCCTTCGCCATTGGCCAAACTCGCGGGGTCGGCGGGGTCAGGCTGTTCCGGGCCTGGCGGGTTGCCGGCAATGATCTCGAAATTTCGCGCGGCGTTGCAGCCGCAGGCCGGCGGACGCGCGGGCTGCTTGTAGAGATAGGCGGTCGGCAGCTCGCTGTAGGGCCTGCCGGTTACCGAAGACGTCATGCCGCCCGAGTCGTCGCCAAAGCCGCGCGCATAAAACACCTGCATCTCGGTGCCGGGGCAACTCGAATCGCAGTTCTTCTGGTCGCGCTCGAAATCGCCCAGCGAGGCGGCGTTCGACATCGGGAAGAAATAGCCGTCGCAGGTGCGCACGCACATGGTGCGGAATTCGCCGTGCGGCTGGCCCATGTCGTCGCCATTATCGAGCATAGTGCGGATGTCGCGCGGACCCATGGCTTGATCGGGCTCTTCAGGCCGGTCGGACGCGCCGGGTCCAATTGCGTCGCTGCCCAAAAGCTGGTCGAGCAAGTTTTTCTCGCCGGTTCCACGGCTGGCGTCGCGGCCCGGTGCCGGCTTTGGCGGCGCCGCATCATCGCGGCAGCCATTGGCGTCGAGCGAAGCCAATATGCGTGCGCGATTGCGGTGCGAGCCGTCGCCGGCGAGTTCAGCGCGCGTGGCTTGCAAGCCGTCGAGATTGGCTGCCATGCGATCGATGGTGGCGTCGAGTGTGGCGCATGCGTTGGCGTTGCGGCGCGACAGCGAAAAGCCGCAGCCGGCGCGGCTGGATTGGCTGACGGCCTTTGAAATCTGCTGGCGCTGCCGCACGATTGCATCGTCATATTTCCTGAGCAGGGCTGGCTTGGTGCCGCCACCGCGCGAAGCGGCCGCGAGATCGGCTTCCAGCTGCCGGCAAACACCGGAGGCGGCCTGCAGTTCGGTGGCGGCAAAGGCTGATAGCGCCAGGGCACCGAGCAGCGCTGCGGCACGCGTCAGTTTTAGCGGTTTCTCGCCCCGGGCGTTGGTGCTGCCCCTCACCTGCCTGCCGGCATCCTCTCCCCGTATAGGGACGGGGAGAGGGGCGCTTTTGTCACCGGTTTCGCTAATCACCAGCGTCGCAGTAAGGAAGCCGAGACTGCGGCCAGCCCCCTTCTCCCCGTTACTATACGGGGAGAAGTACCCGGTCCACCCTCCGCAGCTGCAGCGCAGCTGCTGCGGAGGACGGGCAGGGCGATGAGGGGCGGCGCCGCCTTTGACAGTTGATGCGGCGGCATGCGTCAGCTTCCACCTCGCGCCCATCCGGAACTCCGCTTGCCTCGTCGGTTGCGAAGGTTACCGCGTCTGCGGTTAACTGTTCATTTAGCTTACCGCGAAAGGCCGGTTTCGCCCAGACTTACGACCGCCTGCGCCTTGTGGGCCGCTTCGACCACCGCGAGCGCCGTCATGTTGACGACGCCGCGTGACGTCACCGACGGCGTCAATATATGCGCCGGCCTGTCGGTGCCGAGCAGGATCGGGCCGACATGCAGCGCGTCCATCATCGCGCGCAGCGCAGTGAGCGTGATGTTGGCCGAATCGAGATTGGGGAAGACCAGCAGATTGGCTTCGCCCTTCAGCCGCGAATGCGGATAGACGCGCTGGCGCAGCGGCTCCGACAGAGCCGAGTCGGCATGCATCTCGCCGTCGCATTGCAGGTCCGGCGCGATGCGCGCCAGGATCGCCGCTGCCTGCCGCATCTTGAGCGCGCTTGGCGAATCGCGCGAGCCGAAATCCGAATGCGACAGCAGGGCGGCCTTGGGCTCGATGCCGAAGCGCTGGATTTCCTCGGCCGCCAGCACCGTCATCTCGGCGATCTCCTCGGCGGTCGGATCGACGGTGACATGGGTGTCGGTGAGGAAAATGATGCCGCGCTGCGAGATCAGCATCGAAAGCGTCGACAGGTCGTGATCCTTGATGCCGGCGCGCGGGCCGATGATCAGGGTGACATTGCGCAAATGCCGCTCGAACCGTCCTTCCAGGCCGCAGACCATGGCGTCGGCGTCGCCACGCTTGAGGGCAAGTGCGGCGATCACCGTGTTGTCGGTGCGCACCATGGTGCGCGCGGCCTCCGTCGTCACGCCACGCCGGCCGGCGAGCTCGATCAAAAGGTCGACATAGTGGCGATAACGCGGATCGTCCTCGGGATTGATCAGGCCGAAATCGACGCCCGGCTTGATGCGCAGCCCGTAGCGTTTCAGCCTGACTTCGATGACATGCGGACGGCCGATCAGGATCGGCTCGGCGATGCCTTCCTCCAGCACTACCTGGGCGGCGCGCAGCACGCGCTCGTCCTCGCCGTCGGCATAGATGACGCGCTTGGCGCTCGACGTCTTGGCCATCGTGAACACCGGCTTCATGACCAGGCCGGAGCGGAAGACGAAGCGGTTGAGCGTGTCGATATAGGCGGCAAAATCGGTGATCGGCCGTGTCGCGACGCCGGTGTCGCAGGCTGCCCTGGCCACCGCCGGCGCGATGCGCAGGATCAGCCTGGGATCGAACGGCGAGGGGATCAGGAAATCGGGCCCGAAGATCGGCGTTTCGCCGGAATAGGCGCGGGCGGCGACGTCAGACGGTTCCTCGCGGGCAAGGGCTGCGATCGCCCGCACCGCAGCCATCTTCATCTCTTCGTTGATGGCGCTGGCGCCGCAGTCCAGGGCGCCGCGGAAAATGTAAGGAAAACAAAGCACGTTGTTGACCTGGTTGGGAAAATCGGAACGGCCGGTGCAGATCATGGCGTCTGGTCGCGCCGCCCGCGCCGCTTCCGGCATTATCTCGGGGTTGGGGTTGGCCAAGGCCAGGATCAGCGGTTTTGGCGCCATGTGCTGGAGCAATTCCGGTTTCAGCACGCCGGCGGCCGAAAGGCCCAGGAACACGTCGGCGCCCGGCAGCACATCGGCCAGCGTGCGCGCCTCGGTGTCCTTCACATAGGGGTCCTTCCAGCGGTCCATTTCGTCGACGCGGCCCTTGTAGGCGACGCCGAAACGGTCGGTGACCCAGATGTTTTCGATGCGCGCGCCGAGCAAAACCAGCAAGTTGAGGCAGGCGAGGGCCGCTGCCCCGGCGCCGGAGGTGACGATCTTGATGTCGGAGATCGTCTTGCCGGCAAATTCCAGCCCGTTGAGCACGGCGGCGGCGACGATGATCGCGGTGCCGTGCTGGTCGTCGTGGAAGACCGGTATGGCCATGCGCGCCTTCAGCCGTTCCTCGACCTCAAAGCATTCGGGCGCCTTGATGTCCTCGAGGTTGATGCCGCCGAAGGTCGGCTCCAGCGCCGAGATCGTCTCGACCATCCGCTCGA
This sequence comes from Mesorhizobium sp. WSM4817, assembly GCF_055811135.1. Classification (NCBI taxonomy): domain Bacteria; kingdom Pseudomonadati; phylum Pseudomonadota; class Alphaproteobacteria; order Hyphomicrobiales; family Phyllobacteriaceae; genus Mesorhizobium; species Mesorhizobium sp. WSM4817. The sequence goes on along the minus strand of NZ_JBVVQQ010000004.1, from coordinate 130,873 downwards.
TGTCAGGCGCGTCGATCTCGATGTCGAAGACGTCGATGCCGGCGAATTTCTTGAACAGCACCGCCTTGCCTTCCATCACCGGCTTGGAGGCCAGCGGGCCGATATTGCCAAGGCCGAGCACCGCCGTACCATTGGAGACGACGCCAACCAGATTGGCCCGCGCCGTGTAGTCGGCGGCGGCTGCCGGATTGTCGCGGATTTCCAGACAGGGCGCCGCGACGCCCGGCGAATAGGCAAGCGCCAGATCGCGCTGGTTGCCGAGCGGCTTTGTCGCCTGGATTTCCAGCTTTCCAGGGCGTGGATGCTTGTGGAAATAGAGTGCGGCTTCGTCGAGGTCCGACCGGGCTGCTTTTTTGTTTTCGCCTTGCATGCCGGCCGCTCCTCAGTCCAGTCCGTTTGCTGTTTTGAGTCTCTTAGCATGCAGCCGAGGCTTTTCGAGAGGTGATATGTCGCAAAGTGCGGCCTTTGGCTTCGCATAGCGTCCCGCTGCGTGGTCCCATCGAAATGCTGGACGCGGGGCGGCGCGGTGCGGCGAGCTACGCCGACATCCCAGTTTGAATGTCTGCAACGGGTGGAAAACGACCTTCACGCGCGAGCCGCATCGAATACGAGCGCGCTTCTGTTCGCTTGGGCGGAGGAGAAAATTCTACGTCTTGACCGACGTGCCGAGTTTTCACACGCCCTCGGTCGTGAACTGCCGGAGCCGACATCACCCCGCGGCCCAACAATGTCAGCGTTAGATCATTTCGATGAGGGTGACGACTGGCAGGCTCTCGAAATGCTTGTCGCAAGTCAGGAGCGTCGCGTCATGCGCCCGAGCGGTCGCGAAAATGATCGCATCTGCGGTCGCCAATTTGTGCTTCCGGCAGGCTTCGGCGGCCGCTAGGGCGATTTCCGTGTCAAGCGGGACCACCGTACAGACCTGCGTAAAGGCGATGGTCTGATCGGCTTTGTCTTCGCCTACTTCGCGAGTGAGCCATTTTGCGAGTTCCAACTGCACAATGGTCGGAACGAGCCAGTCGGCTCGCTCGGGCAGATGCTCTGCCACCTGCTCTCCAGTCGGAGAGCCTATCAGCCATTCGATCCAAGCCGAGGTATCGACGAGCACCATCAGAAACGGTCCGACCGGTCGCGAAATTCCGTCGCCGAAGCGCCCTTCGCCAGCCCCTTCAGCGCTTCCCGCTTCGGCACAGGGACGAGTAGCACGCCCGTTCCCTTCGGGATGAAGGCCAAGGTCAAACCCGCTTCCCAATGCTGGGCGGTCCGGATCGCCTTGGGGATCGATATCTGGAACTTCGAGGACAGGGTTGCAGTCTCGGGCATTATCATACCCTCACTTGATCGATGCGCCAAACGTAAGACGCAATGAGGGCCAATGCAAGGAGCTTACGGCAGCCGTCTAGTCTCGGATTTCGAGACAGGGCACCGCCACGCCGGGCGAATAGGCGAGCGCCAGGTCGCGCTGGTTGCCGAGCGGCTTTGTCGCCTGGATTTCAAGCTTTCCAGGGCGTGGATGCTTATGGAAATAAAGGGCGGCTGCGTCGAGGTTTAGCATGCAGCGCTGGTTTTTCACGATGCCAAATGACGCAACCGCCAGTTTGGGGGGATGGATCGTGGAAAACCATACCATGTCAGATTGTTGCGCTGAAATCCTCACCTGCCTCGTCGCGGCCGGCGCGGATGTCATCGAGCGCGTCGCGCGGCCGGGCGTGTCCAGTCGCGGGCGGTCACTCACGTCTGAACGAGCCTCAAGCAGTTTCCAGACGCTATCGACAATCGTGGCGGGTATTTCCGCAGCGGTCGACGGCATCGCGAAATGGAGCGACGTTTCGAGGATCAGCCTCGTCGGCTGGGCCACCGGCGGGCATTGGGCCGGCGCCTATGCCAGCCGGTTTCCGCAGACGGTCGATCGGCTCATCCTCTACAACACCCTGTATGGAGGCTCAGACCAGCATCCCACTCTTGGCACCGGCTCGCTGCTCGAAAATCCGGATCGGCCCGGGACGTTCAATGTCCATGCGTTCGGCGGTTATCGGCTGAATACACGTCCGAGCCTGTTCACCGCCTGGGACGACAGCATCCCGGTCGCGGACAAGGCTCAGTGGCGCGATCCCGCGGTGGCCGCGGCCTATGGTGATGCGGCACTCGCCTCCGACGAGACGGCGTCGACGCGCCAGCCGCCGAGTTTCCGGTCACCGAGCGGCGCCATGGCCGACAGCTTCGAACTCGCGTTCGATCGCCGGCAATGGTCGGCGGCGGCGCTCACCATGCCGGTGCTCGTCATCCGTTCCGGACGGGATTTCTGGAGCCGACCGGAGGATGCGATGGCAATTGTGGACGAAGCACCAAAAGCGGAACGCCTGAACATCCCGGACGCTAACCCACTTCGTGCATCTCGACCGCGAGGCCGCAGGGCGCGGTGTGTTCCTCGGCGCCGTGAAGCGGTTTCTCGATCGGCAGGAGGAATGACCATGAAGGGCAGTTCATGTGTCCTGCGGGAGCAGTAGCCGCAACGGTCGACCGCCTCCAGGCTTTGCGGCTGCCGTCCACCCGACAGCTACTCACTGCGCGGTTGCGGGGCTACGCCTATCTCCGCCGCGCCACATCTCGACTCCCCCGTCTCCGCCATTTCCCTGCGCGTACAAACGTCAGACTTCACTGGGCCGGCGCCGTTTCCTTGGATGTACATGCTTTTTTGTCATCGATGAACGCACCCATCGCGGCGAGGTGATCGGCGAAGCCGGCAACGAACCGCCTGACCTTCAACGGAATGAAGCGGTTCGATGGATAGACCGCATGCACATGGTGCGGCGCATAGTGCCAGTCCGGCAGCACATGTTCGAGCAAGCCTTCGGCGATGAGCGGATCGAGTATCACCCTGTGCCCGAGGCCGATGCCGACGCCGGACAGCAACGCCTGATGATTGAGCAGCGAATTGTCGGAGCGCATGGCCGGCCGGATTCGCACCTCGGCCTTTTCGCCGCCCGGGCCGGTGAGCGGCACGACATCGCGCTTCCTGATGTGGGCGTAAAGCAGATAATCATGGTCGGCGAGATCTTCCGGGCGTCGCGGCCGGCCCCTGCGGTCGAGATACTCTGGCGTCGCCGCAAGGCAGCGCCCGATCACGCCGAGCTTGCGCACGATCAGCCGGTCGTCATCGATGGTCCCCATACGGATCGCCACGTCGAGCCCCTCTGCGATCACATCGACGAAACTGTCGGTCAGCGCCACGTCGAGCAACAGTTCCGGATAGGCGCGCTTGAACTCGATCAAGTAGCTGCCAAGCACACCTGCGCCGAAGCTGGCCGGCGCGCCGACGGCAAGACGTCCGCACATCTTCGATTCGAGGCAGCCGACGCTGCGGTCCGCCTCCTCGAGGCGCTCGATGATGTCGCGGGCGCGCTCCAGATAACGCCGGCCGGCTTCCGTCGGCGAAACATGACGAGTCGTACGGTCAAAGAGCCGGACCCCTAGACGCTTTTCCAGTGCGCGGATCTGCTGGCTGACGGCCGGCTGGCTCAAGCCCAACTCGCGCGCTGCCGCCGAGAAGCTGGCGGTATCGCAGGCGCGTACGAAGCTGGTCAGCTCGGTCAAGCGGTCCATGATGGCAACTCTCCGTCGTGATTAATAAACAAGAGTAATAAGACATATAAGGAATCGGCAAGTTCAAAAAGCTGAGCCTATGACATAGACCCGCCTTGCTCCGCCTGGAGCTCTAGATCCCCAAACTGGAGACGATGCAATGCCGCTTTCCCGCCGTCATTTTCTCGCCGGTGCCGGCCTAACCGGCGGCACTCTCCTAGCCAATGTATCCGTTCCGGCGGTGGCCCGAGCGCCGCTGGTCGACGCCGCAACGCTTGGCGCGCTGCGCCGCAACGTGGGATCGGTCCAAGTTACGGCGCTACTAGATGGCTATATCGACATTGGTTCCGAGCTGGTCATCGGGCTCGCTGAGGCCGATGCGGAGCGGCTGGCTGAGGCCAGCTTCCAGAAGCCCGGACCGCGCCGCGCACCGGTCAATGCCTATCTCATCAATCTGGGCGACCGTCTGGTGCTCGTCGACGCCGGTACGTCGGACAGCATGGGCCCGTCACTCGGCCGACTCCCGGCCGCTATCGAGGCGGCCGGCGTCTCTCCGGACCAGATCGATACATTGCTGATTACCCACATGCATCCCGACCATATCAACGGCGTGCTGACTCCCGCCGGCCAGGCGCTGTTTCCCAATGCCGAACTCGTCGTCACCGCCACCGACTACGCCTTCTGGCACGACGATGCGAACATGAACCAGGCGCCGGACGAAGCGAAGCCGTTCTTCATCGGGGCACGCAAGGCTGCCGCCGCTTATGCGGATCGCCTGCGGCAAGTGGACGGCGAGCGCGAGGCGCTCGGCTCGATCCGCACCGTGCCGCTGCCCGGCCACACTCCGGGCCATGCCGGCTTCATCGTGGAATCGGACGGTGAGGCGCTGTTCATCTGGGGCGATGTCGTGCACATGGCGACCTACCAGTTCGCGCGCCCGGATTGGAGCATCGCCTTCGATGTCGATTCCAAGCTGGCTGCCGAAACGCGCAAGCGGACCCTCGACCGGGTCGCTGCCGACCGGATGCTGATCGCCGGCATGCATTTGCCGTTCCCCGGCATCGGCCATGTGGCGCGCGATGGCGACGCTTATCGCTTCGTGCCGGACGAATGGCCCTATGCACTGTAGCGGCGGCCGGCGCGGGAAGGGGCCATCATAGCCCCGCTGCTCAACACCACACCCGCCCCCTCGCCAGCGCAGCCGATGTCTTTGAGACTTCGGACGATAAATCGGCTCCTTATGGTCTGGCACGGCACCTGCAACGCCTGCGTTCAGAGCCGTCACTTCCTGACAAGAACGGCCGAGATGGATCGCCTCCCGGCGTTCCCAGCGGGTACCAAGCGTTAGGTACCAAAACGCGCTGACGTAGAGGCCGCCACCGCCCAGTGTGATGTCTACAACGGGTGCAGCCTGCGGAATGCTGTCATTCGTCTCGTCGATTGGGCACGAGAAAGTGGCGCCAGCAGATGCCTCACCCAGGGTTATAAATATTCGCGCACAAACACACCCGCGCTGTGAAGAGTGCGGCGTCCGGCACTCAATCCTGCATTCCAAACCGGCCAAGCGTGAATCATATACGGCCAAATTTCGAGACGTACTTTGACGTCAGCCGCGCCAGCGGCTTCCGCGAGCCGAGTTGCGTCCGACAACAGCGCCTCGGCCGAACCGACTTGTATCAGCATTGGGGGAAATCCGCCCAGATCGGCGAACAACGGCGAGATCAGGGGATCGCGCCGACCAACGCCATGGGGAACATAGGCGGTGGCCAGTTCCTCCAAATACGCCCGGTGGATGATAGGGTCGATCGCGTCCTTAGTTGATAGTGTCGCGCCGGACATCGAAAGGTCCGTCCAGGGCGAGACCAGCCAAAGACATCGCGGCAACCGCTCCCCTGCCGCGCGCAATATATTGACCAAGCACAGGGTGAGGTTGCCGCCCGCACTGTCTCCGCCAACCACGATGCGGTCCGGCGCGATCCCTTGCCGGCTCAGAAAGCGCCATGCGGTAAGTGCGTCTTCATGTTGCGCAGGGAAAGGATGTTCCGGTGCGCGTCGATAGTCGATCGCGAGGGTGCGCATTCCCATTGCTCGACCTGCCTCGGTGACCATTCGACGATGACTTTGGAGAGAGCCGGAGCAGTAGCCACCACCGTGGAAGAAGAGCAGAACCTTATCCCTGTCACTCTCAGGCGCTAGCGACCACTCTCCCTCAAGGCCGTCGAGAACCGCATCCTCGCATCGGATGTCGTCCGCAATCGGCCACACCGAACCAACCTCGTCGAGCCGCGCCCGGCGTTCGTCCCAGTCCACCGGTCGTGGCTTTGACGCCAACAACCTGCGGACGGCGTTGATCTCCGTCAGATCGAGGTGTTCGTCCACATCGCTCATTTTGCTTCCCTAGCCTCATCAAGCCTAGAAAACCGGCGGACAGCAACAGCCAAACGTCATCCATAAAGTGCCAATGCCAGCGCTTGGAATTTTTCGTTAGAATCAGAAAAACACCCTTTTTCTCGCAGTTGCCAGCGGGAAGCGTTAGGCGCTAAAACGCGCTGAGGTAGAGGCCGCCATCGACCGGGATGTTCTGCCCGGTCAGGTAGCCGGCGTGAACCGAGCACAGGAAGGCGCAAATCTGGCCGAATTCCTCCGGCGTGCCGAGCCGCTTGGCCGGAACGTTGACTGCTGCCTGGGTCTTGCGTGCGGCGGCGGCTGCCGGATCTTCCGGGGTGCCGGCTTCATGCGGGGGACGCAGCCGGTCGGTGTCGAGCTTGCCCGGCAGCATGTTGTTGATCGTCACATTGCGGTCGATCACCGTCCGCGCGACGCCGGCCAGGAACGAAGTCAGTCCGGCGCGCGCGCCGGACGACAGATCGAGGCCTGGAATGGGAACATAGACCGACAGCGAGGTGATGTTGACGATGCGGCCGAAGCCGCGCTCGGCCATGCCGTCGATGACAGCCTGAACCAGTTCGACCGGGGTCACCATGTTCTGGGTGACGCCTTCGAGGATCTTTTCGCGGTCGAGCTCGCGGAAATCGCGAAGCGGCGGTCCGCCATTGTTGTTGACGAGGATATCGGGATCGGGGCAGGCGGCAAGCAGCGCCTTCTGCACCTCGGGCTTCGACACGTCGCCGACGATCTCGGTCACCTCAACGCCGAATCTTTCGCGCAGTTCGGCGGCGGTCTTGGCCAGTTGGTCGGCGTTGCGCCCGTTGACGACCAGATCACAGCCCGCTTCGGCCAGCGCCATGGCGCAACCGCGCCCAAGGCCTTTGCTCGAAGCACAGACGATGGCCTTTTTTCCGCGAATACCGAGATCCATGGCGATTTCTCCTCTGATTTGGGTCGCAACCTACTCTTGGGGCTGGACCAATCGCAACCGTCATACGGTTGTTGCATGAATCGAGGCATAGCCTGTTCGGAAGCAACGGTGAGAATCCAATGCCTGGCGCAGAGCCCCGCACATTCCGCAGCATGTTCATCTCCGACGTCCATCTCGGATCGAAGGCGGCGAAGGCCGAGTTCCTGATCGATTTCCTGCGCCATCACGACGCCGATATCATCTATCTCGTCGGCGACATCGTCGACGGCTGGCGGCTCAGACGGAACTGGCACTGGCCGCAAAGCCACAATGACGTCGTCCAGAAATTGCTGCGCAAGGCGCGCAAGGGCGCCAGCATCACCTACATCGCCGGCAATCACGACGAATTCGCGCGCCAGTTCCAGGGCGTGCATTTCGGCGGCATCGTCGTCGCCGACCGCGTCGTCCACGAGACTGCCAACGGCAAACGCTTTCTCGTCATCCATGGCGACCAGTTCGACACCGTCGTCCACAATGCGCGCTGGCTGGCCTATCTCGGCGACTACGCCTATGATGCGGCGATGCTGGTCAACCGCGTGGTGACGCGGCTTCGCCAGCTGCTTGGCCTGCCTTACTGGTCGTTTTCGTCCTGGGCCAAGGTCAACGTCAAGAAGGCGGTGAATTTCATCGGCTCGTTCCAGACCATGCTGACCGAGGAAGCGCGCCGCTCGCATGTCGACGGCGTGATCTGCGGCCACATCCACCATGCCGCGATCGAAAATTATGAGGACGTGCAATACATCAACACCGGTGACTGGGTGGAGAGCTGCACCGCAGTGGTCGAGCATTTCGACGGCCAGATGGAGATCCTGCACTGGGCGCACGTCCTGCCGGAGGCTCCGGTCGGCGGCGAAGTGCTGGTGCCGATCGACATCGTCGCCATCAAGGGCAGGGCAGTCCAGGCTGCCTGACGCGATGATGCGTTCATGCATGTCGCGCAAAAGCATGCCCTCGGGCCTGACACGAGGGTGTGCAGCGGTTTTGCGATAACGACATACATAAAACAAGAACCTAAAGCGCGTCGCATGAGGCGGTCAAACGCGACGCGCTTTAGCGCAGCGGTTTCATCGCTTTTTTTGCCATGTTATGGGATCGGCGTGCGTTGGCTGGCCGGCCGGTCGAATGCTGCGCCGACGGATTGCCTGCTGATGTCCTCCCTGCCGCCGCTTTTACTCGAACAACTCGTCAAGCCGCGTCAGTTCGAGCTGCGCATGGGCCTGATCTTCTTCACGCTTTTCGTGCCGCTCGGGATACATTTGCCGTACTTTACGCTGTGGCTGCAGGCAAACGGTTTTGATGCCGAGCAGATAGCGATCATTCTCGCGGCACCGATGTTCCTGCGCGTGGTGACGACGCCATGGCTTACGGCACTGGCCGACAGGGCGAGCGACCGCGCCCATGTCTATGTCGCGCTGACGGCCGCATCGCTGGCGCTGTCCGCCGGGTATTTCCTGACGCCGACCTATGCCATGGTGCTGGCCGTTTCGCTGGCGCTCACCGTCGCCTGGACGCCGCATTCGCCGATCGCCGATTCGCTGGCGCTGTCGGGGGTGCGCCGCTTCGGCTCGAATTATGCCAACATGCGCAAATGGGGATCGATCTCCTATCTGTGCGCAAATCTTGCCGGCGGTTTTATCCTGTCGGCGACCGGCGCCCAGGCAGTTCCGGTGATCATCTTCGTGGCGTTTGGCGCCGCACTTGTCGTCGCACTGATCGCGCCGCGGCTCGGCCGTCCCCGCCGTGCCTCGCCGCTTTCGGCTGCCGACATCCAGCAGTCGGCGCCAAAACTCCTCAACGGCTATTTCCTGTATTTCTCCGTCGGCGTCGGCGTCATCACCGCCAGCCACGCGTTTTTCTACGGCTTCGTCTCGATCTACTGGAAATCGATCGGCATCGGCGACTCTGTGGTCGGGCTGCTTTGGGGTTGGGGTGTCCTGGCCGAGATCGGCATGTTCATGATCTTTACTCGGGTTTTCGGTTCCTTCTCGGTCGTATCGATCATGGTGATGGCGGGAATAGGCGCGATCGTGCGCTGGATAGCCTTTCCCTTGATCTGGCCGCTTGGCCTTGGCGTAGGTGGGTTTTTCGCAGTCCAGACGCTGCACGCGGTCTCGGTGGCGCTGGTGCTGATCGGCCTGCAGAAAATGATCGGTGAGACGGTCGCGGAGGAACGCACCGGGGCCGCGCAAGGCATCGCCTATTTCTCCAACGGCTTTTTCACCGCTGTGGTGACACTCCTGTGCGGCCCGCTTTACGACCGCTTCGGCGTCGACGGCTTTTTTGCCATGATCCCGATCGCCCTGGTCGGCCTTGTGCTGATCGGGCTTGCGGCGCGTTCAGCCCCACAGCACCGGATCGGGCGGTGACACCAGCGAACCTTGGTAGACAAGGCCAGGCGCACGGTCGCGGGCCAGCAGCAGTGGACCGTCGAGATCGACGAAATCGGCATCCTGGGCCAACAGCACCGCCGGCGCCATGGCCAATGACGTGCCGACCATGCAGCCGACCATGACGCCAAAACCCAGTTCGCGGGCGCGATCGCGAAGGACGAGGGCAGCGGTCAAGCCGCCCGACTTGTCGAGCTTGATGTTGACCGCATCGTAAAGGCCGACAAGCCAGGCAAGGTCTTTAGCCTCATGCAGGCTTTCATCGGCGCAGATCGGCACCGGATGGGCGATGTTGCGAAGGATGCCATCACGGCCCGCCGGCAGCGGCTGTTCGATCAGCGCGATGCCGTGCTCGGCGGCAAAGGCCAGGTTTGCAACGATGTTGTCGTCGCTCCAGCCCTCATTGGCGTCCAGGATGATGCGACTCGCCGGTGCCGCCTCCCTGACCGCGCGGATGCGGGCCATGTCGTTGTCGCCGCCGATCTTGACCTTGAGAAGCGGGCGCAGGGCATTGGCGCGGGCCTGGGCTGCCATGGCTTCGGGCTCGCCGAGCGACAGCGTGTAAGCCGTTTCGAGCGCCCTCGGCGGCGCCGTGCAGATGCTGGAAGCCACCGGCTTGCCTGCGATCTTCGCCTCCAGGTCCCATAGCGCGCAGTCGACGGCGTTGCGCGCCGCGCCCGCCGGCATGGCGTCGAGCAGCGCGGCCCGGCTGATGCCGTCTTGAACCTGCTCCCGCATCGCCTCGATCGCATCGCGCACAGCCTCGATGGTTTCGCCATAGCGTTTGTAGGGGACGCATTCGCCGCGCCCGCTCTGGCCGTCCTCGCTGATCGTCACTGTGACGACCTCGGCTTCGGTTTTCGAACCGCGCGAGATGGTGAAGATCCCGGCGATGGCAAAGCGCTCGGACTCGACCGAAATGACACGCGCCATATTTTTCTGCTCCGGCTGTGCGACAACAAGCTTGTCGGCAAATCGACAGGTGGGTTCTGTCAGGTTAAAAAGATCGGCCCGTCAGGCTAAACAGGACGCCATGTTGACGATCCGCAAACGCGACGCAAGCGGCACGACCGCCAAGGAGGCCGACCACCAGCCGCGCGTTGTGGTCGGCGAGGACGGCGGCGTCCTCGGCTGCGCTTTCTCCGGCACCTGGACGACACGCACCGTGGCGCTCGTCGATGCCGAGATGCGCAAGATCGAGCAACGCAGCGGCTTTCAGACGCTGGCGCTCGACCTCTCGCATATCGAGAAAATGGATACCGCCGGGGCCTGGGTGATCGACCGTCTGGTCAGCGCCTTCGAAAAGCAGGGTGTGAAAATCACGATGCAGGGGCAAAGCGAGGTTGCCTCGATCCTGCTCGGCGCCGTCGGTGACGCCGTTCGACGCGAACCTGATTCCGGCACCGTTGGGCCGCCGAACATCGTCATTCGCGCGCTCGAGGCGGTTGGCCGGCGCGTCTATGAGATGCGTGACGATTTCCTGGCCGCGATGAACATACTGGGCGCCACGATACGCGGCGCGCAGATGAAGCTTGGCCGCGGCCATGCGGTCAATCCGGCGGCGATCTTCAACCAGATGGACCGCATGGGCGTCGGCGCCATCCCGGTGGTTGTGCTGATGTCGGCCATCGTCGGGGCGATCGTCGCCCAGCAAGGCGCCTATCAGCTCAGCTATTTCGGCGCCGATATCTTCGTCGTCGACCTTGTCGGCGTGCTGATCCTGCGCGAGCTCGGCGTGCTGATGACTGCGATCATGATCGCCGGCCGTTCGGGCAGCGCCATCACGGCTGAAATCGGCTCGATGAAAATGCGCGAGGAGGTCGACGCGCTGAAGGTCATCGGGCTCAATCCGATCGGCGTTCTGGTGTTTCCGCGGCTGGTCGCGCTGGTGATCGCACTGCCTTGCCTGACGATCATTGCCAATTTCGCCGCACTCGGCGGCGGCATACTGGCGGCATGGCTCTACTCCGACATCGCACCGGCCGCCTTCATCGACCGGCTGCGCGTTGCCATCGATCTCAGCACCATCTTTGCCGGGCTGATCAAGGCGCCGTTCATGGCCATGATCATCGGCACGATCGCCTCGGTCGAAGGCATGAAGGTCGGCGGCAGCGCCGAATCGCTCGGGCAGCACGTGACTGCTTCAGTGGTGAAGTCGATCTTCGTGGTGATCATCCTCGACGGGCTTTTCGCCATGTTCTACGCAGCGATCGAGTTCTGACATGGCGCTGCTTGGCACAAAGCCGACCACGACTACGCAAAGGGCCGACGAGGACGAGATCGTGCTTTCTGCGCACGACGTCACCGTCTCCTTCGGCGACAAGGTCATTCTCGACAAATTGTCGCTCCATATCCGGCGTGGCGAAATTCTCGGCTTCGTCGGCGCCTCCGGCGCCGGCAAGTCGGTTCTGCTGCGCACCATTCTCGGCCTGGTGCACAAGCAGTCGGGAACGATCAAGCTGTTCGGCGTCGATGTCGAAAAGGCGAGCGAGAGGGAGCGCCTTCGCATCGACATGCGCCTTGGCGTCCTCTTTCAGCACGGCGCGCTGTTTTCGGCGCTCACGGTGCTCGAAAACGTGCAGGTGCCGATGCGCGAATATCTCGATCTGCCGAAAAAGCTGATGGACGAGCTGGCGATGCTCAAGGTCGAACTGGTCGGGTTGCCGCCGGATGCGGCGCAGAAATTCCCGTCCGAGCTTTCCGGCGGCATGATCAAGCGTGCGGCGCTGGCGCGCGCGCTGGCGCTCGACCCCGACATCGTGTTCCTGGACGAGCCGACATCCGGCCTCGATCCGATCAGCGCGGCTGAGTTCGACGAACTGGTCGTCAAGCTGCGCGATACCATGGATCTGACCGTATACATGGTCACGCACGATCTCGACACGCTGTTCACCGCTTGTGATCGGGTGGCCGTGCTCGGCAACAAGAAAGTGCTGGTCGAAGGCACGATCGACGACATGCTCAAGAGCGAGGAACCCTGGGTGAAATCCTATTTTCGCGGAAAACGTGCGCGGCAACTTGATCTTGCGGCCCGCGCGTAGCCATAAGTGGATAAATGGAAACCAGAGCCAACTACGTCATTGTCGGCATTTTCACGCTAGCCGCGATCCTGGCGGCATTCGCGTTCGTCTATTGGACGGCCGCGATCGGCGACAGGGGTGAGACGGCGATGCTGCGGGTGCGCATTCCGGGATCGGCTTCCGGCCTCGGCCGCGGCAGTTTCGTGCTGTTCAACGGCGTCAGGGTTGGGGATGTCAGGCGCGTCTATATCGACCCCGCCAATCCGAACGACGCCATAGCCGAAGCCGAAGTGGGCCGCACGACGCCGATCACCAAATCGACGCAGGCCGATATCGGGATCGTCAGCCTCGCCGGCCAAGCGAGTATCGAGCTCAGGGGCGCTGACCCCAAGGAGGTCAACCTTCTCGACCAGGCGGAGCAGGAGGGCCGCGTCGCCGAGATCGTCGCCAACCCGTCGGCGGTCACCAACCTGTTGCAGACGGCGCAGAACATCTTCACCCGCGCCGATACGGTTCTCTCCCAGCTCGAAGGCTTCACCAGCGACGTTCGCGGGCCGCTGACGCAGACCGTCAACAATGTGCAGACCTTCTCCGACGCGCTGGCCAAGAACTCCGACGGCATCGACAAATTCCTCGCCAACGTCAGTTCGCTGTCGGAGGAACTGAGGGGCGTCTCGGGCAAGCTTGACGGCACGCTGAAGGCGGCGGAAGGGCTGCTCAACGCCGTCGACAAGGATCAGATCAAGAGTATTGTCGCCAACGTCGATACGGTGACCGAGAACCTGAAGGAAACCAGCAAGCAGTTCGACACGGTCGTCAGGAATGTCGACACCGCAGTGGGGTCGATCAACGATTTCGCCCAAAGGACGCAAGGCACGCTGGCCAAGGTCGACGGCGTTCTCGACGGCATCGATCCGGCACAGGTCCGCACCGCGCTGGCCAACATCCAGAAGGCCAGCGAAAACGCCAACGAGGCTGCCGCCGACATCGCCAAGGTGACCAACAAATTCGCCAACCGGGCCGACGATATCGACCAGACGATCAAGGACGCGCAGCAGCTCGCGGAGCGCCTCAACGACGCTTCGGTGCGTGTCGACAGCATCCTCGTCAAGGTCGATACATTGCTCGGCTCAGGCCAGGCCGACGGCATGATAGCCGATGCAAGGAATACCCTGAAATCGTTCAAGCAGGTCGCCGACACGCTGAACGCCCGCCTCGGCACCATCACCGACAATCTGGCGCGATTCTCCGGCCAGGGCCTGCAGGACGTCGAAGCGCTGGTCCAAGACAGCCGTCGCTCGATCAACCGCATCGAAGAGGCGGTAACGGATCTCAGCCGCAATCCGCAGCGAATCCTGTCAGGCGGCGAAGGTGAGGTTCGGCAATTCGATGGCAGGGTGCGGCGTTGACTTCGGCTTTCGCCGGCCCCAAGAACGGCAGGCAAGTACGCTGCGGGTGCGATTTGCTCATTCGATTCGGGGACGACGGGGATCGCGTGTGAAGTCGGTCGTGCTTAAATTGGGCGTGCTTAGATTGGGCGGGGTCAAAGCGGGCGGGCCCACTGCGGGTGTGGCATTGCTTGCGCTTTCGCTGGCCGGCTGCGCGTTTTTGCCGGGCGGCGGGCCGGCGCCCCTGGACACATTCGAACTGTCGGCGCCGTCGCTCGATGCGCGCGGCCGCGGCCGCCAACAAATCCTCATCGCCCAGCCTTCCGCGCTCAAGGCGCTGGACAGCCAGAACATCGTCATCAAGCCGTCGGTGCGCTCGATCCAGTACCTCAAGGGAGCGCAATGGGCCGACCGGCTGCCGCTGATCGTGCAGGCGCGGCTGGCCGAGACATTCCAGCGCTCGGGCAGTTTCGCCGGCGTCGGCAAGCCGGGCGAGGGCCTGGCGATCGACTATCAGGTGATCGTCGAGGTCCGTTCCTTCGAAGTCCGCGTCGACGGCGGCCAACACGCCGAGGTCGAGCTGTTCGTGCGGATACTGAACGACCGCAATGGCGAGGTGCGCGCCTCCAAGAGCTTCAACTCGACCGCGCCCGTCTCCGGCAGCGGCAACCAGGCCTATGTCGACGCGCTCGACAGGGCGTTCGGCGATGCCGCCAAGGACATCGTCCGCTGGACCGATTCGGTGATCTGACCACAGCCGGAACGGCCGGGCACTCAATTGTCGCTGCCGGCGCCGGTAACGATGTGAATGTCGCTGCCGGCGCCGGTAACGATGTGAAATTCAAACCCGAAGCGATTGCTCTAAAAGGCGGGAATTTCCCGCCTTTTTCCGTTCGCTTATCGTCTGATCAATGCAGGCGGCCACTGGCGTGGGCTAGCATCGTATAGACCTTGCCGGTGTCCGACGTCAGGTAGGTCTGCGCCATCATGTTGTCGCGGTCGTTGCGCGAGACGTCCTTGAGCAGCTTTTCGAAGTCGTCGCAGTAACGGTCGACGGCGGCGCGGAATTCCGCCTCCATCTGATATTTGCGTCGGATCTCGTCGAACGTCTGCTGTCCCTTCAGCGTGTAGAGACGCCGGGTGAACACGTCACGCTCGCCGCTCCGGTAGCGGTTCCACAGTTCGATCGAGGCGTCGTGATCGATAGCGCGGGCGATGTCGACGGAAAGCGAGTTGAGCGACTCAACGACATGAAGCGGCGAACGCTGGGCAGGGGCTGCCGAGCGTGGCGCTTCCGAAGGTGCTGCTGGCTTGGCGGCCTCTTCGCGCGATGCCCCGCTCAAGAGATCGCGCACCCAGCCGCCCTGCGGCGCGCGGCCATTAGGGTCGCGCTGGCGCGGCGCCGTCTCCGGCGGGCGTTCCAGGTCGCCGCGCAGTGTGGTGTCACCCGACGGCGCCTGCGGGGCAAGGGGTTCCGGGGCCGGAGGGCGGCGCAGCGGCTCAGTGGCGCGCGGGGCAGGCGCCTGCTGTGCCGGGCGCAGGTTGCGCGGCTCCGAGGAGTCGGTGCTGCGGCCAGATTTCGCAACGATATCAGAGAGTTCCTTCAGGGCGCTGATCTGCTCGGAAACGGCACGGCGGATGGCCGTGGTCGATTCCTTTGCCTCTTCCGGCATCTCGATGACACCCTTCTTGAGCTCGGCGCGGGTAAGGTCGAGCTCGCTCTTGATCGAGCTGGCGGTGCGTCGCATCTCCTCGGTCGCGTCGGCAAAGCGCTTGGTTGCCGAATCGACGACGTCGGCAATGGAGGTACGGATCTTGTCCGCCGACTCCAGCGTCTTGCCTTCGGCGTTCTGCAACGTCTGGCCGACCAGATCCTCGAACGAGCGCATGACTTTTTCGAGATCCTCCGACTTCTTGACCAAGCCGACGGCGAGGTCCTCCAGCGACGACTGCCTTTCCAGCGTGTGTTCGAGGTTGCTCTGGGCCGAGCTCAACAGGTCCGAAGCACTCGACAGCAATCGGCTGTGCTCGTCGAACTTGGTGGCGATCGAGGCAACCTCGCGCAAGGTCGAGGACGACAGCTCGGTAAGCCGTGTCGTATTCGAATCGACCAGACGCGCCGAGCTGGCGAAAGTCTGCGCGGCTTTTTCCGTTGTCGCCGCAAAGCTTTGCGTGCTGCCAGTCAGGCGTTCGTCGACCTGGCCGAGATTGGCCGCCGCCTGTTCGATCAGCTGGCCGAGCTGTGCGCTCGAGGTGCTCATGCGGCCGATGAGGTCGGCGACGCTGTCGGCGAGCGTCGAGCGCGCCCCTTCAACGGCCGACAATGTTTCGGCCGTGCGGCTGGCGAGCGCGTCGACCAAAGCGGCGTTTTCGCTGCGCAGCTTTTCGGTGGCGCGTTCGGTCACCTCTTCCATGCTCTTTTGCAGTTCCGAACCGCCCAGGGCGAAGCGCTCGACCAGAGGCCGTGCCGTTTCGTCGAGGATTTTCGAGATCTCGGCCGAACGTGCCGCAAGCATGGTGTTGAGTTCGCGGGTGTTGGTGCCGATGGTCTTGGCGGCGTCGTTGGTGCTCTGGCCGATATGCTGGCCGACCGCCGTGAAGGTTTCGGCGATCGAGTTGGCGCGCGAAATCAGCTGCGCCTCGGCGGTCGAAACCTGCTCGTTGAGCTTCTGGCCTATCGTTTCGGTGGTGTTGACCAGACGGTTTTCGACGCCGGCAACCTGTTCCTCGACGCGAGCCGCCGCGGCCGCCGCGCTGGAGGCCAGGCGCGCGTCGGCGCCGGCGAGCGCCTGCTCGATGTCACGGGCGTGAACGGCCAGGTCCTGCCCGGTCTGCCTTGCACGTTCGGCAACCCGCTGCTCGGTGCTGGCGAAGGCCCCGACGATGTTGTCGGCATGTTCTCCGATCGTGGACGTGCTGTCGGCGATACGCGACACCAGGCGGTGATCCGCCTCATCGAAGATGCGGCCGATCTCGGACGCGCGGGCCGACAGCGCTTCCGAACCTTCGGCGATGCGCGAGATCAGCTGCTGGTCGGCAGCATCGAAAATGCGGCCAAGGTCCGATGCACGCGCTGCGAGCGCTTCGGCCGATTCGCCGATGCGCACGCTGAGCCGTTCGTCGGCACCTTCGAAATTGCGCAGGATGTCGCCGGCGCGTTCCGCCAGCGACTGTGCCGTTTCGACCGCGCGGGCAACCAGCTTCTGGTCCGCCGCATCGAATGTACCGGCGATCTCGCTGGCACGTGCAGCCAGCTGGTCGGCCGTTTCCTGGGCGCGCGCCAGCAACGAGTTCGAGGTGTCGTCGACGCGGGCCATGATTGCGCTCGATGCACCCTCCGCCCGGGCAACGAGCGCGCTCGACGTGTCTTCGGCACGTGCGGCGAGGCGGCGATCCGCTTCCTCGAAGGTGCGTGCGATATCCTCCGCCCTGGCAAGCAGGGCAGCAGAGGTCTGCTCCGCCCGTTCGGCGATCTTGGAATCGGCGTCACTGAAAGCCGCGCCTGCCTGCTCATGCAGTGCGCTGGTGACTTCCATGACCTTTTCGCGCAGCGCTCCGGCAACGAAGACGGCGCTCTTTTCGAGCACGTTGCGGACGTTGTCGACGCCGGTCGACAGCGCGCGCTCCATGGTCCCGGCGCGCTCCTCGATGATGCCGGTCTGGCGGCTGAACGCCTGCTCGATCTTTTCGACGTCGGCGGCAATGGCGTCCGAGATGTCGGTGCTCCTGGCGGCGATCTGGTCGATATGGCCGGACAGGGAACGGTCGACTTCCTTGCGCGTGTCGGCGAGCCTGGAGAGGTCGTCCTCCAGCGCACGGGTCAGCGCGTCGCGGCCTTCGGCCAGCTTGCCGACGTGCCCGGCGATGATGTCGTCTATGTCGCCGCGGCTCGCCGCAATTTTCTGCAGGTCTGCTTCCAGCGCACGTCTGAGGATGTCGCGGCCTTCGGCCAGCTTCTCGACCTGGCCGGAAACCAGCCCGTCGATGCTCGACCGGCTTTCCGCCAGCTTGGCGAGATCGTCTTCGAGCGCCTTGGACAGGATCGAGCGGTCCTGGATGAGCTTCTCGGCGTGGCTGTTCACAAATCCGTTGACGCTGCCGAGGTCGGCCTCCAGCGCCCGCGCAAACTCTGCGCGATTGTCGGTCAGCTGCTGAGACTGGTCGGCGACGACACCCTTGATGGTGTTGAGGTCTGCTTCCAGCGCACGTCTGAGGATGTCCCGGCCTTCGGCCAGCTTCTCGACCTGGCCGGAAACCAGCCCGTCGATGCTCGACCGGCTTTCCGCCAATTTGGCGAGATCGTCTTCGAGCGCCTTGGACAGGATTGAGCGGTCCTGGATGAGCTTCTCGGCGTGGCTGTTTACAAGACCATTGACACCGCCGAGATCGGCCTCCAGCGCCCGCGCGAACTCTGCGCGATTGTCGGTCAGCTGCTGAGACTGATCGGCGACGACACCCTTGATGGTATTGAGGTCTGCTTCCAACGCGCGTCTGAGCAGGTCGCGGCCTTCGGTCAGCTTCTCAACCTGGCCGGCAACCAGCCCGTCGATGCTCGACCGGCTTTCCGCCAGCTTGGCGAGATCGTCTTCGAGCGCCTGGGACAGGGTCGAGCGGTCTGCGGCGAGCCTGTTCATGTGATCGGAGATCAGCCCGTTCACATTCTGCAGGTCGGTCTCCAACGCCTGCGACAGTTGACCACGATCTTCCGCCAGCTTTTCGGACTGGCCTGATATGACCTCCTTGATCGTGTTGAGATCGGATTCGAGTGCTCGCTTGAGGATGTCGCGGCCTTCGGCCAGCTTCTCGACCTGGCCGGCAACCAGCCCGTCGATGCTCGACCGGCTTTCGGCCAGCTTGGCGAGATCGTCTTCGAGCGCCTTCGACAGGATCGAGCGGTCTTCCGCAAGCTTTTCGGACTGGTCCGATATAACGCTTTTGATCGTGTTGAGATCGGACTCGAGCGCGCGCTTGAGAATGTCGCGACCCTCGGCCAGTTTCTCGACCTGCCCGGTAACCAGCCCATCGATGCTCGACCGGCTTTCCGCCAATTTGGCGAGATCCTCTTCGAGCGCCTGGGACAGGGTCGAGCGATCTGCGGCGAGCCTGTTCATGTGATCGGAGATAAGGCCGTTCACGCCCTGCAGGTCGGTTTCCAACGCTCGCGCCAGTTGACCACGATCTTCCGCCAGCTTTTCGGACTGGTCTGATAGAACGCTTTTGATCGTGTTGAGATCGGATTCGAGCGCGCGCTTGAGGATGTCGCGACCTTCGGCCAGTTTCTCGACCTGCCCGGTGACCAGCCCATCGATGCTCGACCGGCTTTCCGCCAGCTTGGCGAGATCGTCTTCGAGCGCCTTCGACAGGATTGAACGGTCCTCGGAGAGCCTGTTCATGTGATCAGAGATAAGGCCATTGACGCTCTGCAGGTCGGTTTCCAACGCCTTCGAGAGCTGACCACGGTCTTCCGCCAGCTTTTCGGACTGGCCTGATATGACCTCCTTGATCGTGTTGAGATCGGATTCGAGCGCGCGCTTGAGGATGTTGCGGCCTTCGGCCAGCTTCTCGACCTGACCGGCGACAAGCCCGTCGATGCTCGACCGGCTTTCCGCCAATTTGGCAAGGTCTGCCTCGAGCGTTTGCGAAAGCAGGCTGCGATCGTCGGCGAGCCTGCCCGAATGGTCCTCGATCAGGCCTCGGATGCCCGACAGGTCGTCTTGGAGCGAACGCGAAAGCTCGCTGCGGTCTTCCGCCAGTTTGGCGGAATGGGTCTCGATGAGACCCTTGATGCCACCAATGTCGGTTTCCAGCGCCTTGGCGAGCAAGGCGCGACCTTCGGCGATCTTCTCGACCTGGCCAGCGACCAGGCCGTCGATGCTGGCGCGACTGTCGGCCAGCTTGCCGAGATCGGCATCGAGAGCGCGTGAAAGAATGCTGCGGCCTTCGGCGAGCTTTCCAACATGGCCGGCAACCATTTCGTCAATGATCGTGCGGGCTTGCACAAGTTTTCCAGAGTCTTCATTCAAGGCCTGCGAAAGCCTGTTGCGGCCCTCTTCGAGCCGTTCGAGATGGCTGCCGAGCGACGCATCGATGGCGGCGCGCGACTCGTTGACCTTGCGCAAATCCTCCTCCAGGGCGCGCGAGATCAGATTGCGGCCTTCGGAAAGCTTTTGCACCTGGTCGGTGACAGCCGCGTCGATGCCGGCGCGGCTTTCGGCGAATTTCTCCAGATCGGCCTGCATGGCCGCCGTCATGTGTTCGCGGCTTTCGGAAAGCTTGCGGCTGTGGTTCTCGACAGCCTCCTCGATGCCGACGCGGGCATCGGCAAGCCGCTGGATGTCGGCGTCGAAGGCGCGCGACACCACATGACGGGCCGCTTCCATGCGGCCGGCGAAATCGCCGGCGCGTGCTTCGAGCATCGACGAGGTCGACGAAACGATGTCGGCCATGTCGGCGCCGATCTGGGTCTTGCCCTGATCGATCATCGCCGAAAGCGTCTCCTTGCTCTCCTGGAAGGTATGGGCGATTTCGCGCGCACGCTCGACCAGGGTCTCGTTGATCTGGCGTGCGCGGGCCTCTAGCGCGGCGTTGAGCTTTTGGGTGCCGGTGTCCAGCGCTTCGGCGCGGGTCTGGAACTCACTGATCAGCACCTGGCCGCGTTCGGCCAGCGTCCGCTCGATGCCGTCAAGGCTGGCTTCAAATTCGGAGTTGAGCGTGCGTGCGGCGCCGCCGAGCAGCGACACCATGCCGGAGGTCCGATCGTCGAGCAGATCGGTCAGCGACCGGGTGAGGCCGTCGGTCGTCTCCGTCAGCTTGGCAATGCGTGTGTCGAGAAGGCTGGCGAAGGCTTCGCCGGAGGTCGACAGCCGGTCAGTGATGGATTCGAGCCGGCCTTCCACCGAATCGAAGATCGACAGCGAGCTTTGGTTGATCCTGTCGATCAGCGTGTCGCCGGAATTGGTGATGGTCATCGACAGGTTGGTCGAGGCGTTGAGGATGCTGTCGCGAATGATGTCGCTGGCAGCCCCGATTTCGTCCTTCAGCGTCTCATGCGCGCCGGTGATCGAGGCGCGCACGCGTTCGGCGTGGGTGACCACCGCTTCGCGCTCGCTGCCCAGCCCGTCGACAAGCGAGCGGATGCGGGATTCATTCTCCGAATAGGAGCGCTCGATCTGGTTGACCTCGCTGTGGACCAGGGTTTCGAGCTCGACGGCACGTGCAAGCGTGCGCTCGATGCCTTCACCCATGGCCGCAACCTCGCGGCGCACGGCTTGCCCGATCATCATGACGCGATCCTGGGCGATTTGCTCCGGCTCGGTCAGGCGGAAAGCCACTTCCGTCATCGACTGAGCGGCGATGCGCATCTCCTGTGCGCGGCGAATCATGGCTGCAAACGCCCAGAACAGGAGGACCGGCAGGATCGCAGCGATTGCCAGGCCAATCAGTTCGGGACGGGCGAAAAACTGGCCGGGCGTGCGGATTTGCCAAATGCCTGGGCCAAACAGCAGGTTTGCCAATGCACCGGCGCCCGCGACCCAGGCGAGCGAAACGAGCGCCACGACCCAGTAGATCGTGTTCGAGGCACGCCGATTGAGGGTGTGCAGCAGCGTCTTGTAATCTTTTTGACGAGGATCGTTGGCCGGAGTGAAGCCGGCCGACTGCGTGCCATTGCGCGTTTCAACAGGGCGCATTTCAACGGGGCGCGTTTCAACAGGGCGCAGCTCAGCAGGGCGCGGTTCAGCCGGCCTGGCGTTTGCCGCCTCTCTCTGGTCCTGGGCTTTCTTGTCCTGATTGGCGGCAAGCTCGGCATTCTGGCTCTGGTTGACGACAGGCTCGGCATTCTGATTCTGGTTGGCGACAGGCTCGGCATCCTGGCTCTGGTTGGCGACAGCCTCGGCATCCTGGTCACGGCCCTCGCGTGCCAACTCGTCGGCGGCCTGCGATATCTGCGCTTCCAAATCCTCCATCGACGCGGCGATGTCGAGGTCGCCGCCGGCATCGCCGTTCAGATCGATTTCAAGTGCTTTTTCGAGTTCCCTGGCTACGTCGTTGTCGAGCGTTCTTGTCGTCGTTGTTTTCTTCGCCATGCCTTCGCTACCCTGTACAAGCTGCCGCGGGACTTGTTGATTTTGCTTTTCGTGTCCCACGCAAGAGGCTGAAAATGGACCTTTCGTATCGTAATGACACACCGGGGTAAAGAAAACATGCATTCGGTACGATACGTAAAACTTTAAATATAAGGTTAACAGAACTGTGATTCCGGCGTCGCTATCGCAACATTTTTCCGGGCCAATCGTTAACCCGTCGTCCACAGGATGGGCCTATTTTTTGGCGGCTGCCTATTTTTGGCGACTGGAAGAACGGAGTGCAGAGTCATGCGTGGCGAAAACGGCATTGCCTTCTCGATGCCCGGCGGCGATGTGTCGGGAACGGCTGGGTCGCGGCCCGTGGACTTGGCGCATCTGGCGCGCCAGACGATGGGCGACCGCAGCCTCGAACAGGAGGTGCTGGCGCTGTTCGTGCAGCAGGCATTGTCGGTTCGCGACAGGATCGTCGACGCCGATGTGAAACAAAGACTGCTCCTGGCGCACGGGCTGAAAGGCTCGGCGCGCGGCGTCGGCGCCTTCGCTGTTGCCGATTGCGCCGGCGCGATCGAACTTCAACCTGAAGATACCAATACCCTCAAGCGGCTTGGCTCCCTGATCGAAGAAGTCCGCGATTTCGTCGCCGCCATCAGCCGTTAAACCCATTTCCGAAAAAAACGGTATAGAGCGCCGCTTTCGCGCCGCAGTTGACTTGTCTGCGGGAGTGATTATCTCGGCTGGGACTCCCTTCAGGTGACAAATGACCAAGCTGACCTTCATCGCCCATGACGGCACACATTTTGACGTGGATGCCGAAAACGGCTCGACCGTCATGGAGAACGCGATCCGCAACGCCGTGCCGGGGATCGAGGCCGAATGCGGCGGCGCTTGCGCCTGCGCGACCTGCCATGTCTATGTCGATGAGGCATGGACGGCGGAGGTCGGCGAGCCGGAAGCGATGGAAGAGGACATGCTGGACTTCGCCTACGACGTCCAGCCGAACTCACGGCTCTCCTGTCAGATCAAGGTGCGCGACGCTCTCGACGGCCTGGTTGTGCGCGTGCCCGCCCGCCAGGGCTGAAGCGTGGAGGCTTAAGCGGGGGATATAGCCGATTTTTCCGGCGCCGGCTTGGCAGCGGGCCAATGGTCATGCAGTGTCGCGCCGTTCTCTACAGCGCCGCACGTTCCCTGGACCACGCAAAGCACGCTGTAGCACGGTGATTTGGCGCAGGATCCCCGGCGAGAATCGATTCCGATTTTCGGGGTCATGCGCATCGAAGGCGCATTCATGACCGATATCATCAAGACGGACGCATTGATTGTCGGGGCGGGGCCCGTCGGCCTGTTCGCCGTGTTCGAGCTCGGCCTCTTCGACATGACATGCCATCTGATCGACATACTCGATCGGCCCGGCGGGCAATGCGCCGAACTCTATCCGGAAAAGCCGATCTACGACATTCCCGGCTGGCCATCGATCTCGGCCCAGGGCCTGGTCGACAGACTGCTTGAGCAGATCGCGCCGTTCAAGCCCGACTTCACCTTCAACCGCATGGTCTCGAGCCTCGAAAAGCTCGAGGACGGCAGCTTTCGCGTCATCACCGACGAGAACGAGGTGTTTGAAGCCAAGATTGTGGTTATCGCCGCCGGCGGCGGCTCTTTCCAGCCGAAGCGGCCGCCAATTCCGGGCATCGAGCTTTATGAGGGCAAGAGCGTCTTCTACTCGGTGCGCCGGATGGAGGAATTCCGCGGCCACGACCTGGTTATCGTCGGCGGCGGCGATTCGGCGCTCGACTGGACGCTGAACCTGCAGCCGGTGGCCAAGAGCGTGACGCTGGTGCACCGGCGGCCGGAGTTCCGCGCGGCGCCAGACAGCGTCAACAAGATGTACGCCATGCAGGAGATGAAGGAACTGGATTTCCATGTCGGGCAGGTGACCGGGTTGACCGGCACGGACGGCCATCTCTCGGCGGCGACCATCAAGGGACCCGACGGTGACACCGAGGTGCCGTGCACTCGGTTGCTGCCGTTCTTCGGCCTGACCATGAAGCTCGGACCGATCGCCGAGTGGGGGCTCAATCTTCATGAGAACCTGATCCCGGTCGACACCGAGAAATTCCAGACGTCGGTACCGGGCATCTTCGCCGTCGGCGACATCAACTGGTATCCCGGCAAGCTGAAGCTGATCCTGTCGGGCTTCCATGAGGTCGCGCTGATGGCGCAGGCGGCCAAGCGCATCGTCAGCCCCGGCGAGCGCATCGTATTCCAGTATACGACGTCATCGACCAGCCTGCAGAAGAAGCTCGGCGTCGCCGGCTGAGTCTCTTACTCGACGAGAATCGCCCTTACCGTCTGGCCGAAGCTAACCCGGCAGCCGGCCGTTTTCGATGCGCTTCATGCGATAGCGCAGCAGCCGCAGGATGCGGCTTTCGAAATTGATGGTTTCGACGCGATCGAACTGCATCTGAGCGCGGTCGTGCTTGGCAAGAATAGCGGCGGAGATCTCCGCTGCCTTGGCCTTGGCCTCCTGGCACGTCTTGCGCGGGTGGGTCGCCTTCAGCGCATCCTCGAGTTCGCCGGCATGGTTCTTGGCGATCTCGACATGGCGGTCCTCATGACGCTTGATGTCGGCCGACAATGTATCCCAAAACAGCCTTACGCCGGCATCAGCCTTGCGCGGGCGGCGCCACTCGGGAAGGATCACCTTGACCTTGACGGTGACATCGGCGTCGGCAATCGCGCAGGAGTTAGATCTTTCCGCATAGCTGACGCGGGTGGTGAACGCCATCTGCGTGGCGCCTGGATGCCGCATCCCGGTGCTTTTCACCCGAGGTCCAAGTTTCGTAAGCTGGGATCCGATATCATCGAGCGTTCTGCCGCCGATGCTGAAATAGCTATATGTCTTCACCAAATTCGCCGTGCCCGCCGGCAAGGCGGAACAAGCAAGCATCAGGGCGCAAAGCAGGGATCGTTTCATCATGTTGCCTCTTTGCCTACCTTGCGCTACGGCCGTTGCCGACGCAACGGAATTGATCTTTGGTGGATCACACATGGTTTATCGACAATGACGACAGGGCGATGGCAGCTGGCGCATGGGCGCCATCTCGACCTTGGCGGCAAGGCGGTGATCGTCGGTATACTCAATGTCACGCCGGACAGTTTTTCTGACGGCGGACTGTTCGTCGCGCCCGAACAGGCGATTGCCCAGGCGCGCCGGATGGCGGAAGCAGGGGCCTCCGTCATTGACGTCGGTGGGGAATCGACACGCCCCGGCGCATTTCCGGTAGCCATCGAGGAAGAGCAGGCCCGCGTGCTGCCTGTCATCAAGGCGCTCGCCGGGCTCGGCGAGGCGCTGATTTCGGTCGACACCTATCGCGAGGACACCGCCCGGCTTGCCGTCGCCGCCGGCGCCCACATCCTCAACGACGTCTGGGGCCTACAACGCGAACCAGGCATCGCGCGGGTCGCGGCCGAAACCGGCGCCGGCCTTGTCATCATGCACACCGGGCGTGACAGGCAAAAACTGCCCGACGTGATCGAGGATCAGTTTTTCTTCCTCGGCAAGTCCCTGGAAATCGCCCGGCGAAGCGGCGTTGCCGACGACCAGATCGTGCTCGATCCGGGCTTTGGCTTCGCCAAGGAAACCGCAGAGGAAAATCTCGACCTGATGGCACGGTTTTCCGAGCTCGATGTCTTGGGCTTTCCGCTGATGGCCGGTACATCGCGAAAGCGCTTCATCGGCGCCGTCACCGGCCGCGACGCCTCGGCCAGAGACGCCGGAACAGCGGCGACGAGCGTCATACTGAGGCTCAAGGGCGCGCGGCTTTTTCGCGTCCACGATGTCGCAATCAATGTGGATGCGCTGGCGGTTGCGGATGCTATGCTGGCGCGTGAAACCGCCGCATAGCTCGCAAATCGAAATCGATTCCAGCAGGATGCGTAGATTACAACCCTTAGAGCGTAGTCTGTGCGCCCAAGCGGACGCGCATCGCTCCAATCGAGCAGGACGCTGAGCGATGTATATCATCCGCATGAAAAATTGCGCCTTCTTCGCTCGGCACGGCGTGCTGGATGAGGAGGAGACGCTCGGCCAGCGTTTCTATGTCGACGCTGCGCTCACCGTCGAACCCGGCCGCGCGCTGGTCGATGATTCCATTGAGGATACCGTCCACTATGGCATTGCCTTCGGGGTGATCGAAAAGATCATCACCGGGGAGAGGCGTTTTCTGATAGAAGCGCTGGCGCTGGAGGTGGCCCGGGCGCTGACAGCCCGCTTTCCCCAGATAAAAAAGGCCGAGATCACTGTGCGCAAGCCGAACGCGCCGGTGCCCGGCGTGCTCGATCATGTCGAGGTGACCGTTGCCTGGCCCCAATAACACGGTCTACCTCAGCCTTGGCGGCAATCTCGGCGACCCGGCAAGGTCGATGGGCGCGGCGCTGCGCATGCTGGACGCCGACGGGAACACGCGCGTCGTTGTCGTCTCCTCGCTTTACCGCACGCCGCCCTGGGGCAAGCTCGACCAGCCGGATTTTCTCAATGCGGCCGCCGAAATTTCGACCGTGCTCGCGCCACATGCATTGCTCGATCTCTGTCTCGACGTCGAGCGCAGGCTGAAGCGGGTGCGCGAGGAGCGCTGGGGTCCACGGCTGATCGACATCGACATTCTGGTGTTCGGCGATCGGATCATCCACGAAACCGGGCTGGAAGTGCCGCATCCGCGCATGCTGGAGCGCGCCTTCGTTCTGGCGCCGCTGGCCGAGATCGCGCCTGACCTCACCGTCGACGGCAGAAGCGTGACGGAGCGGCTTGCCGCTCTCGACAGCGCCGGCATCGAGCGACTGTCGTCCGGCCGGAATTGGTGGCTGACCTAAAGCATCGAACCAAAACCTCTAACCATTTTTGGCTCCGATGCACTGAGCTCAGCCGGAAAACCCGCCGCCGTCGAGGAACACCTGTTCCTCCGGCGTCGTCTCGCGGCCAAGCATCCTGTTTCGATGCGGAAAACGGCCGAAGCGCTGAATGATCTCCAGGTGCTCGACGGCATACTTCAGATAGGATTGGGCTTTGGCGGTGGTGAGGTCCACCGATTTGAGCTGGTCGGCGAGATGCTCCGAATGCTCATAAGGCAAATAGAGGAAGACGCGAAGCTCTTCGTCGAGCGCCAGATCCTGGCCGGCGGCGATCGCCTTTTCGGCAAAATGCCTTGCCAGCGGGTCGGTGGCATACATATGGCCGGTGCCGCGAAAGCAGTTTCGCGGGAACTGGTCGAGCAGGATCATCAGCGCCAGTGAGCCTTCGGCATGCTCCGACCATCCGTCGCATTCACGCCGCGCGGCAGCGTAATGCAGCTCAAGAAACCAGTTGCGGAACTCCGCGTCGAAGGCGTCATTCTTCTCGAACCATGCATCTTTCCCGGCGTCACGCCAGAATTTGGTGACGGAGAGCGCGCGCTCGTCCAGTTCGATCATCTGTTTGCTCTCCAATGTTTAGTCGGCAGGCTCGGATTTGTGCAGAACGCCGGCGGTTTCTTCATTGAGCGCCTGACCGGAGCGGCGCGGCTGGCTGAGCGGTGTCGGAATGGGTGTGCCGATATTGCCCTTGAGGAAGCGCGCTCCGGCGCGAACCCCTTCGGCGAGCTGCAACTCGAAACGGGCGGAATCGCGGTGGCGGACGTCCTCGATCACCTCGGCGACTTCCTCGGGGTCGACGCCCAGTGCTTCCAGCGTGGAGCCGCCGAAGACAAGCGCTGATTCGAAGGTTTCGCGAATCTGGAAATCGACGTCGGCACGTATCAACTGCAGTGCGGTTCCGCGGTCGAAAGCGCGTGCCAGCACGGTGAGCAGGGGAAACTCCGCCTTGATCAGCTTTGCGATGCGGACGGCGACATCGGGCTTGTCGACGCAGATCAACACGGCGCGCGCGCGGCCGGCGCCGGCGGCACGCAGAATGTCCAGCCGCGTGCCGTCGCCATAATAGACCTTGAAACCGAAATCGGCCGCCGCCTGGATCATCTCGACCTCATTGTCGATGATCGAGACGTCGATCCCGCGCAGCAGAAGCGGCTGGCTGGCGATTTGGCCGAAGCGGCCGAAGCCGATGATCAGCACGCTGCCGGTCAGGCCATCGGCGATGTCGACGCCTTCGAGCGACTGCTCGTCGCGTGGCGTCAGATACCGCAATGCCAGAATGGCCAGCGGCGTCAGCACCATGGAGATGATGACGATCGCCGTCAGCGTCGCGTTAGCCTGGCTGTCGATGATGCCGACCGCCGCCGCGGCGGAATAGAGAACGAAGGCGAATTCGCCGCCTTGCGCCATGAAGACGGCGCGCTCGAGCGCCTCCCGGTGGCCGGTCTTGAGGATGCGGGCGACGAGATAGATGCCGATCGCCTTTATCACCATGTAGGCGACGACGTAGATGGCGACAAGCCGCCAGCTCTGGGCAACCACGTGCAGGTCGAGCGACATGCCGACAGCGAGGAAGAACAGCCCGAGCAGCACACCGCGGAAGGGTTCGATGTCGGCCTCGAGCTGATGGCGGAAGGTGGATTCCGACAACAGCACGCCGGCCAGGAAAGCGCCCATCGCCATCGACAGGCCGCTGAGCTGCATGGCAAGCGCCGACCCCAGAACGACCAGAAGGGCGGCGGCGGTCATCACTTCGCGGGCGCGGGCATCCGCCAGGATGCGGAAGAACGGATTGAGCAGGTAACGCCCGGCCAGCACCAGCCCGACGATGGCGGCAAGACCGATGCCCACCTCCGTCAGCCGCTGCGTCAAGCTCATATCGGCGCCGCCCGGTGCCAGGAAAGCGATCAGCGCCAGCAGCGGCACGATCGCCAGGTCTTCGAGCAGCAGGATGGAGACGATGCGCTGGCCTTTGGGCGCGGCCATCTCACCGCGTTCCTCCAGAAGCTGCATGACGATCGCCGTCGAGGTCAGCACGAAACCGGCGCCGGCGACGAAGGATTGCGAGACCGGAAAACCTCCCGCCAGTCCGACCCCGGTCAGCAACAGCGCGCACACGCCGACCTGCAATGCGCCAAGGCCAAAGATCTCTCGCCTGAGGCCCCACAGCCGTGATGGCTGCATCTCCAGCCCGATGATGAACAGGAACATGACGACGCCGAGCTCGGCGACGTGAAGAATGGCTTCCGATTCGGAAAAGATGCCGATGCCGAACGGGCCGATGACCACGCCGGCCGCCAGATAGCCGAGGATGGAGCCAAGCCCCATGCGCTTGAAGATCGGCACGGCGACAACACCTGCGGCGAGCAGCGCCACGACGTGGATCAAATCGCTGCCCGCTGCTTCTGCCGCCATGCCTGCCGTTCCGTTCTCTCTAGGGACCGCTGCACGTGCTGCGGCATCGAGCGGCAAAGATAGGGGCTTCGGTTGAGATCGAACAGTCCGAATCCGGAAACTGGTGCAGCAGTGTTGCAGGCGCGCTCCACAACTTTATCCACCGGCTGCGTTGTGTGTTGCAGAAATCGGGCGCTAAGGACGCCGCGGCCTTGGCCGTGAGGGGCGGATGACGATTAAGTCGGCCGCCTTTTTTTTGAGGGAGACGACTGACATGAAGACATTTTTGCTTGTTGCCGTTGGCATCGCGGCGCTTGCCGGATCGGCCTGCTCGAAGGCGCCGGACTGCACCACCGAAATGCTGACCAAGAAGGCCCAGGACATGACCGCAGCCCTTCAGGAGGCAATTACCAAGGATCCGGCCAAGGCAGCCGATCTCACCGCCAAGGTCCAGGCGGTCACAACCAAGTATCAGGGCGCGACGACGGCGGAGGAGGCCTGCAAGGCCTATGACGAGCTGACTGCCGCCATCAAGGCCTGAGAATCGATTTGAGTTTTGCTAAAAGAAGCGGTGGCCGTGGCTGCCGCTTTTTTGGTGAATAGTGAATAGTGAATAGTGAATAATGAATAGTGAATAGTGAATAGTGAGTAGTGAGTAGTGAGTAGTGAGTAGTGAGTAGTCAGTAGTCAGTAGTCAGTAGTGAATATCTAATTCCATTCACCATTCACCATTCACTAAATTGCACAGCGCGTTGCATTTTCACTGGATGCGCAGACGATCGTTCAGTTCGGCGCGATGGAGCCGACTTCGAGCGTATCGACGCGCTTCAGCTTCATGCCGATGACCGGCACCAATTGCTGGTCGACGCGCACCGCAACCGTCACTGTCATCGAATTGTCGTTGGGGACAAGAGCCTGCATGACGCCGCGCAACTGGTTACGGTTGATGGTGAAGACGACCTTGTTGGCGCTGACCACATTGCCGCCGATGATGTCGAGACCGGAACCGGCGGCACCGCCCATGAAGCTGCCCTTGTAGCCCTCGCGGCCCTTGTGCTGGATCGTCGCCGACATCTGCTGGGTGAACATGCCGACCCGGCAACCGCCGTCGAGCGACATGCCGATCTTGCCGTCCGGCGTCGAACCGGTGAAATTGCAGGTGAATTTCGTGCCCTTGTATTTGCCGGCGACGATTTCCCCCGGGCCGACCCATTCGCCTTTCACCGATTGAAAGAACTTCTTGTCCCGTTCTGCCGCAAAGGTCTTTTCGGCCATGCCGGCGGTTGTTGAAACCACGACTGCCATGGGCAGGACGCTAGACAAGATCACGCTTTTCATCGACGACACCCGGCAACAAAGAGACTGGTTTGGAACCCGTCCGACCATGAACAAGATTGGTTAATGCTTCGTCACCGGTTGCGGATGACCCCGAAAATCGGACGCGATTTGCGCTGGGATCATGGGCAAAACAAACGTGTTGCAGCATCCCTTGGCGCGCCACCAGGACGTGCCGCGTCGGAGACGGTCGTCAGGTGTCGGAAGCGGATGTTTCCTTCTGCTTTTTGGTTGCAAATGATGTCAGCGCGGACAGGAAATCGCCCATGCCGGGCCGCCTCGCGGCGCTGAAGGGCAGGGGCCTTGCGGTCTCCATCGCAGCAATGCCGATGCGCGCCGTCATCATGCCGTTGACGACGCCTTCGCCAAGTTTTGCCGAGAGCCGGGCGGCAAGGCCATGGCCGACGATCTGCTGCACGAAACTGTCGCCGACGGCAATCGAGCCGGTCACCGCCAGATGGGCGAGAACGCTGCGTGCCAGCCGGAAGAACCCCAGTGTGCCCGGCCGGCCGCCATAAAGCTCCGACAGGCGGCGAATCAGCCGGCCGGCTTCGAACACGACATAGGAGACGTCGACCAGAGCGCGAGGGCTGACCGCCGTCACCAGCGACACACGCTTTGCCGCTTCGAGGATCATCACCTTGGCGCGTGCATCAAGGGGGCCGAGGATTTCGGTCTCGGCCAGGCGCACCAGATTGCCGCCGTCGATGATCTCGTCGCGCAAGTCTGCCAGGGCGCGTCTGCCGGCCGCGGTTTCGGGTTTGGCCGCGACAAAGGCCGACAGTTCCTCGACCACTGCGCGAGCGGCTTTCGGATCGTCGCGGGCGATGGCGTCGAGCGCCCGCATCTGCAGCTTTTCGACCTCGGCGAGGCGGGTGATCGCCAGGAACTCGCGGACGAGGATGACCAGAAGCGCGAGCAGCGCGACCACGGCCATCCCGGCGGCCAGCCAGCCCAGCCATTCGGCACGGGCGAACAGATCGCGAATCAGCCGGTCGGTCCAAAGGCCGAGGGCCAGCGAAACCAGAACGCCCAATGCGCCGAAGAACAGGCTGACTGATATCGAGCGCTGCCGCGGCGCGGTCGCCGGCGGCGGTTCGGCGGCGATGATGTCCGGCTCGTCGAATACGTCGATTTCCGCCGGCGTGACGACGGCAAGGTCAGCGTTCACGGTGCGTGGTTTTCTGGCCGCAGCGGCGTCGGGCTGGCGCGAGGCCGCCTGTTGCTTTGGCGGGGCTTCCGGCTCGATGCGAAATGCCGCCGGCTTGCGGGGCGCGGTCATGCCAGATGATCTCCGATCAGGAACTGCAGGGCACGGTCGAGCCTGATATGCGGCAGCGACAGCGTGACGCCTTCGGCAGTGCGTTCGAGTTTTGGCGGGCGAAAGCGCACGAAACGGATCGCCGGGTCCTCATTGGCCTGCCGATGGCCTGGGCTCTGCCGATGGCCCCGGTTCTGCTGACGGTCTGGTCCGGAGACATCGAACAATGCATCAATTTTCTCCGGCAAGTCACCGGGAAATATGGCTGTTTCTGTTCTGCCATCAAATGTTTCGCCGTTGATCTTTTCACCTTTCAACGGTGTGCCGATGATGACCGGCAGCGTTTCGCGGCCTTGCTTGACCGTGCCTTCCCGAGTCGCTCGCACCGCCGCCAGGGCGACCACGTCGACATCAGCGCCGGTGAAATTCGCCCGCGCCACGGCGCGGTCGGCGAGCCGCCGCACGATCGCCTGCAGCCGGTCATGGCTTTCGTGATGCAGATGGTCCGCCTTTGTCGCCGCCACCAATATGCGGTCGATGCGCCTTGAAAAAAAGTCCGTCAGGAAATTGCCGCGACCGGGGCGGAAGCAGGCGAGGATTTCGGTCACCGCACGTTCGAGATCGGCCATCGCGCCGGGCCCGGCATTCAAGGCCTGCAAGGCGTCAATCACAACGATCTGACGGTCGAGGCGCGTGATGTGCTCCCGGAAGAACGGCTTTACGACATGCGTCCTGTAGGCCTCGTAGCGCCGCTCCATCATAGCCTGAAGCGACCCGGGCCGCGCCCGCCGCTCGCTCAGCCCCGGCAACGGCGCGAAGGTCAGCGCCGGTGAGCCCTCAAGGTCGCCGGGCATCAGGAAACGGCCGGGTGGCAGGGTCGAAAGCGCCCGCTCGTCGAGCTTGCATGCCTTGAGATATGCGGCGAAGCTCTCGGCGAGGCGTCGCGCCGTCATCTCATCGGCGTCGGCATTCGGGTCGATTGCGGCGGAGAGCGCGCGCCATTCCTGCGAAAGGTCGGCGCGCACCGGCAGCACGGCCATGTCAAAGGCTTCGCGTGAGAAATCGGCGTAGGATTTGCCGAGCAGCGGCAGGTCAAGCAGCCATTCCCCAGGATAGTCGACGATATCGATCGACAATCTGCCTGATGAGAACATGCGGCTCCAGCCGGAGGCCGATTCATATTCGATGGTAAGCCTCAGCTCGGAAATGGCACGTGTCGAATCCGGCCACAGGCGGTCGTTGACCAAGGCCGCGATGTGGTCCTCGTACTGGAATCGCGGCACGGCGTCATCGGGTTGCTCTTCGAGGAAGGCACGGGCAACACGCCCCGATTTCTGCGCCTCGAACAGCGGCAACCGCCCGCCGTGGATCAGATTGTGGACAAAGGCTGAGATGAACACCGTCTTGCCGGCGCGGGAGAGGCCGGTAACACCCAGCCGCAGCGATGGCGAAAAAAGCCCGGTAGCGCGCCCCGACAGCGTATCCAGGGCAATCTTCGCCTCGTCGGTGAAAGTGGTCAGCGATGATGCCAAAATGCGGTCTCTCGGGGCGTCGGTCCGCCCCGATATAGGCGCTGGCGGCTAGTGTGGCGAATCCGAAATTCGCAGTACCTTGGAGCATCGCAGTGAGCGAATTTCGGATTCTAAGTCACACTGGCAAACCATCGTTTCTAGCGTGGTTTTGGAATTTGAAGTTCCTGAACGCTGACGCCATTGAAGTGGCAGGAACGTCAAATCCACCACGCTACGTTTGAAAAGGCGTCAGATATCGGCCGGCGACAGGAAGGCTTCGAGATAGCCGGTGCCTTGCGCGGCGTTGGCAAGACTGCCTGGAAAACGGACGACCGCGAGGCCGGAGGTCGGGAAGCCGTGGTTCAGCATTCCCCTGGCAGCCTCCTCGCCATCGCCCGAAAGCGCGATGGTGAGATCTTCCGTCATTGGATTGTGGCCGACGACGAGCAGCGAGCCTGGCTCGCCATTGCCGCGGATGAGCTTGAGATAGCCGGCGGCATCCTCGCTGTAGAGCGTCTCCAGGAACAGGACCCGGCCCGTATCGGTGTGACCGGCCAGGCCCTCAAGCGTTTGGCGCGCTCGCTTTGCATTCGAGCAAAGGGTCAGGTCCGGAATGTAGTTGCAGGCCCGCATGACCGCACCCATCGTTTCGGCGTCGGCGACGCCGGATGCGTCGAGCGGACGATCGAAATCGCGCATGCCCGGCAGGGCCCATCCGGCCTTCGCATGCCTCAGCAGATAAAGCTTGCTCACCGGTCCCTCGCTTGTGCCAAACACCGAAACTCGTCAAAAGGCGCTGCGGGATTAGTCATGAGAAACGCCTTGCGCACAATGGCCGGCGCCCTACAAACCTAACGAATCATACGCGAATTCGGTCGCGCCCTTCATGCGAATGATGCGGCCCATGGCATTTTGGCCGAGATTAACAATTGCGTGAATCTGTCGTCGATTGCGCTTGTGCAGCATTCGGTCCGTGAATATATAGGCGCCAAATTTGGGGCTGTCTGGGTGAGTCGAATGAACGACATCGTTACCGCCGATTACGTACCCTCCGAAGACGAGCCGTTCATGAACGAGCGGCAGAAATCCTACTTTCGCCTGAAGCTCGTCACCTGGAAGAACGACATACTGCGCGAAGCGCGCGAAACTCTCGAAATCCTGCAGCAGGAAAACGCCAACCACCCCGATCTCGCCGATCGCGCCTCTTCGGAAACCGACCGCGCCATCGAACTTCGCGCCCGAGATCGCCAGCGGAAACTCATTTCAAAGATCGATTCTGCGCTTCAGCGCATCGATGAAGGCACTTACGGCTATTGTGAGGAAACCGGCGAGCCGATCGCGCTGAAGCGGCTCGATGCGCGTCCGATCGCGACCCTGTCGATCGAGGCGCAGGAGCGCCACGAACGCCGCGAGAAGGTCTACCGCGACGACTGAAGCACGGGCGAAGCGTCCAAGCGGGCGAAGCGTCTAAAAGCAGCCAGCGAATTTGTCATGGCCGGTCTCCGGCCATTTTTTTATTGGCTGTTGGCCGGTTATCTCTTCTGGCTGGACAACTCGCCGAGAAGCTTCGTCATCTCGTCATCGAGAGACGACGGCTCTTTCGCCGCCGGCTTGCTCTCCGGCTTGGCGGGGTGCGGGTCATCAAACGGGACCTCGAGCTCCCTCATCAGCGTATCGTCGATGGAATCCTCTTTTGCCGGGGAATTCGGCTTTGCCGGGGAATCCTGTCTTGCCGGCGATGGCGCGTACCGAACGGCATTGGTGTAGGCGGGCAGCGGCGTGATGGTCGTCGATTGAGGGCTTTGCGCTGCTGGCCTCGGCGCCGGGGCGGGCTGATGCGGCCGGCCCGGCGTTGGGGCGTTGCTTGCCGGCTGCGGAGACGGTGTTTGCCTCACTGGCGCGGGAGCCGGTTGCGGCGCGCGCGGCGGCGGTGCCGGCTGATGGCCGCCGCCATCTCCGGTCAGTGCAGGACGGCGCAGCGCCGACAGCCTGATGTCGCGTTCGACGACGACGTCGGTCGGGCCGCCGATCAGCAGCAGGTGCTCGATATCGTCGCGGCGCACCAGCACCAACCGGCGGTGACTGTCGACTGCGGTGGCGTCCATCACCGCCAGCCGCGTCTTGCGGTTCCTGCCGCCGGCAACGAATGTTCCAAAAGTCAGATTGCGGACCAGCTTGATGATGAGGAGAACGATGACCACAAGGACAAGCGCGACAACGGTCCACAGGATCGCCGCGGCATAACCGGGACCCGCCACGCTATCCAGCCACTGCAGCATTGGTGCACCCAAAATCAGCTTTCGAAGAAGACGCGACACTAGACTGTTGCGGCACGCGACTGCAAGTTACGTTTCGCGCTTCGTGAACAGCTTGAAACACCCATTTTGTGGATTTCAAGCTCCTGCGAATTGAGGGGGTCTGCGTTCCCACTTCAATCCACGACGCTGGATTTTCAGCAAGTTGCTGGCGTGGTGAATCCAAAATTCGCTCGCGTCGGACCAGGAATGATGCGAATTTCGGATTCGCCGCACCAGGCGCCGAACGGGTGTCATTTTTAGCGGACAGTGGCCGCCAAGGCCTTTTCCGGACCCTGAGAATGTGATTCAACCGGGCAGGGGCAAGTACCGGAATTCACGAGCAGGGGGCACATGGCCAAGGAAGCGCGCGGCGATTTCTATCCGGTACCGATCGTCGACCAGAACACGCGACCGGGCGCGGTCACCCGGCTCATCGTCTTCATCGTTGTGCTGACAGGAGCGGCGATCGTTTTCGGCCTTTTCCGAGAACGTCTTGGCGATCCATTCCTGCTTGGAATGCTTGGCGTGCTGGCGATGATCGGTGTCGGCTTCCTGTTCGCCACCGCCATCGGCTTCGTGCAGATCACACCGCGCTCGACGAGTGACGAGCTGTCGAAAGCCTTCGTCGATTCAATGTCGCAAGGCCTCCTGGTCACCGACACCAAGGGTCGTGTCGTCTACGCCAATCGGGCCTATGCCGAGATGACGGGCGCGGCTTCTGCGGCGGATCTAAAGACCGTCGAAGGGTTGCTGTCCGATGTTCCCGAGGCCTCGGTGACCATATACCGGCTCGCCTCCGGCCTGCGTGACGGCCAGCCCGGCGACGGTGAGTTTAGGCTTGCCCAATCCATTCGACCCGGCGCTGAGCCGGGCGCGCGCTGGTACCGTGTCCGCGCCCGCGCCTTCAGCGTTCCGGGCCAGCGGCTGCCCTTGCTCGCCTGGCAACTCGCCGACATCTCGAAAGAACGGGCCGAGCAGGAGCGCTTCTTCCTTGATCTGCAGGAGGCCATCGACCATCTCGACCATGCGCCTGCCGGCTTCTTTTCGGCCGACCAGGAAGGCCGCGTCACCTACATCAACGCCACGCTTGCGGAGTGGCTGGGCATCGACCTGACTAGCTTCACGCCTGGTGCCGTCACGCTTGCGGAGATCGTCGCCGGCGACGGCATGGCGCTGGTCCGCTCGGTCAAGGCCGATCCCGGCACCACCCGCAATGCGGTCATTGATCTCGATCTGACGACAGTGAAGGGCGAGGCGCTGCCCGTGCGTTTCATGCATCGGGTTTCGGCCAGCCGCGAGGGCGCCAACGGTCCGACGCGCACCATCGTGCTCAACCGGACGCAAGGCGAGGACGCTTCCGCCGATCTGCGCGCCTCGGAGATCCGCTTCACCCGCTTCTTCAATTCGACGCCGATGGCAATAGCGGCCGTCGACAACCGCGGGCGCATCCTGCGCACCAACGCGCCTTTCCTGTCGCTGTTTTCCTCCGTCGTCGACGGGGACGCGGTCGATCGGCGCGTGCGGCTGGACACTGTGATCCATGAGCGTGACCGACCCGCCTTTGCCGCGGCGTTCGAAAAAGCGCGACAACGGCAGGCCGATATCGAACCGATCGATACGCTGCTGCCCGGCAATGAAGAACGGCACATGCGCTTCTACGTCAACGCGGTTGCCGACGGCACCGGCGAGGGCGCCGAAGAATCGGCCATCGTCTACGCCGTCGAGACCACCGAGCAGAAGGCGCTCGAGGGCCAGATGGCGCAAAGCCAGAAGATGCAGGCGGTCGGCCAGCTTGCCGGCGGCATCGCACACGACTTCAACAATGTGCTGACCGCCATCATCATGGCGTCGGACCTGTTGTTGACCAACCACCGCCCGTCGGACCCGTCGTTCCCCGACATCATGAACATCAAGCAGAACGCCAACCGGGCGGCCTCGCTGGTGCGGCAGCTTCTGGCCTTCTCGCGCAAGCAGACGCTGCGGCCGGAGGTGCTCAACCTGACCGACGTGCTTGCCGATCTGCGGATGCTGCTGGCCCGTCTGGTCGGCAACGACATCAAGCTGAAGGTCGATCATGGCCGCGATCTGTGGCCGGTGAAGGTCGACATCGGGCAGTTCGAGCAGGTGGTGGTCAATCTGGCGGTCAATGCGCGCGACGCGATGCCGAACGGCGGCGAGCTCATCGTGCGCACCCGCAACGTGACCACACAGGAGAGCAAGAGCCTTCCCTACCGCGAACTTGCGCCTGCCGATTATGTGGTGGTCGAAGTTGAAGACACAGGCAGCGGCATCGCCCCCGAAGTGCTCAAGAAGATTTTCGAACCCTTCTTCACCACCAAGGAGGTCGGCAAGGGCACCGGCCTCGGCCTGTCGATGGTCTATGGCATCATCAAGCAGACAGGCGGCTTCATCTTCTGCGATTCCGAGGTCGGCAAGGGATCGGTGTTCCGCATCTTCCTGCCGCGCTACATTGCAGAGGCGCGAACGGCAGGCGAGCCCGGCGAGGCGCCGGCTGCACCGGCAAAGGTCGCCGACGCAGCCAAGGACCTGTCAGGTTCGGCCACGGTGCTGCTCGTCGAGGACGAGGATGCCGTGCGCATGGGCGGCATGCGGGCGCTGACGTCGCGCGGTTACACCGTCCACGAAGCGTCCTCGGGCGTCGAGGCGCTGGAAATCTTCGAGGCGCTCGGCGGCAAGGTCGACATTGTCGTTTCCGATGTGGTGATGCCGGAAATGGATGGGCCGACGCTGCTTGGCGAATTGCGCAAGCGGCAGCCGGACATCAAATTCGTCTTCGTTTCCGGCTACGCGGAGGACGCGTTCGCCAAGAACCTGCCGGCAGACGCGCATTTCGGTTTCCTGCCGAAGCCGTTTTCGCTCAAGCAACTGGCCACGATCGTCAAGGACGTGCTGGAATCTTAATGCATGTCGCGCAAAAGTGTGCAGCGGTTTTGCGATAACGACATGCATAAAACGACAACCTAAAGCGCGCCGCATGAGGCCGGTCAAACGCGACGCGCTTTAGGGCTCACTAATTCGCACTTGCGAAATGGCGTGAGACTGCCATGATTATGGGGCCAAACAGACGGCGGGTTTTGGGGGAGCATGCCGTGACGCCGCACAACGAGGCAGGCAAGGGTGATTATGCGGCAACAGTGCTGTTGCCGGGCGATCCGCAGCGTGCCGAATGGATGGCGGAAACCTTTCTCGAGGCGCCGCGCTGCGTCAACCGTCGAAGGCAGGCCCTCGGCTTTACCGGCCTGTTTCGCGGCAAGCCCGTCAGCATCCAGTCCACCGGCATCGGCGTCTCGTCATTCCTGATCTACGCCCATGAATTGCTGGACTTCCATGGCGTGAGGACACTGATCCGCACCGGTACCTGTGGTGCCCTGACTGCCGCGGTCAAACTGCGCAGTTTAGTGATATCGCAAGCGGTGCGGGGTGAGAGTGCCGAGAGCGGCCAGGTTTTTGGGCTTTATGGTGCTGATGCCGGACCCGATCCGGATCTGGTTTCCCAAGCCCTGGCCCGGGCTGCCGAAATCGGCATCGAACATCAGGCCGGACTGACCATCTGCAGCGACATATTCTATCACCCCAAGGGGCGCGACCGCTTCGCCGAAGCGCAGGCACAGGGCGCGCTGGCCGTGGATATGGAGACCAGCGCGCTCTATCGCATCGCCGGGCATTTCGGCGCCAGGGCCTTGTCGATGCTGACTGTCGTCGACAATGTGGTGACCGGCGAGCAAACCGATTATTCCGAACGCCAGGCGCTCTTCACCGATATGACCCGCCTGGCGCTCGATGTCGCGATCGAAAGTTAAGCTGCTTGCCGCTTCGGCGCCGTGTGGTCTTCGATGCCGGGCCGATGGCCGCGCAGATAGAGAGCACAGGTCGTGCGCAGCATCGAGGCGAAGTTCGGAATCTGGCCATTGATCTCGATGGCCTCGTCATAAAGCTTCGAGATGAATTTCGGCGTCGTCAGGCCCTGGCTGTTGGCGATCTCGTCGAGCAATGCCCAGAACGTCGCCTCGAGCTGGATGCTGGTCGAATGCCCGTCGATACGAATCGACCGGTTGATCTGCCGGTAGCCGTCCGGATCCTGCCCGGCAAAAACCCTGCACATCGTTACCTCCCGTTCTTATTGATCTGGCCGTTCTTATTGATTTTGGGCGCAACCGGCAGTGATTCGCGCCTTTGGCAGTGCCTGTCGTGGCCATTTATCTTCAACTGGAAAGCGGAAAACAGCAATCGGAGTTTCGTCCTTAGAGACTCTTAGCGGTTCCCACCCCGTCGTTAGATTAGCGCGTGGTAATCGGCTGCCACCACGTTTGCCGCAACCCGCGCATAATCACGCCGACGCGCACATCGCGCTTACCGCACGGAGTGTCATTTGGCGAAGGCGATCCACACCATGATCCGGGTTCTCGACGAGGCCCGTTCCGTCGACTTCTACCGGAAAGCGTTTGGACTGGACGTCGCCGAACGGCTCGATTTCGAAACCTTTACGCTCGTCTATCTGAGCAATGCCGAGGCGGAGCTCGAGGTCGAGCTCACCGTCAACAAGGGCCGGCAGGAGCCTTATGCGCTCGGCGACGGCTACGGCCATCTCGCGGTTTCGGTCGCCGATCTGGACAGCGAGCATGACCGGCTCGGCGCGCTTGGCCTGAACCCGAAGAAGATCGTCGAGTTCAACCGCGACGGAGCGGTGCTCGCACGCTTCTTCTTCATCGAGGATCCCGATGGCTACAAGATCGAGGTCCTGCAGCGTCAGGGCCGGTTCAAATAGGAGATACGACGGCCGCGCCGGCCAGCGCGGCGCCAGCCAGGGCACCTTCGGGTGCAGACAGCAAGCAAGGGAGGAACAATTGGTCACAATTTATGAGAGCAAGCCGGTCCATGAAACGAAGCCAGTTCTATCGCGCCGCGAGCTACTGAAGCGCGGCGGTGTCGGCGCGCTGCTGGTCATTTCAGGCAGTGCCGTCATCAGCCCGGAACATGCCTGGGGTCTCGAAACATCCGCGCTCAAGCCCGAAACCATGGCGACCCTGATCCAGATGGCGCGCGACATCTACCCGCACGACCAAGTGCCTGACAAATATTACGCAATCGCCGTCAAGGCGCATGATGAGCAGGCCGGCAAGGACCCTGCCCACAAGGACCTTGTCGAAAAGGGCATCGCCGATCTCGATTTGAAATCGGGCAAGGACGGCTACACCGGTCTCGGCTGGGAGGAGCAGCGCGTTGCGGTGCTCAGGGATATCGAGGACACGCCGTTCTTCCAGGCCGTCCGCGGCGGGCTTGTCGTCAGCCTCTACAACCAGAAGGAGGTCTGGCCGATCTTCGGCTACGAGGGCGAGTCCTACTCCAAGGGCGGCTACATGGCGCGCGGGTTCGACGACATCGAGTGGCTCTGAGCCCCGTCGTCGCAACCGCACACAGACATCAATGGGAGGAAACCTTGGCGGCACCATTTGATCTCAACAACGACGGCGTGGTCGTCATCATCGGCTCGGGCGCCGGCGGCGGCACGCTCGGCAATGAACTTGCGCAGAAGGGCATCGATGTCGTCATGCTGGAGGCGGGCGCCCGTCACGAATACGAGGATTTCATCAATGACGAGTGGGGTTCATTCGCCCAACTCGCCTGGACCGACAAGCGCACGACCTCGGGCGACTGGCGGGTGGCGAAGGATTTCCCCAACCTGCCGGCATGGATCGTCAAGGCGGTCGGCGGCTCGACCACGCACTGGGCGGGTGCCTCGCTGCGCTTTCAGGAGCACGAATTCAAAACGCTTTCGACCTACGGAAAACTGGAAGGCGCGAACCTGCTCGACTGGCCGATCACGCTTGCCGAGCTCGAGCCCTACTACGCAAAGGCCGAAGACAAGCTCGGCGTGACGCTCACCAACAACATCCCGGGCCTTCCCGGCAACAACAACTTCAAGGTGATGAAGGCCGGCGCCGACAAGCTCGGCTACAAGGAGTGCCACACCGGCCGGATGGCAATCAATTCCGAGCCGCGCGACGACCGCAATGCCTGCCAGCAGACCGGCTTCTGCTTCCAGGGCTGCAAATGGGGCGCCAAATGGTCGACGCTCTACAGCGAAATTCCCAAGGGCGAGGCGACCGGCCATCTCGAGGTCAGGCCGAATGCCATGGCCATCAAGATCAACCACGATGCATCAGGCAAGGTAACCGGCGTCGTCTATGCCGACAAGGACGGCAAGCTGAGGGAACAGAAGGCCCGCATCGTCGCCGTCGCCGGAAATTCGATCGAGAGCCCGCGGCTGCTGCTCAATTCGGCATCGAGCCAGTTTCCCGACGGCCTTGCCAATTCGTCGGGGCAGGTCGGCAAGAACTACATGCGCCACACCACGGGCTCGGTCTACGGCATCTTCGACAAGCCGGTGCATATGTATCGCGGCACCACCATGGCCGGTATCATCCGCGACGAAGCCCGCAACGATCCCTCGCGCGGCTTCGTCGGCGGCTACGAACTCGAGACGCTGTCGCTCGGCCTGCCGTTCATGGCCGCCTTCCTCAATCCCGGCGGCTGGGGGCGTTCCTTCACCACGGCGCTCGACCACTACGACCACATGGCCGGCATGTGGATCGTCGGCGAGGACATGCCGCGCGAGGAAAACCGCATCACGCTGCATGCCGATATGAAGGACGCGCACGGCATGCCGGTGGCGGACGTCCATTTCGACGACCATGCCAACGACACGGCGATGCGCAACCACGCCTACAAACAGGGCTCGGCGCTCTACGAGGCGGTCGGGGCGACGCGGACCTTCCCGACGCCACCCTATCCCTCGACCCACAATCTCGGCACCAATCGGATGAGCGAGAAGGCGGCCGACGGCGTCGTCAACAAGCATGGCCAGGCACACGACATCAAGAACCTGTTCGTGTCGGACGGCAGCCAGTTCACCACGGGCGGGGCTGAAAATCCGACATTGACGATCGTGTCGCTGGCGATCCGTCAGGCCGAGTACATTGCCGGACAAATGTCGGCCAAAAGCATTTAGCCATAGCCTCCCGACTGCCTGCTGGCGCGGAACCTCACAAGGTTTCGCGCCTCTTTCTTGTCGGCTGTCAACGCTTCGTGCAAGTCGAGGCGGTGAAGGCGCCGTCAGGCTGCTTCATGATGATGTCGAAGGACGGGCTGGTTTGGCCGTCCAGGGTGGCTTGCGTGAGCGAGATCGAGTTGCCGCCGGTCGTGTAGCCGCCCAACGGGCCCAACCAGGTGATCTCGCCATTTGCATTCATCTGATAGTTGTAGCCCTGCCGGGCGGTTCCGAAGCTCACCGGGCCGCTATAGACATTGCCCTTGACGGTGATGTCGCCAAGGCTGAGGAACATGCCAAGCAGATAGACTTCGCAGTGATAGGTGCCGTCCGGCAATTTGCCATCGGTGAAGTCGGCGCGGGCGCTGCCGGTTGCCGCAACCAGAAGCATGGTGCTGAAAATGCGAGGAATCCTGGAGGTCATGCGGTCGCTCTTTTGAAGATCGATCTTGCCCCATTTTCCTGCAGCGCCGCAACGGTTCGCCGTCTTTTGCTCAAAATTCATGCATTAATTCGCGAGTGATCAAAAATTGGGCGATAGCGGGGGACTTTTTCTCAAGCAGAGCACTGGCAGCGGCGCTTATCTTTGGCGGCTAATATATTAACCGGCTGACAGGGCTACGAAATCCAGACCCGCTTGATTTTGCTCCTGCGGTTGGCACAGCCGTTGCATGGTCTGTTCGCGATGCGATCAACCAGTCAGGGAGTTTTGAAATATGCGGGGCAGTTTCTCGACAATAACAAAAATGTTTTCGGCAGGCGCGGTCACGGCCGGCCTGCTGATGAGCGTCCCGGCCAGGGCGGCTGACGACACGATCAAGGTGGGTATCCTCCACTCGCTGTCGGGGACCATGGCGATTTCGGAGACGACGCTGAAGGACGCCATGCTGATGCTCATCGAAGAGCAGAATGCAAAGGGCGGCCTGCTCGGCAAGAAACTCGAAGCGGTCGTCGTCGATCCGGCTTCGAACTGGCCGCTGTTCGCCGAAAAGGCGCGCGAGCTGATCTCCAAGGACAAGGTCGCGGCGGTGTTCGGGTGCTGGACCTCGGTGTCGCGCAAGTCGGTGCTGCCGGTGTTCAGCGAACTCGACAACATCCTGTTCTACCCCGTCCAGTATGAGGGCGAGGAGAGCGAGCGCAACGTGTTCTACACCGGCGCGGCGCCGAACCAGCAGGCAATTCCGGCTGTCGACTATCTGATGAGCGAGGACGGCGGTTCGGTGAAGCGCTGGGTGCTTGAAGGCACCGACTACGTCTATCCGCGCACCACCAACAAGATCCTCGAAGCCTATCTGAAAGCCAAGGGCGTCGCTGCCGAAGACATCATGGTCAACTACACGCCGTTCGGCTTCTCCGATTGGCAGACCGAGGTCGCGGCGATCAAGAAGTTCGGCTCCGCCGGCAAGAAGACCGCCGTCGTCTCGACGGTCAATGGCGACGCCAACGTGCCGTTCTACAAGGAGCTTGGCAACCAGGGCGTCAAGGCCGAGGACATCCCGGTCATGGCCTTCTCGGTCGGCGAGGAAGAGCTTGCCGGTCTCGATACCGCGCCGCTCGTCGGTCATCTCGCCGCCTGGAACTATTTTCAGAGCATCGATACGCCCGAGAACGCCAAGTTCATCGCCGACTGGCACAAGTTCATCAAGAGCGACAAGCGCACCACCAAC
This sequence comes from Mesorhizobium sp. WSM4817, assembly GCF_055811135.1. Lineage (NCBI taxonomy): Bacteria > Pseudomonadati > Pseudomonadota > Alphaproteobacteria > Hyphomicrobiales > Phyllobacteriaceae > Mesorhizobium > Mesorhizobium sp. WSM4817. Next base: position 86,618 of record NZ_JBVVQQ010000004.1, on the reverse strand, counting down.
GACCCGATGGAAGCCCATTATGTCGGCTTCAACATGTGGGTGAAGGCGGTCGAGAAGGCCGGCACCACCGATCCTGACAAGGTCATCGACGCCGTGATCGGCGTCTCGGTGCCGAACCTGACCGGTGGCTACTCGACCATGATGCCGAACCATCACATCACCAAGCCGGTGCTGATCGGCGAAATCCAGGCCGATGGCCAGTTCGAGACCGTGTCGCAGACGCCTGGCCTGGTGATGGGCGACGAGTGGTCCGACTATCTGGCCGATTCGAAGGACCTGATCTCCGATTGGCGCGCGCCTCTGTCCTGCGGCAACTTCAATGTCGCGACCGGCAAGTGCGGCGGCAAGGGAACCAACTGATCCTCCCGGGTCTGACGGTCGTGGATTTCTCCACGACCTGGACCGCGACGCGTCCGGGCGAACTCGTCCTCTCCTCCAGTCCGCCCGGACGCGAAGTTTCAACCCTCAAGAATCGCAAGAAATCGATGATCCTCACCCGCGCGATCGGCCTGACGCTGCTGCTCCTCCTGGGGATGCTGTCGCCGTCGAACGCTGCCGAAGCGGATCTGCGCGCCATCATTGCCAAATTTGCCACTGCCTCGAATTTCTCGGCCACCGAAGCTGTCGTGCGCGAGCTGGCGGCCACCGGTGATACTGCCGTCGAACGTCCGCTTGGCGCGCTTGCCGAGGGCGATCTTTACGTCCGCAAGGCCGATTCGCTGGTTTTCATCGGCAAGGCAGCTGGCGGCAGCGTTGAGCTGCTCGACCCGCTGAGCGGTGAAAAATCCGGTGACGCGGCCAAAAGCGAGATCACCAAGATCAAGGTCAACAACACGCTGCGCCGCGCCATCCGCGATGCGCTGGGCACGCTGACGCTCGGCGCAAAAGATCCGGCCGCGCGCATTGCCGCCGCCGACACCATGTTCAGGACGCCCGACGCGACAAACATCGAGCCGCTCGATGCCGCAATCGCCAGCGAGAGCGTGGCAAGCGTCAAAGCGCTGCTCGAACAGGCCCGCGCCGCATCGGTTCTGGTGTCCGACAGGCCGGAGGCCGACAAGCTGGCGGCGGTCGCCCTGATCGGCGGGCGCGGCGATCGCAACGCGCTGTCCCTGCTCACCGCTGTCGAGGCCAATTCCGAAGGCGCGGTCAAGGACGCGGCGACGGCGGCGATCGCCAACATCAATGCGACGCTGGCGCTGTGGGATGCCGGCCAGAACATCTGGTACGGCATCTCGCTCGGATCGGTGCTGCTGCTGGCGGCGATCGGTCTCGCCATCACTTTTGGCGTCATGGGCGTCATCAACATGGCGCATGGCGAAATGGTGATGCTCGGCGCCTACACGACCTTTGTCGTGCAGGAGGTGATCCGAACCTCCTTTCCCGGCCTGTTCGACTGGTCGCTGGTTATCGCGCTGCCGCTCGCCTTCTCGGTCGCGGCGTTCGTCGGCCTCGTCATCGAGCGGGGCGTGATCCGTTTTCTCTACGGCCGGCCGCTGGAGACGCTGCTGGCGACATGGGGCGTCTCGCTGATCCTGCAGCAGGCCGTGCGCACCATCTTCGGGCCGACCAACCAGGAGGTCGGCAATCCGTCGTGGATGTCGGGTTCGTTCGGCATCGGCCAGCTTGCGGTGACCTGGAACCGGCTCTGGATACTGGTATTCGCGCTCGGCGTGTTCGCGGTGCTGCTTTATGTGATGAAGCGCACCCCCTGGGGCCTGCAGATGCGCGCCGTCACCGCCAATCGCCGCATGGCCGCTTCGATGGGCATCAGGACGCCGTGGGTCGACGCGCTGACCTTTGCACTGGGATCCGGCATTGCCGGCATCGCCGGTGTGGCGCTCAGCCAGATCGACAATGTCTCGCCCAATCTCGGTCGCGGCTACATCATCGACAGCTTCATGGTCGTCGTCTTCGGCGGTGTCGGCAATCTCTGGGGCACGCTGGTCGGCGCCTTCTCGCTCGGCATCGTCAACAAATTCCTCGAACCCTATGCCGGGGCGGTCCTCGGCAAGATCGTCGTGCTCGTCCTCATCATCCTGTTCATCCAGAAACGCCCGCGCGGCCTGTTCGCGCTGAAGGGCAGGTCGGTGGAAGCATGATCACCGGACGCTTCTTCGCCGCCGGCGCCGACCGCCGCATCGCCATCACGATCTTCATCCTTTTGGCGGTCGCCATCATCGTGCCGCTGCTCAATCTTGCGGTCTCGCCGACGAGTGCGTTCTACGTGCCGTCCTATGTCGTCGCGCTCACCGGCAAGTATCTCTGCTATGCGCTGCTCGCCCTGGCGCTCGATCTCGTCTGGGGCTATTGCGGCATCCTTTCGCTCGGCCACGGCGCCTTCTTCGCGCTCGGCGGCTATGCGATGGGCATGTATCTGATGCGCCAGATCGGCTCGCGCGGCGTCTACGGCAATCCGCTGCTGCCGGACTTCATGGTGTTCCTGAATTATGGGGAATTGCCGTGGTTCTGGTACGGTTTCGACCAATTCTGGTTTGCCGCGATCATGGTTCTTGCGGTGCCCGGCCTGCTCGCCTTCGTCTTCGGCTGGTTCGCCTTCCGCAGCCGCGTCACCGGCGTCTATCTGTCGATCATCACCCAGGCGATGACCTATGCGCTGCTGCTTGCTTTTTTCCGCAACGACATGGGTTTCGGCGGCAACAACGGCCTGACCGACTTCAAGGATATTCTCGGCTACAACGTGCAGGCCGATGCGACACGCTCGGCATTGTTCGCGGCCAGCGCCGTCACCCTGGCGCTCGCCGTCTTCGTCACCTGGGCGATCGTCGGTTCCAAATACGGCAAGCTGCTGATGGCGGTCCGCGACGCCGAGAGCCGCACGCGCTTTCTCGGCTGGCGGGCGGAAAACGTCAAACTGTTCGCCTTCACCGTGTCGGCTGTCATGGCCGGCATTGCCGGGGCGCTCTACGTGCCGCAGGTCGGCATCATCAATCCAGGCGAGTTCGAGCCGTCCAATTCGATCGAGGTCGTGGTATGGACGGCCGTCGGCGGGCGCGGCACCATCGTCGGGCCGATCATCGGCGCGCTCGTGGTCAATGCCGGCAAATCCTGGTTCACCGGCGTGCTGCCGGCGTTCTGGCTGTTTGCGCTGGGCGGACTGTTCGTCGCCGTCACGCTGTTCCTGCCAAAGGGCATTGTCGGCATGTGGGATTCCTGGCGCGGCAATGCCAGGGCGCTGCGCGCAGCCTCGATTGCCGAGGAGGCCGGCACCGACCCTGACGTCCCGCCACCGCCGAAGATCGTTCGCTCGGCTGCGAGAACGCCTGGCGACTGGTCCGCATCCCGCCCCGAACCGCAGCCGGCGGAGTGAGCAATGTCGAAGAGCAACACCATCCTCTATCTCGACGGCGTCTCGGTTTCCTTCGACGGCTTTCGCGCCATCAACAATTTGTCGCTGGTGCTCGACAAGGGCGAGATGCGGGCGATCATCGGTCCCAACGGCGCCGGCAAGACCACGATGATGGACATCGTCACCGGCAAGACGCGCCCCGACGCGGGCGAGGTTTACTTCGATGGGCAGGTCGACCTGACGAAACATGACGAGGCCGAGATCGCCATGATGGGCATCGGCAGGAAATTCCAGAAGCCGACGGTCTTCGAAAGCCACACGATCGAGGACAACCTGATGCTGGCGCTGAAGGGCCCACGCTCGATCTTCCCGGCACTGTTCCATCGCCGCTCGGCTGCGGAGGCGCGGCGGATCGACGACATCCTCGGCATCATCCGGCTCGGTGACAAGCGCGACGAGCTCGCCGCCAATCTCAGCCACGGCCAGAAGCAATGGCTCGAGATCGGCATGCTTTTGGCGCAGGATCCGAAACTGCTTTTGGTCGACGAACCGGTCGCGGGCATGACCGACGCCGAGACCGAGGAGACCGCGCGGCTGCTCAGGGATATTGCCCGCGACCACTCGGTCATCGTCGTCGAGCACGACATGCATTTCGTGCGCGAGCTCGGCGCCAAGGTCACCTGCCTGCACGAAGGCTCGGTGCTTTCCGAAGGCTCGCTCGAGTTCGTTTCGGCCGACGAACGTGTCGTCGAAGTCTATCTGGGGAGATGATCATGGTCTGGCGCGTTCCGTTCCATCATTTCGATCTTTCGTTCTTCAGGCGCTGGAGAAGGCGCTGACCATGCTCGAAGTCTCCAACGCCACGCTGCACTACGGCGCCGCCCAGGCGCTGCGTGGCGTCTCGCTGAAGGCCGGCGCCGGCAAGATCACCTGCGTGCTCGGCCGCAACGGCGTCGGCAAAACCAGTTTGATGAGATCGATCGTCGGCCACCACCGGCTGACGAGCGGAAGCGTTGCCTTCGAGGGGAAGGCGCTCGACCGGAGCGCGGCGTATGATCGCGCCCGGTCGGGCATCGCATTCGTGCCGCAGGGCAGGGAGATCTTCCCGCTGCTCACCGTGCGGGAAAACCTCGAATCGGGCTTTGCGCCATTGAAGCGCGCCGACCGCAACATCCCCGGCCACGTCTTCGAATTGTTCCCGGTGCTGAAGCAGATGCTCGGCCGCAGGGGCGGCGATCTTTCCGGCGGCCAGCAGCAGCAGCTTGCCATTGGCAGGGCACTGGTGATGCGGCCGAAACTGCTGGTGCTCGACGAGCCGACCGAGGGCATCCAGCCGTCGATCATCAAGGATATAGGCCGCGCCATCCGCTATCTGCGCGACCAGGCCGATATCGCCGTGCTGCTGGTCGAACAGTATCTCGATTTCTGCCGGGAATTGGCCGACGAGGTCAACATCATGGACCGCGGCCTGATCGTCCACACCGGCCCGGCCGAGGATCTCGACCGGGCGGATGTGAGGAAATTTCTTACGGTGTAGGTTCATCCCATCGTCATCCTGGGGCGAAGCAAGGAGCAAAGCGACGCGGCGCACACCCCAGGATCCATGCCGTGCAGTCAGCCAAAGAGTGCAGCGGTCAAGAACAGAAGCCGTTTTCCAGCGTACAGTATCCTGGATTCTGCCCCGTGGCGACGCTCTGAAGTTACGGCATGGATCCTTGGGTCTTCGCTCCGCTTCGCGTCGCTGCGCCCAAGGATGACGAAGTCGCGAGATCTGCTCAGTTTTTCTTCAACGACACCGTGTGCAACTCTGGCGCGCTGAAGATTGCGTGCTAGGCTTTACTTGGCCTTGTTGAGTCGGCCGCTTTCCATATCAGTCACGTCGACAGATCAGGCGCAGGCTCAGCCGGCACGTTTCGTGCAAACAGCCTCCTCCTGCGATCTGATCGTTGTTCAAACGCATTTGGGGCACTTGGGCCAGGGCAGCCGATGGAACGTTACGTCGAGGACTACCAGAAACGACGGCTTACCGAGCGCGTCGACATCATGACCGCCATCGATATTTTGAAATCGCAAGGATACGACCACGACGAACTGATCGCGGAGCTCACCAAGGTGTTCTTCGTCGATCTCGATGCCTACAACGAAGTCGTGGTTGCGGCATGACCGAAGGGGTGGACGCGATGTGCCGCCAACGTCAGCCTGTGACGCGCTTCATCAGCGCCATGGCGCCGAACGGCGCGCGGGCCTTGCCTTCGGTGATGAAGTAGACGAACACATCACGCGGTTTGAGCGGCGCTTCGGTTGAGGGATCGGCACACGGCAGGTCGGCCGGCGCCTTGCCCTGGGCCCAGATCTTTGCCCGCGCCGCCCATTCGTCGAGCGTCTTTGGCGTGTAGCAGTCGGGATTGTCGTCGCTGCCGGTCTGCAGCCGGGCATAGATGAAATCGCCGGTGACGTCGGCTATTGCTGGATATTTGGCGTGGTCGGCATAGACGATCGCGACCTTGTATTGGCGCGCCAGGGCGGCGAATTCCGGCACGACGAAACTGTCGTTGCGCACCTCGACCGCATGGCGCAGCGCAACGCCGTCCTGCTTCTCAGGCAACAGCTTGAGGAAAGCCTCGAAATCGTCCGGGTCGAATTTTTTGGTTGGCGCGAACTGCCACAGGATCGGCCCGAGCTTGTCGCCGAGCGCGGCGACGCCCGATCCCAGGAAACGCGTCATCGACTCGCCGGCTTCACCGAGCACGCGGCGGTTGGTGACGAAACGGTTGCCCTTCAGCGAATAGACAAAACCGTGCGGCGCTTCGTTTGCCCATTTGACGAAGGTCGGCTCCTTGAAACTCGAATAATAGGTGCCGTTGACCTCGATGCTTGGCACCTGCCGGGTTGCATAGTGCAGTTGCTTCGCCTTGGACAACTTGTCCGGGTAGAAAGACTTGTCCCAGGGCTCGAAGGTCCAGCCGCCCATGCCGGCGCGGATTTTTCCAGATTGAGTCATGGTCGTCCTCCCGAGTTGAAATGGATCAGACCGTAGCGAGCGTCTCGACAGCTTTAGCCATGTCGACAAGCGTCAGCCGGTACGAATTGGGCGTAGGGCGCAAAGACGGCTTGCGTCAGCCGGACGACAGCATCAGGATCACCGGCAAGCGCTCTTCTGATCTTCATTTGAAGGTTCTTCCAAACGCCAGCCAGTCTTCACTCACTCCGCCGCTTCGCGCTTGCCTCCGGGGCGCCGCTCCAAAAGTTCCCTGAGGAACTGGCCGGTGTAGCTGCGTTTTTCGCGGACGATATCCTCCGGCGTGCCTGAGGCCACCAACTCGCCGCCGCCGTCTCCGCCCTCGGGACCGAGGTCGAGCACCCAGTCCGCGGTTTTTATCACCTCGAGATTGTGCTCGATGACGACCACTGTGTTGCCCTGGTCGACCAGCTCGTGCAGCACTTCCAAGAGCTTGGCGACGTCGTGGAAATGCAGGCCGGTGGTTGGCTCGTCGAGGATGTAGAGCGTCTTGCCGGTCGCCTTGCGCGACAGTTCCTTGGCCAGCTTGATGCGCTGCGCCTCGCCGCCCGACAAAGTCGTCGCCTGCTGGCCGACATGGATGTAGCCGAGGCCGACCTGCTTCAGCGTCTCCAGCTTGTCGCGCACGCCGGGCACGGCGGCGAAGAAATCGACGCCTTCCTCGACCGTCATGTCGAGCACGTCGGCAATCGACTTGCCCTTGAACAGGACGTCGAGCGTCTCTCTGTTGTAGCGCTTGCCGTGACAGACGTCGCAGGTGACATAGACGTCGGGCAAAAAGTGCATCTCGATCTTGATGACGCCGTCGCCCTGGCAGGCCTCGCAGCGGCCGCCCTTGACGTTGAACGAGAAGCGACCTGGCTGATAGCCGCGCGCCTTGGACTCCGGCAGCCCGGCGAACCAGTCGCGGATCGGCGTGAAGGCGCCGGTATAGGTGGCGGGATTGGAGCGCGGCGTCCGCCCTATAGGCGACTGGTCGATATCGATGACCTTGTCGAGGAATTCGAGGCCCTCGATGCGGTCGTGCTCTGCCGGGTGCTCGCGCGAACCCATGATGCGGCGCGACGCTGCCTTGAACAAGGTCTCGATCAGGAAGGTCGACTTGCCGCCGCCGGAGACGCCGGTGACGGCGGTGAAGGTGCCGAGCGGGATTTCGGCGGTAACATTCTTCAGATTGTTGCCGCGCGCGCCGACGATCTTCAGGCGCCGGTTCTTCTTGGCCTCGCGCCGCACCGCCGGCGTCGCCACTTCGAGCTCGCCGGACAGATATTTGCCGGTGATCGAGGCGGGGCTGGCCATGATCTGCTGCGGCGTTCCCTGCGCGATGATGTGGCCGCCGTGGATGCCGGCGGCCGGGCCGATATCGACGACATAGTCGGCATGCAGGATGGCGTCCTCGTCATGCTCGACGACGATCACCGTGTTGCCGATGTCGCGCAAATGCTTCAGCGTGTCGAGCAGGCGCGCATTGTCGCGCTGGTGCAGGCCGATCGACGGCTCGTCCAGCACATAGAGCACGCCGGTGAGGCCGGAGCCGATCTGCGAAGCCAGCCGTATGCGCTGGCTCTCGCCGCCCGACAGCGTGCCGGAATTGCGCGACAGCGTCAGGTAGTCGAGCCCGACATCGTTGAGGAAGCGCAGCCGCTCGCGGATTTCCTTGAGTACGCGCACCGCGATCTCGTTCTGCTTGTCGCTGAGTGCGGCGGGCAGCTCGGTGAACCATTGGTCGGCCTTGCGGATCGACAGCTCGGTGACCTCGCCGATATGCTTGCCGGCAATCTTCACCGCCAGCGCTTCCGGCTTCAGCCGGTAGCCGCGGCAGGCCGGGCAAGGCGTGGCCGACATGAAGCGCTCGATCTCCTCGCGCATCCAGGCGGATTCGGTTTCCTTCCAGCGCCGCTCGAGATTGGGGATGACGCCTTCGAATGTCTTTGTCGTCTGGTAGGAGCGCAGGCCGTCATCGTACTGGAAAGTGACCTCGCGCTCGCCGGTGCCGTGCAGGATGGCTTGCTTTGCCTCTTCGCTCAGGTCGCGGAACTTGTCGCCGAGCTTGAAGCCATAAGCCTTGCCCAGCGCCTCGAGCGTCTGCACGTAATAGGGTGAGGTCGATTTCGCCCATGGGCTGACGGCGCCGGCGCGCAGCGACAGATTGTCGTCGGGCACGATCAGGCTGGCGTCGATGGCGCGCTGGCTGCCGAGGCCGTCGCAGGTCGGGCAGGCGCCGAACGGGTTGTTGAAGGAAAACAGCCTGGGCTCGATCTCGGGAATGGTGAAGCCGGACACCGGGCAGGCGAATTTTTCGGAGAACAGGATGCGCTCATGCGTCTCATTCTTCGATTTGTTGACCGAATCCTCGCCGGTCTGGCTGGCGTCGAGCGGCCGGTCGGCGAATTCGGCCACCGCCAGCCCGTCGGCGAGCTTCAGCGCGGTCTCGATGGAATCGGCAAGCCGCGTCGCCAGATCGCCGCGCACAACGATGCGGTCGACGACGACGTCGAGGTCATGCTTGTACTTCTTGTCCAGCGCCGGCACGTCGGCGATTTCGTAAAAAACACCGTCGACCTTGACGCGCTGAAAACCCTTTTTCTGCAGCTCCAGCAGTTCCTTGCGGTATTCGCCTTTGCGGCCTCGCACCATCGGCGCCAGGATGAACAGACGCGTGCCTTCCCCGACCGCCAGCACGCGGTCGACCATCTGCGACACCGTCTGGCTCTCGATCGGCAGGCCGGTGGCCGGCGAATAGGGGATGCCGACGCGCGCGAACAGCAGCCGCATATAGTCGTAGATCTCGGTGACGGTGCCAACCGTCGAGCGCGGGTTCTTCGACGTGGTCTTCTGCTCGATGGAGATGGCCGGCGACAAGCCGTCGATCTGGTCGACATCAGGCTTCTGCATCATTTCGAGGAACTGCCGCGCATAGGCCGACAGGCTCTCGACGTAGCGGCGCTGGCCCTCGGCATAGATGGTGTCGAAGGCAAGCGACGACTTGCCTGACCCCGACAGCCCGGTCATGACGATCAGGCTGTCACGCGGCAGGTCGAGATCGACATTCTTCAGATTGTGTTCGCGCGCCCCGCGAATGGAAAGATATTTATGGTCGGCCATCGCCGGTCGCCGCCTCAGATCTGGAATCTCGTGGGATGGCAGGTTGTCCCGACCATCCCCTATGTAGGTAATTTCGCCACCGTTTCGAGAGAACTCTCGACCAAGCCTTTAACCGTCTTTCGCGCGGGCGAGCAAGCGGAAAGAACAAAGGCCGAACACGCTCCTGACAAATGCGTTCATGTAAACCACAGCCGACGTCGCGCTGCTCAAAACGGATGCAAAGTTCGGATTCGCCACACAAGCGATCACGTTTTTGATAAATCGGCTATCCAACTGTTGACGTCTCGGGCTCAGGGGGGCAGACTCCAAACGTCAACCGAAGCCGACCGTCTTTCGATGGCCTCGCCGCCCCAAGGCGGCCTGCGAGACGCCGCAGGCTTTGCGATATGCGCTTCGGACGACACCAGTCGCAATGGACAGAAAAGGAGAGCAAAGGAATGACTCCACCGGACAGTCCCTTGAGGCTCCACGTGTCGCTGGAGCCGCGGCAGGCATAAGTGCCAGGGCCAGGCGTCTGCGCCGCCCGACAAACCGTGACCTGCCGATCCCATTAAAATCAGAGACTACTAGTCGGATCGTCGGCTGAATGCCGCGAAGCATCCGAAATCAAAAGCCGGCAGTGTACTCCCGGCAAGTTTGGATTTCAGATCCAAAAAAGCCCCGACCGTTTGCGGAAGCAGCGGCGGGGCTGTTCGTTTCAGAGCCGCAGGCGCACGAGTGCCTTGAGATTGTGGCAGCGATGAAGGCCGATGGAGGTGTCCTATCACCGGGGGGCCTTCATCGAGCCCGCGCCGACATCGAAGGTTATGCTGCCGGAAATCCTGACATCGGTATCGCCGATCTTGAACTGGCCGTTGCTGGACACGGCCTCGTCGGGTTCGGCAGCCGGCTTGGCGATGCGATAGTCGTTGGTCACACCGGGCAGCGTGCCGTTCTGCGAAGGCGGTGAACTGTCTTCGGCGAACGCCGCGCCGGAGGTCATCGCCGCGACGGCGATACCGATAATCAGCCGGTTCAAGCAAATGCGTGAGATCTCAGACATCGGCGGACTGTATCGCCGCACTCTGGCCGAAGCCAGACCGGTGGCGATCAAACTAGCCGAACGGCTGACCGACGTTGCTTATGAGCCGGCTACCCTTTCACGCCGCTCTCTTACGCGTGTCAAAAACATGGTCGACAAGGCCCCATGTCTTTGCCTCCGCGGCGGTCATGAAATGATCGCGGTCGAGCGTGCGTTCGACTTCTTCGAACGTGCGACCACAGTGGTGCACGTAAAGCTCGGTCATGCGCCGCTTGGTCCTGAGGATGCCTTCGGCGTGGCGCTGGATGTCGGAGGCCTGGCCCTGGAAACCGCCTGACGGCTGGTGCAGCAGGATGCTGGCGTTGGGCAGCGCGATGCGTCGCCCCGGTGTGCCGGCCATCAGCAGGAACGAGGCCATCGAGGCGGCAAAGCCCATGCAGACGGTGGATACCGGACTGCTTATATACTGCATCGTGTCATAGATGGCGAAACCGCTGGTCACCACGCCGCCCGGCGAATTGATGTAGAGGGAAATCTCCTTATCGGGATTGTCGGATTCCAGCGACAGGAGCTGGGCACAGACCAGCGCCGACACATTGTCGTCGATCGGACCGTTGATGAAGACGATGCGCTCGCGCAGCAGCCGCGAAAAAATGTCGAAGGCGCGTTCGCCGCGGCTCGACTGCTCGATCACCATCGGCACCAGATTGGCAAAACCGCTCATCGCTTTTCTCCGTTGTGCTGCTCAGGCCGCGCGCAGGACGAGGCGAGGCGTGTTTGCGGCTATGGTCTGTCTGGGGCTGTGTGCGTTGAGCGAAACCCGGCAACCGGCGCCGGCAATCGCAGGCGTGGCTACTCGCGCAAAGCCGTTGTGGACGATGCGCAGATGGGTGCCGCCCGACACAGTGCGGTCGAGCGTGAAGGTGACGATACTGTCCAGCGGGCTGGTGAGCGGATCCGCTGTATCGCCAAGCGCCGGCCGCTCCCGCCAGGAATAACGCAGCAGGCGTTCGGGCTCGGCGTCGAGGATTTCGCACTCGATCGGTGCATCCGCCTTGGCAACGGCAAAGCGGCCGCCGATCTCCGGCTTGATGTCGTTCGGCATCATCCAGGCCGCGAGCAGGTCCGGCACAGTCAGCGCCCGCCACACTTTTTCCGGCGGATCTGGAAGCTCGCACTCGAACTCGATTGAATCTGCCGCCATGTCGGAATGCTGTTTTGCCGTCATTGGTCCATATCCTTCAAAACCGCCTTGAGCCGTTCGATACGCTCGGGCCAGAACGCACGGTAACGCTCGATCCAGCCGAGCAGAGGGTCAAGCCCTTGCGGATCGGCGCGATAATAGGCGTTGCGGCCGGCTCGCCGCTCGGCCACCAGGCCGGCGCCGCGCAGCACTGCAAGATGCTGCGACACGGCCGGTTGCGACACGCTCATGCCGCTGCGCAGTTCCGACACCGTCATCTCGCCGGCGGCGAGCCGTTCGTAGACGGCGCGGCGCGTCGGGTCGGCAAGCGCTCGAAAAATCTCGGCTTCGATCATGCCGGAAGCATAAGTCTACGCTTATTGATTTGGCAAGCAGTCTTTTCGCGCCCATATGGAACGGTACGGCGGAACCCATCGATTGCTGACATTCCTTGACAAAACGGATTGATGGTTATAGAACGAAAAGAGAACAAAAACCTTGTGGGAAAAGCCAGCCACGGCAGGCGGGGAATGTCCGCAGTCTATAAGGTGAGAGCGAGAAAAAATTGTTTCGGATGAGCGCGGAGAAGTATCATGGCGGGTAGCGTCAACAAGGTCATTCTGGTGGGCAATCTCGGGGCGGACCCGGAAATCCGCCGTTTGAATTCGGGTGAGCCGGTCGTCAATATCCGCGTCGCCACGTCGGAAAGCTGGCGCGACAAGACTTCCGGCGAGCGCAAGGAAAAGACCGAGTGGCACAATGTCGTGATCTTCAACGAGCAGCTCGCCAAGGTCGCCGAGCAGTATCTGAAGAAGGGTGCGAAGGTTTATGTCGAGGGCCAGTTGCAGACGCGCAAATGGCAGGACCAGACCGGCAATGACCGCTACACGACCGAAATCGTGCTGCAGAAATTCCGTGGGGAACTGCAGATGCTCGACGCACGCGGGCAGGGCGAGGGCGGTCAGGTCGGCAGCTATGCCGGTGGCGGCAGCAGCCGCGGTTCCGATTTCGGCCAGTCCGGCCCGGGCGAGAGTCTCAATCGCGGCGGCGGCGGCAACAAGGGTGGCGGCGGTTCGTCGCGCGTACTCGACGACGAAATTCCGTTCTGATCGCTTGGAGCGAGCGGCTCTGCGCGAGCTGACAGCCAGCTATTTGAGGCCACGCATTGGCGTCCCGAAAATCTATCTTGGATTTTCGGGACGTTGTGCGTTTGAGCGGTGTGCGGTGAAAGGACGTATCAGGTGAAAGCACGGGTCAAATGGGTCGAGGAGCGCACTTTCGTCGGCGAGTCCGGCAGCGGTCACAAGATGGTGCTGGGAACCGCGTTCGGACCGGACGGCAAGACGCCGGGGCCGAGCCCGATGGAACTGGTGCTGCTCGGCACTGGCGGCTGCTCGGCCTATGATGTCGTCCACATCCTCGAAAAGGGGCGAGAGGCGGTCGAAGACTGCGTGGTCGAACTCGATGCCGACCGGGCGGAGAAGGAGCCGCGGGTGTTCACCCGCATCCATATGCGTTTTGTCGTCAAGGGCCGCGCGCTTTCGCCTGACAAGGTCAGGCGGGCAATCGATCTTTCGATCGAAAAATACTGCTCGGCCTCGGCAATGATGGCCAAGACCGCCGAGATCACCCACGACTTCGAAGTTATTGATACGACGGCGAAGTAGGATAGCGTCCAGTGGCGGTTCGTTGCGCGAGCTGGACGACGAAAATGACGGCCTCGGCGGCGATCAAGCGCGAGACCGCCTCATTTTCATGCTGCCATCAACGCTTTGACGCCATCGGCGACGAACTGAACGGCAAGCGCCGCCAGGATGACGCCGAGCAGCCGTGTCAGGATCGAGCGGCCGGTCTGGCCGAGAATACGGTCGATGCGCTCGGCCAGCACGAACACCAGGTAGGTGATGACAAGGCAGATCGCGATGATGCCGACAAGGGCTGCCTGCGCGCCAAGACCTGGAAACGAGCCGGACAGCAGGACCGTCGCTGAAATCGCTCCCGGACCGGCGATCAGCGGGATCGCCAGCGGAAAGGCGGCGATGTTGTGGATCATGTCCTTGGTGATGGCGACGTCGCCGATCTTCTCCTTGCGGTCCTGCCGGCGCTCGAACACCATTTCGAAGGCGATGAAGAACAGCAGGAACCCGCCGGCGACGCGGAACGCCGGCAGCGTGATGCCGAACACCGACAGGATCGATGCGCCGGCGATTGCAAACAGCGCCATCACCAGGAAAGCGATGATCGAGGCACGCACGGAAACCTGGTTGCGCTCCTCGCGGTTCATGCCGCGCGTCACGGCGAGGAAGAGGGGCGCCAGGCCAGGCGGGTCGATGGTCACCAGAATGGTGACGAAGGCGTTGAACAGGCTGTCGAAGCTCGGCATCTCTGACCCTCCCCGCCGGGCAGTGCCCGAGATCCCAGCATTGGTAGAGCAAAGCGGCGTCAGGGGAAACCATGCAGGTCAGGCGCTGGCGGTGCGCCGCGCCAGGAACTCGACTTCGAGCCGCCAGGTCGCGCCGTCGTCCTGCGAGCGTTCGCCTAGCCAGCGGAACGAATTTTCGGTGATCCGGGAAAAGCTCCAGCGCACCGAGGCGCCGGTGCCGTCGGCGCCTTGCTGGACGATGGTGTCGCCCTCGGCGCGGCCGAGCTGGCGGCTGTAATACTGGGTGCGCGGATCGCTCCAGAAGATATGCCAGGCGTCGACGCCGGGGTCATAGACGCGCAGTGTCGTGCCATAAAAGGTCCATTTGCCGAGCGAGCTCTGTGCGCCACTGTTCCGCACGGGCAAGATCCATACGTCCTGGATCGCGCGGCCCTCGAGCACCCAGCCGAAATGCACCTCGCCGCGTCCGGTCAGCACCTGGCCGTCTTCGAGATGGCGCGTGGCATCGAACGTCCAGGCGCCGACGAAGCGGCCGTAAAGGTTCAGTTTTTCGGCAAGGCCTGCGGCTGGCCCGTCACTGTGCAGGGCTTCGGCAAAGGAGGATGAATTGAACATGGTTTCTGCCCACATTGTCAGGAGACCGGGAAGAATAGGCCCTGGCAGTCTTCTTGCGCTTGGGAAAAATTGCTATCTTTCGGCCATGACGACGAGCGTGCATACACTGGCGTCCGGAAAAGGCTGGCGGGTGTCGGACGTGGTCTGCACTGCCGGCGTCGCTGATCGCCCGTTCGAGGAAGAGCATCGCACCTTCTGTGTCGCAGTGGTGACCAACGGCACCTTCCGCTACCGCGCACGCCAGGGCACGGCGATGCTGACGCCGGGCGCAATTCTGCTCGGCAACCCCCGCACTTGCTACGAGTGTGGGCACGAGCATGGCGCCGGCGACCGCTGCATCTCCTGTCATTTCAGCCCGGCCTATATGGAACAGATCGTCGCCGATGTGCCGGGCGCGAAGAAGCTGGCCTTCAAGACGCCGCTTCTGCCGCCCTTGCCGGCGCTGGCACCGCTGCTGGCCGAGGCGGAAGCCGCGCGCGAAATGGCCGATAACGAGGCGTTCGAGGAACTCGGACTGCGGATTGCCGGCGCAGCCGTCGCCTCCGGTCTCACGCCCGCTGCCCGGTCACCGAGCCGCCGCGATCAGAAACGCGTCGCGGAGGCGGTGCGGCGCATCGAAAAGGATGCCGAAAGCCCGGTCTCGCTCGCCGAGCTTGCAAGCGAAACGGCGACCAGTCCTTACCATTTCCTGCGCAGCTTCCGGCATGTCGCGGGCATGACGCCCTACCAGTTCGTGCTGAAAACCCGGCTGCACAGGGCGGCGGTGCGGCTGCGCATGTCGGACGAGGCGATCTCGACGATCGCCTTCGAGGCCGGGTTCAACGATTTGTCGACCTTCAACCGCCGTTTCCGCCGCGTGATGGGGGAGGCGCCCGGTGCCTACCGGCTCCGGCGGCGAGGCGATAAATTGCCGAACGCGTCCGTGGTTCCGGCTTTGTGAAGCAAAAAATGCCTGACAATGAGCTTTGCCCCGGCGGCCACGAAAGCGCCTCGGCCATATCGTCGCAATCAGTGATATCCTTTTGAAATCACCACAAAAACCGACACTGGAAAACTGCCGCGGACGTTGGAGTTTCGGCCCGGCTTCCTATATAAGCACCGAGTGATTCCCGATTTGATTGTGACCTGATTTGACCGACCAGAAGACACCGCGCGGCGCCGACGGCGGGCCCACCGGCATCGAGCCGATATCCATTATCGAGGAGATGCAGCGCTCCTATCTCGATTACGCGATGAGCGTGATCGTCAGCCGTGCGCTGCCCGACGTGCGCGACGGGTTGAAGCCGGTGCATCGCCGCATCCTCTATGCTGCCCACGAGAGCGGCTATCACTGGAACCGCAAATATGTGAAGTCGGCCCGCCCGGTCGCCGACGTGATGGGTAAATACCATCCGCATGGCGATGCCTCGATCTACGACGCCTTGGTGCGGATGGCGCAGGACTGGTCGCTGCGCGTGCCGCTGATCGACGGGCAGGGCAATTTCGGCTCGATCGACGGCGATCCGCCGGCGGCGATGCGTTACACCGAATCGCGACTGACCAAGGTCGCGCATGAGTTGCTGGAAGACATCGACAAGGACACCGTCGATTTCCAGGACACTTATGATGCGTCCGGCAGCGAACCGAAAGTCCTGCCGGCGCGCTTCCCGAACCTGTTGGTCAACGGCTCCGGCGGCATCGCCGTCGGCATGGCCACCAACATCCCGCCGCACAATCTGGGCGAGGTCTGCAACGGTGCCATTGCCCTCATCGACAATCCGGCGATCGATCTGCCGGCGCTGATGGAGATCATTCCAGGGCCGGATTTCCCGACCGGCGGCATCGTGCTCGGCCGTTCCGGCATCTACAGCGCCTATTCGACCGGCCGCGGCTCCATCGTCATGCGCGGCCGCGTCAACGTCGAGGCGCGCGGCAACGACCGTGAATCGATCGTCATCACCGAGGTTCCCTACCAGGTGAACAAGTCGTCGATGATCGAGAAGATGGCCGAACTGGTGCGTGACAAGCGCATCGAAGGCGTTTCCGACATCCGCGACGAGAGCGATCGCCAGGGCTACCGTGTCGTCATCGAACTGAAGCGCGACGCGGTCGCCGACGTCATCCTCAACCAACTCTACCGTTTCACGCCGCTGCAGACGTCGTTCGGCGCCAACATGGTGGCGCTGAACGGCGGCAAGCCGGAATTGCTGACGCTGACCGACATGCTTAAGGCGTTCGTCGCCTTCCGCGAGGACGTGATCAGCCGGCGCACGAAATTCCTGCTGCGCAAGGCGCGCGACCGTGCCCATGTGCTGGTCGGCCTCGCCATAGCCGTCGCCAACATCGACGAGGTGATAAAGCTGATCCGCAGCGCGCCGGATCCGCAGACGGCGCGCGAGCAGTTGATGGAGCGGCGCTGGCCCTCGGGCGACGTCGAATCGCTGATCCTGCTGATCGACGATCCGCGCCACCGCATCAACGAGGACGGCACCTACAACCTGTCCGAGGAACAGGCGCGCGCCATCCTCGAACTGCGCCTGCAGCGGCTGACCGCGCTCGGCCGCGACGAGATCGCCGACGAGTTGAACACAATCGGCGACGAGATCAAGGATTACCTGGACATCCTGTCGTCGCGCGCCCGCATTCAGCAGATCGTCAAGGACGAGCTTGCCGCCGTGCGCGACGAGTTCGGCACGCCGCGCCGCACCGAGCTGTCCGAGGGCGGGGCGGATATGGAAGACGAGGACCTGATCCAGCGCGAGGACATGGTCGTGACGGTCAGCCATTCCGGCTACATCAAGCGTGTGCCGTTGTCGCTCTACCGGGCGCAGCGCCGCGGCGGCAAGGGCCGCTCCGGCATGTCGACCAAGGAAGAAGATTTCGTCACCCGGCTGTTTGTCGCCAACACGCACACGCCGGTGCTGTTCTTCTCCTCGCGCGGCATCGTCTACAAGGAAAAGGTCTGGCGCCTGCCGATCGGCAACCCGCAGTCGCGCGGCAAGGCGCTGATCAACATGCTGCCGCTGGAGCAGGGCGAACGCATCACCACCATCATGCCGCTGCCCGAGGACGAGACCAGTTGGGGTGAGCTCGACGTGATGTTCGCCACGACGCGCGGCACGGTGCGCCGCAACAAGCTGTCGGATTTCGTCCAGGTCAACCGCAACGGCAAGATCGCCATGAAGCTGGAAGAGGAGGGCGACGAGATACTCGGCGTCGAGACCTGCACCGACAATGACGACGTGCTTTTGACCGCAAGCTCCGGCCAGTGCATACGCTTCTCGGTCAGCGACGTGCGCGTTTTCCAGAGCCGCAACTCGGTCGGCGTGCGCGGCATCGCCATGGCTGCCAGCGACCGGGTGATCTCGATGGCGGTGATCGAACATGTCGATGCGTCGCCGGCCGAGCGCGCCGCTTATCTCAAGCGGGTGGCGGCCGAACGGCGGCTCGCCGCCGGCATTGCGGCGGGCGAGGACGAAGACTTCCAGCTCACCAATGAGGAGGTCGGCGAGGAGACGGAGCTTTCCGACGAGCGCTACGAATTCCTCAAGGCACACGAGCAGTTCGTGCTGACGGTGACGGAATATGGCTACGGCAAGCGCTCGTCTTCCTATGATTTCCGCCAGATAGGGCGCGGCGGCAAGGGCATCCGCGCCACCGATGTGTCGAAAGTGGCTGAGATCGGCCGTCTGGTGGCGACTTTCCCGGTCGGCAATGACGACCAGATCATGCTTGTCTCGGATGGCGGCACCGTCATCCGCGTGCCGGTCAACGGAATTCGCTTCGCCAGCCGCGCCACCAAGGGCGTGACCATCTTCAACACTGCTGACGGCGAGAAGGTCGTTTCGGTGGAGCGGATAACGGAACCGCAGTCGGACGAGGAAGCCGAAGAGAGTGTCGAGGGCGACGCAACTCTGGATACCGGTACTGAAGGCGCTGGCCCGGACAACAACGCCGAGTAGGTCTTGATTTGGGGAGTGCCGGCCAGATGGGGCCGGCGCCGTCAACAAATAGCAGCCGCTTCAGAAGTGGCGTGAAGGCTTGCGGATACCGAAGCCTCCGAACCGCTTGGCATTGGACTTGGCGCGGACGCGCTCTGCTTCCTGATGCAGCCCGAATACGGTGGCGATCAGCATGGCGACGGTCATTGCGGTGGCGAGCATGTAGATCAGCATGTGCGTGTTCTCCTGCACCTAGCAACGATCAAATGGGGTTTTGGTTTCATCTTCTGAAGCTGCAATCTAATGAAGGCTGCGTGAAGCCTTCGTGATCGGCCCATTCATTGGTCGTTCATCTCGGCCAAAAGGTTCACTCAAAGCGCATCGCGATTACCGTGGCTCAGGCGATGCGCTTTGAAGCCCCGTTTGGGTGGATGCCGTTGTTCCAAACCGCTGCGCACCCTCGGGTCAGGCCCCAAAGGCAGGCGTTTGCGGCGACTTGCATTGGCGGCTCGCCGATCGGATTTGCCTTTGCGAGAGAGGCTCGCTAGAAGCACCTGCCATGACCGAACGCATCGCCCTTTATGCCGGCTCCTTCGACCCGCCGACCAACGGCCATCTCGACGTCCTGAAGGCGTCGCTGGCTGTGGCGGACACCGTCTATGCAGCGATCGGCATTCATCCCGGCAAGAAACCGCTGTTCTCGTTCGAGGAGCGGGTCGGCCTCATCGAAGCTGCGACGAAGGCCGAATTCGGCCGCGACGGCGCGCGCATCAAGGTCGTCGCTTTCGACGGGCTGGTCATCGACGCTGCCAGGAAGCAGGGCGCCTCGATCATGATCCGCGGTCTGCGCGACGGCACCGATCTCGACTACGAGATGCAGATGGCCGGTATGAACGAGACCATGGCGCCTGAACTGCAGACGGTTTTTCTGCCCGCCAGCCCTTCGGTGCGAACCATTACCGCCACACTTGTCCGTCAGATAGCCTCGATGGGCGGCGACGTCCGCGCCTTCGTGCCGGCGGCCGTGGCTGGCGCACTCACCGCCAAATTTGCGAAATAATGCATGTCGCCCAAACGTGGAACCCGGTTTGAGCAACGACATGCGTGAAACAAAGGTTTTCGGAGAAAGATCCATGCAGCTCAAAAGGCTCGCCACCTGCTTTGTCGTTCTTTTCGGTCTTGTGACCGCATCCGTTTCGGCGTTCGCCGCCGATCCGGAAAACACCATGATCATCACGCTTAAGGACGGCGACGTGACCGTCGCGCTCAGGCCCGATCTCGCGCCGAAGCATGTCGAGCAGATCAAGAAGCTGGTGCGCCAGGGCGCTTATGACAACGTCGCTTTCCACCGTGTCATCGACGGCTTCATGGCGCAGACCGGCGACGTGAAGTTCGGCAACATGAAGAACGGCTTCAGCGCCGACGCTGTCGGCACCGGCGGTTCCGATCTTCCCGACCTGCCGGCCGAATTCTCTCAGACCGAGCGCTATCAGCGTGGCGTGGTCGGGATGGCCCGTTCGCAGGACCCGGATTCCGCCAATTCGCAGTTCTTCATCATGTTCGCGCCGGCGCCGCCGCTCGATGGCCAGTACACCATCGTCGGCAATGTCGAGAACGGCATGGAGTTGGTGGACAAGATCAAGAAAGGCGACGCGGCGCAGAACGGGGTCGTCACCGATCCCGATCGCATGATCAAGGTGCGCATCGCCGCCGACGGCAAGTAAACCCATTTATTTCAAAGGATATTCTGAAATGGCCGAGATCAAGGACCGCGAGAACGCACTCATCATGGAAACGACCAAGGGCAAGGTCGTCATCGAACTGTTTCCCGATCTGGCGCCTGGCCATGTCGGCCGCATCAAGGAACTGGCGCGCGAAGGCGCTTATGACGGCGTGGTGTTCCACCGCGTCATCGACGGTTTCATGGCGCAGACCGGCGACGTGAAATTCGGCAATTCCAGCAAGCCCTCTTTCGCACCGGCGCGCGCCGGCACCGGCGGCTCCGACAAGCCCGACCTGAAGGCGGAGTTCTCCAACGCCAATCACGGCCGCGGCACCTGCTCGATGGCACGCTCGCAGAATCCGAACTCGGCCAACTCGCAGTTCTTCATCTGCTTCGACGATGCCGCCTTCCTCAACCGCCAATACACGGTCTGGGGCCAGGTCATCGAGGGCATGGACAATGTCGACAAGATCAAGCGCGGCGAGCCGGTGCCGGATCCCGACAAGATCGTGTCGCTGAAGGTCGCGGCCGACGTGAAATGACCTACCGGGTTGTCGCGGCTATCACTCTGATGCTTGTCGCGGCGGCCACTCCGGCGTTGGCGACGGAATCGATCGTTTGCAGCGCTGAAGACGACGCGGCATCGATCGACGTCCTGATGGGGCACACTGCCGTCATCGCGGTTGCGCGTGTATGGCTTGAGGCCGGCGGCAGGCACTGGACCACCGACGGTCAGCCGGGTTCGACAAAAGTCATCGTCGGACAGGCATTCGAGGACGACCAGCACATGGCGATCGATCTCACCGATGAGGGCATCAGCTCGATCGTCGCCAGATTGCGACTGGTCAAGGCCAGCGAACAGTCCAATTTCGCGATGGGCGGCACGCTGAGCATCGGCGGTGTTGGCGCCTGGGCGGTGACCTGCCCGGAATTTTGAGGCGGGATTTTCTTGCGCGTCGATCTTTTCGACTTTGATCTGCCGGAGGAGCGCATTGCGCTTCGACCGGCCGAACCGCGCGACAGCGCCAAAATGCTGGTTGTCAGGCCGGGTGAGAGGCTCGAGGACCGGACGGTTCGCGAGCTGCCGTCCCTGCTCGAGGCTGGTGACGTGCTGGTCTTCAACGACACCAAGGTTATTCCGGCACAGTTGAAAGGCATCAGGCGGCGCGGCGAAGCGGCGGCGCAAGTCGAAGCCACGCTGCACATGCGGGTGGCTCCCGATCGCTGGCTGGCTTTCATGCGGCCGGGCAAGCGCATCGCCGCCGGTGACCGCATCCATTTCGGCCATGACGCCAATTCCTGCTTTCTCGGCCAACTCGATGCCACGGTGATCGAGAAGGGCGAGGCCGGCGAGGCTTTGCTCGGCTTTGATCTGTCAGGTCCGTTTCTCGACGAGGCGCTGCACGCCGTCGGCCACATTCCGCTGCCGCCTTATATCGCTTCGAAGCGCGACGACGACGAACGCGACCGCAGCGACTACCAGACCATATACGCCAGGGAGGAGGGGGCTGTCGCCGCCCCCACGGCCGGCCTGCATTTCACGCCCGAGCTTTTCGCCGCGCTCGATGCCAAGGGCGTCGAACGGCGTTTCGTCACCCTGCATGTCGGCGCCGGCACGTTTCTGCCGGTGAAAGTCGACGACACCGCCGATCACAAGATGCACGCCGAGATCGGTTCGGTCAGCCCGGCAACCGCCGAGGCGCTGAACGCGGCAAAGGCGCGTGGCGGGCGCATCATCGCCGTCGGCACGACATCGTTGCGCCTGCTGGAGAGCGCCGCGCGGGAGGACGGCACGCTGGCCGGATGGTCGGGTCCGACCGACATCTTCATCACGCCCGGCTATCGCTTCAAGGCCGCCGACATGCTGATGACCAATTTCCATCTGCCGCGCTCGACGCTGTTCATGCTGGTTTCGGCGTTTTGCGGTCTGGAAACGATGCGTGCGGCCTATGCGCATGCCATCGAGAACCGCTACAGGTTCTACTCCTATGGAGATGCAAGTCTGCTGTTCAAGCAGGAGAACGATGGACGCGCGCCCGGTATAGAACAAGGAAATCAATGACTAAAGCGTTCACCTTCAAGGTGCTGGCGACCGACGGCAAAGCGCGGAGCGGCTCCATCACCATGCCGCGCGGAGAAATCCGCACGCCGGCCTTCATGCCGGTCGGCACCGGCGGCACGGTCAAGACCATGTATATGGATCAGGTGCGCGGCGTCGGCTCGGACATCATCCTTGGCAACACCTATCATCTGATGCTGCGGCCGGGCGCCGAGCGTGTGGCGCGGCTTGGCGGTCTGCATGAATTCGCCCGCTGGCCGCATCCGATCCTGACCGACAGTGGCGGCTTCCAGGTGATGTCGCTGTCGAAGCTGAGGAAACTGACCGAAAAGGGCGTCACCTTCCGCTCACATATCGACGGCGCCGCCTATGAGATGTCGCCCGAGCGCTCGATCGAAATCCAGGGACTGCTCGGCGCCGACATCCAGATGCAGCTCGACGAATGTACCGCGCTGCCGGCCATGGAGAAGGAGATCGAGCGGGCGATGGAGCTGTCGCTGCGCTGGGCCGAGCGTTGCAGGACGGCGTTCGGCGACCAGCAGGGCAAGGCGATGTTCGGCATCGTCCAGGGCGGCGACATATCGGCCCTGCGGCTGCGCTCGGCGCAGGCGCTGAAAGCGATGGACCTCAAGGGCTACGCGATCGGCGGGCTGGCGGTCGGCGAGCCGCAAGCGGTGATGCTCGAAATGCTCGACATCACCTGCCCGGAGCTGCCGGCGGACAGGCCGCGCTATCTGATGGGTGTCGGCACGCCCGACGACATATTGAAATCGGTGGCGCGCGGCATCGACATGTTCGATTGCGTGATGCCGACACGCGCCGGCCGTCATGGCCTCGCCTATACAAGGCGCGGCAAGGTCAATCTGCGCAACGCCCGCCATGCGGACGATCCGCGGCCGCTGGACGAGGAGAGCGACTGCCCGGCCGCCAGAGATTATTCACGCGCCTACCTGCACCATCTGGTCCGCTCGCAAGAGGCGCTGGGAGCGATGCTGCTGACCTGGAACAATCTTTCCTACTACCAGAAGCTGATGCAGGACATTCGTGCCGCCATCGAAGCCGGTATCTTTGAGGCGCGGGCGGCGGAGATTTCCGAGGGCTGGGCCAGGGGCGATATCCCGGCGATGTGATCGAGCCCTCAGGTGCTCAGCAGAGATGCACGGTTTCAGCGCCCGCGTACATCCGCCGTTTGGCTGCACTAAGGCTTCCCCCCAGGTCGGTTTCTGCCTGAGCGCTGTCCTGATGCTTGAAAGCCGGGCGGCAGTCTGCCACAAGGGCGGCCTAAGCGGGCAAGCTGAGCAGGATCGGGCAATGAAGGCATTTTTCGTGCAGATAAAGTGCGATCTGGGCAAGTCCTATGACGTTGCCGGCGCATTGGCCGATGCCGAGATCGCCTCGGAAATCTACTCGACAGCCGGCGACTACGATCTGCTCGCCAAATTCTATGTCGACGACGATGAAGACATCGGCCACTTCGTCAACGAGAAGGTGCAGAGTCTTCCCGGCATCAAGGACACGTTTACGGTCGTCACCTTCCGCGCGTTCTGAGCGGCGCCTGCCGCCTGCCCGGGCACAAGGCAAAGCCTGACCCAGCCATATCGGCGCTGCCCTAATTTTAGGCAGGTCGCGACATACTGATCGCCAACATCCTCCAAATCGCCGATTGCGCTTGATTTTCTCCGGTGACGCCAGTGAAATGGCCTCACAGGGAGTAAGCGATTGGCAGCGTTCGACGAAATGCTTCCGGAAATCTCCGGATTGAGAAAACCGTATTCGGCTTACGATCGCTGGCTGAAGGAGCAGGATCCGGCCAGGCTTACCGAAAAGATGCAGGACGCCGAACGCGTCTTTCGCAAGACCGGCATCACCTTTGCCGTCTATGGCGAGCAGGAAGCCTCCGAGCGCCTTATCCCCTTCGACATCGTTCCGCGCATCATTTCCGGCAATGAATGGCGACGGCTGACGCAAGGCATCGAGCAGCGCGTCCAGGCGCTGAACGCCTTTCTCGACGATATCTATCACCGCCAGGAGATTTTGCGCGCCGGGCGCGTCCCCAAGGAATTGATCGCCAAGAACGAGGCATTCCTGCCGGAGATGATCGGAGTGAGGCCGCCGGCCGGCGTCTACACCCATATCATCGGCGTCGATATCGTTCGCATCAGCGAGAACGAATTCTACGTGCTGGAGGACAATGCGCGCACGCCGTCCGGCGTCTCCTACATGCTGGAGAACCGCGAGACGATGATGCAGCTCTTTCCCGAGCTGTTCCAGCAGATCAAGGTGCGGCCGGTGGAAAACTATCCGCAGCTCTTGCGCCAGTCGCTGGCGGCAGTGCGGCCGCAAGGCACCAAGGGCGCGCCGACCATTGCCGTGCTGACGCCGGGCAGCTTCAACTCCGCCTATTTCGAACATGCCTTCCTTGCTGACCAGATGGGCGTGCAGCTTGTCGAGGGGCAGGATCTGCGCGTCGTCGATGGCCACGTCGCGATGCGCACGACCGAAGGCTACAAGCAGATCGACGTGCTTTATCGAAGGGTGGACGATTCTTTCCTCGATCCGCTGACCTTCCGTCCGGACTCGGCACTGGGTGTGCCGGGCATCATGGATGTGTACCGTGCCGGCAACATCACCATCGCCAATGCGCCGGGAACCGGCATCGCCGACGACAAGGCGATCTATTCCTACATGCCCGAGATCGTTGAATTCTACACCGGCCGCAAAGCGATCCTCGGCAACATCCCGACCTGGCGCTGCTCGGAGCCGGACAGCCTGAAATACGTGCTCGAACATATCGACGAGCTGGTGGTGAAGGAGGTGCATGGCTCCGGCGGCTACGGCATGCTGGTCGGGCCGGCGGCGACCAAGAAGGAATGCGAGGATTTTTCCAGGAAACTCGCGGCAAGACCGTCGAACTACATCGCCCAGCCGACGCTGGCGCTGTCGACCTGTCCGATCCTGACCGACAAGGGACTGGCGCCGCGCCATGTCGATCTCAGGCCCTACGTGCTGGTATCCGATCGCATCCAGATCGTGCCGGGCGGGCTGACGCGTGTGGCGCTGAAGGAAGGCTCGCTGGTGGTCAATTCGTCCCAGGGCGGCGGGACGAAGGATACGTGGGTGCTGGATGATTAGAGTGGGAAGTAGCGAGTAGGGAATAGCGAATAGCGAATAGCGAATAGGGGGTGTGCGACGGCGATCAATTCTTACAGGGACCTGATTGTTTGGAAGGCAGCCATCGAATTGGCGGTAGATTGCTATTCTGTGACGACAGGGTTCCCGAGCAAGGAAGCATACGGAATGACCTCTCAGATAAGGCGCTCGGCGGCGTCAATCGCAGCAAACATCGCGGAGGGTCACGGACGAGAAAATACGGGAGCCTTCATTCAATTTCTGCGCATTGCTCAAGGTTCTCTTAAAGAATTGGAAACGCACCTGATCTTGTCCGGGAGAGTGGGCTTGGTGGTTGAGAAAGAGGGTGGTCGGTTGCTTAACCAAACCGAGGAGATCGGAAAAATGTTGCGTTCGATGATCAGGAGTCTGCAACAGAAGTCATGAAGTCTTTTTTCCCCTATTCGCTATTCGCTATTCGCTATTCGCTCGAGATCGAGGCAGATTGAGATGCTTCTCGGCCGCACCGCCAACGGGCTCTACTGGATGAACCGCTACATCGAGCGGGCGGAAAACATGGCGCGGCTGGTCGATGCCGGGCTGCGCATGGCGCTGACCCGCACCCAGAACGCCTCCGAAGAGTGGAATTCGGTGCTGCTCAGTGCCGGTTCGGACGCCGCCTTCACGCAGAAATATCAGGACTATACCGCCGCCAACGTTGCCGATTTCCTGCTGCGCGACACATCCAACCCGTCGAGCACGATGACGTCGATCGAAACGGCCCGTAACAATGCCCGCATGGTGCGCACCGCATTGACGCGCGAGACCTGGGAAAGCATCAACGAAGCCTGGATGTCGCTGAAGCGCATGCTGGCCAAGCCGATCGACGAACGCGACCTGCCCAGCGTGCTCGACGCGATCAAGCGCGAAACGGCACTGATCCGCGGCTCGTTCTACGGCACCATGCTGCGCAACGAGATCTTCGATTTCTCGCAGCTCGGCACCTATGTCGAACGCGCCGACAACACGGCGCGCATCCTGGACGTGAAATACTACGTGCTGTTGCCGTCGATCTCGTGGGTCGGCTCCACGCTCGATAATTACCAGTGGGAATCGATCCTGCGCTCGGTGTCGGCGCATCGCTCCTATCGCTGGGTCTACGAGGCCGACTATAAGCCGACCAACATTGCCGACTATCTGATCCTCAACGTTCGCATGCCGCGCTCGCTGACCTTCTGCTACCGTTTCCTGACGGAGCATCTCAGATTCCTGGGCGACGATTATGGTGAGCGCCATGCCTGTCATGTGACAGCCGGCAAGACCCAGGCGATGCTGGCCGCCGGCTCGATCAAGGACATATTCGATGCCGGCCTGCATGAATTCCTGGCCAATTTCATCCTCGACAACATCAGGCTCGGCGACGAGATCGCGCAGGACTACAGGTTTTATTGAGCATGATCCCGGAAAGTGGAAGCCGGTTCCGGAAAAAATCATGCTCAGGGGACGAGCATGATCCCGGAAAGTGGAAGCCGGTTTCCGGAAAAGATCATGCTCAGGGGACGAGAGCAATGCGGCTGAAGATCACTCACCGGACCGAGTACCGCTACGATGCGCCGGTGCACTATCTGTTGCAGCGGCTGCGGCTGCTTCCAGTCAGCGGTCCGACACAGACCGTCTTGTCCTGGGCGCTGAAGATCGAAGGGGCGCGCGAAGAGGTGCGCTTCACCGACCATTTCGGCAACGACACGCGGCTTTTGAGCGTCGAAGGCGAGCGCGATTTCATCACCGTCGAGGCATCGGGCGAGGTGGTGACACGCGACACATCAGGCGTCAGCGGGCCGCATCAGGGTTTCGCGCCGCTGTGGTTGTTTGGCCAGGAAACGCCGTTGACCACGATCGGCGGCGGTATTCGCGAACTCGCGGCGTCGGTCGGCGAGGGGGCCGATATCGAAAGGTTGCACCGGCTGATGGCGGTGATCGGCGAGCGCGTGGCCTATACGATGGGCACCACCAACGCGGCGACCCCGGCCGAGGACGCGCTGGCGCTCAAGACCGGCGTCTGCCAGGACCACAGCCACATCTTTGCCGCCGCCGCGCGGGCCATGGGGTTTCCGGCCCGCTACGTCAGCGGCTATTTGATGATGGATGCGGCGGTCGAGCAGGCGGCGAGCCATGCCTGGGCCGAAGCGCATGTTGCGGGCCTTGGCTGGGTCGCGTTCGACGTCGCCAACGGCATTTCGCCCGACGAACGCTATGTGAAGGTGGCAACCGGCCGTGATTACCGCGATGCCACGCCCGTATCAGGAATTCGACTGGGACAAGCGGAAGAACAGCTTGCGGTGACCGTCACCGTGGAGCAGTAATCCCCGGCAAGATTTGCTGCCAAAGGGATTCGATGACCTATTGCGTCGGCTTGAAGATCGATCGCGGGCTCGTGTTCATGTCGGACACGCGCACCAATGCCGGCATGGATTCGATCTCTACCTTCAAGAAGATGCATGTCTGGGAGCAGCCGGGCGAGCGCGTCATCGTGCTGATGTCGGCCGGCAATCTGGCGACGACGCAAGCTGTCGTCAGCCTGCTCGACGAACGCACGAAGGCGGTGGCCGATCGCCACGCCACGCTGCTTGAAACGCCGTCGATGTACCAGACGGTGCGGCTGGTCGGCGACACCGTCAAGGAAGTCATCGCCAGTTCGTCGCCGGCGGGCGAAAAGGCCGATTCCTACTTCAATGCCTCCTTCATCCTCGGCGGCCAGATCAAGGGCAGCGCGCCGCGGCTGTTCATGATCTATCCGGAAGGCAATTTCATCGAATCGACCGAAGACACGCCGTTCTTCCAGATCGGCGAGACCAAATACGGCAAGCCGATCATCATCCGCGCCTATGAGAAGGCGATGAGTTTCGCCGAGACGGTGAAACTGCTGCTGGTGTCGTTCGACTCGACGCTGAAATCGAACCTGTCGGTCGGTCTGCCGCTCGACCTGCTGTTCTACGAAAAGGACGCCTTCAAGGTCAGCCTGAAGAAGCGGATCGCCCAGGACGACCAATATTATCGGACGATCTCGGACGGCTGGTCGAATGCACTGAAGGCTGCTTTTGCGAGCCTGCCTGACTTTCCCGAGTGAAAGCCTCCGTTTTTCGTGCTCTTTGATCGCTGGGCCCGATGCGACGGAGAGCAAGATGAATAGCAACGAATTCCGGGAATGGTCGCTGCGCGCGGCCGAATGGGGTGCCGACTACAGGAGCACACTTCGCGAAAGGCCGGTGCGGCCGCTCGTCGAGCCGGGCGAAATCTCCAGAAGCATCGAAGTCTCGCCGCCGGAACATGGCGAAACGATGCAGGCAATCTTCGCCGACTTCGAGCGCAAAATCCTGCCCGGCATGACGCATTGGCAGCATCCGCGCTTCTTCGCCTATTTCCCGGCCAATGCCGCACCGGTCTCGGTGGTGGCCGAATATCTGGTCTCGGTGATGGCCGCGCAATGCATGCTCTGGCAAACTTCGCCGGCAGCGACCGAACTCGAGACGCGCGTCGTCGACTGGATGCGTCAGGCGCTTGGCCTGCCGGAAGGGTTTTCCGGCGTCATGCAGGATTCGGCATCGTCGGCGACGCTCGCCGCCGTGCTGACCATGCGCGAGCGCGCGCTCGACTGGCAGGGCAACAAGAAGGGCCTGCAAGGCCAGCCGATATTGCGCGTCTATTCTTCCGATCAGGTCCACACCTCGATCGACCGGGCGATCTGGGTGTCGGGCGTCGGCGAGGACAATCTCGTGCGCATTCCGGTTGGCGGCCGCTTCCGCGCCATGGATGTCGCAGCGCTCGAAGCGGCTGTCGTCGCCGACCGGCAGGCGGGCATGCTGCCGGCCGGCATCATCGCCTGCGTCGGCGGCACCAGCACCGGCGGCACCGACGATATCGCCGGCGTCGCCGCGGTGGCGAAACGGCACGGGCTCTATCTGCATGTCGATGCCGCCTGGGCCGGATCGGCGATGATCTGCCCGGAATACCGGCATTTCTGGGCGGGCGTGGAGCAGGCGGATTCCATCGTCTTCAACCCGCACAAATGGCTGGGCGCGCAGTTTGATTGCTCGATGCAGTTCATCCGCCGGCCGGAAGACCTGGTGCGGACGCTGGCCATCAAGCCGGATTACCTGGAGACGCATGGGCGCGACGGCATCATCAACTATTCCGAATGGTCGGTGCCGCTCGGGCGGCGCTTTCGCGCACTGAAACTCTGGTTCCTGCTGCGCGCCCACGGGCTGGAAAATCTGCGGACCATCATCCGCAACCATGTCGCATGGAGCGAAGGGCTGGCCGAGCGGCTGGCCAGGGAACCGGATTTCGAGATCGCCTCGGAGCCGATGCTGTCGCTGTTCTCGTTCCGGCATCGGGCGGCCGGCACCGATTCGGACGAACACAACCTGCGGCTGGTCAACGCGATCAACGACGATGGCCGCATCTACCTGACGCAGACACGGGTGGACGGGCAGGTCGCGATCCGCTTTCAGGTCGGCCAGTTCGAGGCGACGGCGGCGGATGTCGACACCGCATTCGGGGTCATCACCGAAATCTCCCGCCGGCTGGCCTGAATTGGTCGGCGAAGTTGCGTCGAGGTTTGTCTTTGGACGCGTGCATTTTTCGTTAGCCGGCCCTTATGCCTTTTCACCGCTTTCGTTTTTCGCTATAGACAAGGAAAACGAAAACGGGAGGTCACCGATGTATCTGTCGCCGCGTCATTCCGAGATCATCCAGATGGCCAAGGACAATGGCCGCGTGCTGGTCGAGGATCTGGCAACGCATTTCAACGTGACGCCGCAGACCATCCGCAAGGACCTCAACGATCTGTGCGACCAGCGCCTGCTTTCCCGTATCCATGGCGGGGCGCTGTTCCCGTCCGGCATCGAGAACATGGAATATGAGGCGAGGCGCAACATCGCCGCCGACGAGAAGGAGGCGATCGGTCGCGCCGCAGCCAGGCTGATACCGGACAACGCCTCGCTGTTCATCAATATCGGCACCACGACGGAGTCGGTCAGCAAGGCGCTTCTCGATCATGCCGGCCTGATGGTCATCACCAATAATATCAATGTTGCCAACAGGATGCGTATATATCCTTCCATCGAAGTTGTAATTGCCGGCGGCGTCGTGCGCGGTTCCGACGGCGGTGTGGTCGGCGAAGCGGCGGTCGATTTCATCAGGCAGTTCAAAGTCGACTACGCGGTGATCGGCGCCTCGGCGATCGACCATGACGGTGCGTTGCTCGATTTCGATTTTCGCGAGGTGAAGGTGGCGCAGGCGATCATCGCCAATGCCCGGCATGTCATCCTCGTTTCCGACCAGACCAAGTTCGAGCGGACGGCGCCGGTTCGCATCGGCCACCTGTCGCAGGTCAACACTTTCATCACCGACCGTTGCGACATCCCGTCGGTGCGCAAGATCTGCCAGGAAGCAGAGGTTCAACTGATCGAAACCTCGCTCTCCTAGATGGGACCGTTGATGGTGCCGTTGCGGCAACTCCCGCTGTCTATATTTCGTTTGACATTCGTTCCTATTTCGAAATAATCCCGACACGGTTTCGTAAAAACCTAAAAATGCTGCAATGCGAAATCCGGGAGGACTTTTTGTGAGCGCATCCCCGATCCATGACATCTTCGTCATCGGTGGCGGTATCAACGGCTGCGGCATTGCCCGCGATGCGGTTGGGCGCGGCTTCTCGGTGTTTCTTGCCGAGATGAACGATCTGGCCAGCGGCACGTCCTCGGGCTCGACCAAACTGATCCATGGCGGCTTGCGCTATCTGGAGTTCTATGAGTTCCGCCTGGTGCGCGAGGCGCTGATGGAGCGCGAGATCCTTTGGAAGAACGCGCCGCACATCATCTGGCCGATGCGCTTCGTGCTGCCCTATGCCAAGGGCCTGCGCCCGGCCTGGCTGATCAGGCTCGGCCTTTTCCTCTACGACCACATTGGCGGGCGCAAATTGCTGCCGGCGACCAAGACGCTGGACATGGCAAACGATCCAGCCGGCAAGCCGCTGAAGCCGTTGTTTCGCAGGGCCTTCGAATATTCCGACGGCTGGGTCAACGATGCGCGGCTGGTGGCGTTGAACGCCCGCGACGCCGCCGATCGCGGCGCAACGATACGAACCCGCACGAAAGTCGTCGACGCACGCCGTGAAGGCGAGTTCTGGACGGTCAGGCTGCAAAACACGCAGACCGGCGATACCGAGGAGGTCAAGGCGCGGCTTTTGGTCAACGCCGCCGGCCCATGGGTCGACCACGTGCTGTCGGCTACGGTCGGGTTGAACGACGTGCACAATGTCCGGCTGGTACAGGGCAGCCATATCGTCATCAGCAAGAAATTCGACGATCCGCGCGCCTATTTCTTTCAGAACAAGGATGGCCGCATCATCTTTGCCATCCCCTACGAGGAAGAGTTCACGCTGATCGGCACCACCGACCAGGACTTTTCCGGCGACCCGTGCGACGTGAAGATCAGCGATGCCGAGATCGATTATCTCTGTGCTGCGGCGAGCGAATATTTCGCGCAACCGGTCAAGCGTTCGGACATCGTCTGGACCTATTCCGCCGTGCGCCCGCTTTATGACGACGGCGCCTCGAAGGCGCAGGAAGCGACCCGCGATTATGTGCTGAAGACCGACGGCGGCGAAGGCACGGCGCCGATCGTCAACACCTTCGGCGGCAAGATCACCACCTATCGCCGGCTGTCGGAATCGATGCTCGAGAAAATCGAGGGTTTTCTCGGCAAGCGCGGCAAGCCGTGGACGGCAAACGCGCCGCTGCCGGGCGGCGATTTCCCGGCGAGCGCCTTCGACGCCGAAGTGGCGAAACTGAAAACGGCCTATCCGTTCCTCGATGCGCGTCTGGCGCGCCGCCTGACCCGGCTTTACGGGACTCGCGCAAGGATGCTGCTGGGCCTCGCCAGGTCGAATGCCGACCTTGGCCGCAACTTTGGCGCCGATCTCTACGAGGCCGAGGTACGCTACCTCGTTCAAAATGAATGGGCGATGACGGCCGAAGATGTATTGTGGCGCAGGACCAAGCGCGGCCTGCAACTGAGCCGCGAGCAGGCGGCAGCGCTCGACGAATTCATGCGCGGGATAAGCCGGCGCCATGTCGCGGCTGCCGAATAGTCATGCAGAAAGCCTGGGAGGAGGCATCATGCTGGAACTGAGAAACGTGTCGAAGACGGTCGGCGCGGCGGAGCACATACGCGACGTGTCGCTGACGCTTCAGCATGGCTCGCTCAACGTCCTGCTCGGGCCGACGCTTTCCGGCAAGACCAGCCTGATGCGGCTGATGGCCGGCCTTGACGTGCCGACATCCGGCTCGGTCTGGTTCGATGGCAAGGATGTCACCGGCATCCCGGTGCAGAAGCGCAACGTCGCCATGGTCTACCAGCAGTTCATCAACTATCCGGCGATGACCGTTTACGAGAATATCGCCTCGCCGCTGAGGGTGGCCGGTGCCGAGCGGGCAAAGATCGACAAGGAGGTGCGCAATGCCGCAGCCCTTCTCAAGCTGACGCCCTTTCTCGACCGCACGCCGCTCAGCCTCTCCGGCGGCCAGCAGCAGCGCACCGCGCTGGCGCGCGCCATCGTCAAGAACGCCAGCCTCGTGCTGCTCGACGAGCCGCTCGCCAACCTCGACTACAAGCTGCGCGAGGAGTTGCGCGCGGAATTGCCGAAGATTTTTGCGGCAACCGGCACCATCTTCGTCTACGCCACGACCGAGCCGCACGAAGCCTTGCTGCTCGGCGGCAACACGGCGACGCTTTCCGAAGGCCGCATCACCCAGTTCGGCCTGACGATCGACGTCTTCCGCAGGCCGAACGACCTCGTCACGGCCAGGACGTTCGCCGATCCGCCGCTCAACACGATCGTGCTGAAGAAGAGCGGTTCGAGCTTCCTTCTTGAAGGTGGGGTGAGCCTCCCGGTGCCGGCTGAACTCGTCGGTATTGCCGATACGAGTTACACGATCGGCTTCCAGCCCCACCATCTCTCTCTTGCCCGGCCGAGCCCGTCGGCGGTGGCGGTGAGAGCCAAGGTGTCGGTCACCGAAATCACTGGTTCTGAAAGTTTTGTGCATCTCGATTTCGCCGATGTCCGCTGGGTCATGCTTGAGCACGGCATTCTGGTGTTCGAGCCGGACCAGATCATCGAGGTGTTCATCGACCCGCGGCACATCATGGTTTTCGACGCGAACGGCCGCTCGGCCGCGCCGCCACAGATGCTGGCGGCTTGAGGGAGGAGGGCACATGGCGCGCATCGACTGCAATCACATCCGCCACGCCTACGGGCCGCATCCGAAGTCGGATAAGGACTATGCGCTGAAGGAGGTGCATCACGCCTTCGAGGACGGCGGCGCCTATGCGCTGCTGGGGCCGTCGGGCTGCGGCAAGACCACGCTGCTCAACATCATTTCCGGCTTGTTGTATCCGTCGCACGGCGAGCTTCTGTTCGACGGCAAGGACGTCACCAATCTGTCGACGCAGGAGCGCAACATAGCTCAGGTGTTCCAGTTCCCGGTCATCTACGACACCATGACCGTCTACGACAATCTGGCCTTCCCGTTGCGCAACCGCGGCGTTCCGGAGCCCGACGTCGATCGGAAGGTGCGCGAGACCCTGGAAATGACTGGGTTGGCCGATATGGCCAAGAGAAAGGCGAGGGGGCTGACCGCCGACCAGAAGCAGAAGATCTCGCTCGGACGTGGGCTGGTGCGCTCCGATGTCAACGCGATCCTGTTCGACGAGCCGCTGACCGTCATCGACCCGCATATGAAATGGGTGCTGCGTTCGCAGTTGAAGCAGTTGCACAGGCGCTTCGGCTTCACCATGGTCTACGTCACGCACGACCAGACCGAGGCGCTCACCTTCGCCGAAAACGTCGTCGTCATGTATGAGGGCGAGATCGTTCAGATCGGCTCGCCAGCCGAACTGTTCGAGCGCCCCAAGCATACATTCGTCGGCTATTTCATCGGCTCGCCGGGCATGAACGTCATGCCGGTCGCGGTCGAAGGCAGGAGCGCGCGGCTCGGCAGCCAGACGATCGAATTGCCGGGCGCGCCCAAGGCCGGGATCACCGGTGCGATCGAGCTCGGCATCCGCCCCGAATATGTCAGGCTTGGCGCCAGCGGCATGCCGGTTTCAATCCGCAAGGTCGAGGATATCGGCCGCCACAAGGTGGTGCGCGCCAGTTTCGAAGGCCGCGACATCGCGGCGATCATCGGCGAGGACGAGGACATTCCCGCCGATCCGAAGATCGCTTTCGACCCGGCCGGCATCAACATCTATGCCGATTCCTGGCGCGTCGAGATGGGAGGCTGAGCATGGAAAGGACCTGGAACAACAAGGCC
Organism: Mesorhizobium sp. WSM4817; assembly: GCF_055811135.1. Lineage (NCBI taxonomy): Bacteria > Pseudomonadati > Pseudomonadota > Alphaproteobacteria > Hyphomicrobiales > Phyllobacteriaceae > Mesorhizobium > Mesorhizobium sp. WSM4817. The sequence goes on along the minus strand of NZ_JBVVQQ010000004.1, from coordinate 51,795 downwards.
TGGTTCATGGTGCTGCCGGTGCTGTTGCTGGTGGCCTTCTCGGCGATCATCCCGCTGATGACGGTCGTGAATTATTCGGTGCAGGACACTTTCGGCAACAACGTCTTCTTCTGGGCGGGTTCGGAATGGTTTGAGGAAATCCTGCATTCCGACCGGTTTTGGGAAGCGATGGGCCGCAACCTGGTCTTCTCGGCCATCATCCTGGTCATCGAGATTCCGCTCGGCATCTTCATTGCGCTCAACATGCCGAAGAAGGGCTGGGGCGTTCCGGTCTGCCTGGTGCTGATGGCGCTGCCGCTGCTCATCCCGTGGAACGTAGTCGGCACGATCTGGCAGGTGTTCGGCCGCGTCGATATCGGCCTGCTCGGATATACGCTGCGCGCGCTCGGCTTCGACTACAACTATGTCAACGACCCGTTCGACGCCTGGATCACCGTCATTGTCATGGACGTCTGGCACTGGACGAGCCTCGTCGTCCTGCTCTGCTACGCAGGATTGGTCTCGATCCCCGACGCCTATTACCAGGCGGCCAAGATCGACGGGGCGTCGCGCTGGGCGATCTTCCGCTACATCCAGCTGCCGAAGATGAACCGCGTGCTGCTGATCGCGGTTCTGCTGCGCTTCATGGACAGTTTCATGATCTATACCGAACCGTTCGTCGTGACCGGCGGCGGGCCTGGCAACACCACCACTTTCCTGTCGATCGATCTGGTGAAGCTGGCCATCGGCGAGTTCAACCTCGGTGAGGCGGCGGCCATGTCGATCATCTATTTCCTGATTGTCATGCTCCTGTCCTGGGTGTTCTACACCGTCATGACAGCCTACGATGCGGAGCGGTGAGATGGCGCGCCTCGACGAAACCACGGCCAACGAACGAACGCTGATGCGGCAGACCCCCGCTACAGCGGAAGCGCAGACGGCGAACGCCGCGCTGGCCCGCAAGATGCGGCGACGCGGCGAGGAGTCACGGTTCTGGTGGCTGGTGCCGACGATCTACATCATCTTCCTGATGCTGCCGATCTATTGGCTGGTCAATATGAGCTTCAAGACCAACCAGGAGATCCTCGGCGCCTTCTCGCTTTGGCCGAGAAACCCGACGCTTGCCAATTACGCGGTCATTTTCAATGATCCGTCGTGGTACAGGGGCTACATCAACTCGATCATCTATGTGGTTATGAACACGGTGATTTCCGTCGCCGTGGCGCTTCCGGCAGCCTATGCCTTCTCGCGCTACCGCTTCCTCGGTGACAAGCACCTGTTTTTCTGGCTGCTGACCAACCGCATGGCGCCGCCGGCGGTGTTCGCGCTGCCGTTCTTCCAGCTCTATTCGGCTTTCGGCCTGATCGACACCCATATCGCCGTGGCGCTGGCGCACTGCCTGTTCAACGTGCCGCTGGCGGTCTGGATCCTTGAAGGCTTCATGTCGGGCGTGCCGAAGGAAATCGACGAGACCGCCTATATCGACGGCTATTCCTTCCCGCGCTTCTTCCTGAAGATATTCATGCCGCTGATCGCGAGCGGCGTTGGCGTCGCGGCCTTCTTCTGCTTCATGTTCTCGTGGGTGGAGCTGCTGATCGCGCGGACGCTGACCACGACCGCGGCAAAACCGATAGCCGCGATCATGACGCGGACGGTTTCGGCCTCGGGCCTCGACTGGGGCGTGCTGGCCGCAGCCGGCGTGCTCACCATCATACCGGGTGCGCTCGTCATCTGGTTCGTGCGAAATTATATCGCGAAGGGCTTTGCCCTGGGGAGGGTGTGATCATGAGCTTCTCCTGGATGGCCTGGACCTGGCCGACCGCCGCCTTCTTCGGCACCATCTTCCTGCTGCTCTGCGGCATGGCGGTCTGGGAATACGCCTCGCCTGGCGGCAATCCGCGCATCGGCGTCTTGCGCTTCGAGACGACGCGCGGCGACCGTCTCTTCCTATCGCTGCTTGGCAGCGCCTTTATCCATCTCGCTTGGCTGGGTCTTGTCGGACCCAACCTGTGGTGGGCTCTCGCTCTCTCCGTGGTCTACGCCATCGGCGTGTTCCGCTACGTATAGAGGGGGAAACTGTTGGAGCGTGCCCGGGGCTGCTCCAGATAGCACTTAGAACTGAACAGTGGAGGAAACACATGCGAAGGCAATTTCTGACGTCAACGACTGCTCTGGTCCTGCTCCTCGGAGCCGGCCAGGCCTATGCTGGAATGGACGAAGCCAAGGCGTTTCTCGACGCCGAGATCAAGGACATGTCGACGCTCGACCGCGCCGCCCAGGAAGCCGAGATGCAGTGGTTCATCGATGCTGCAAAACCCTTTGCGGGCATGGACATCAAGGTCGTCTCGGAAACCATCACGACGCACTCTTATGAATCGACGACGCTGGCCAAGGCGTTCGCCGACATCACCGGCATCAAAGTCACCCATGATCTGATCGGCGAAGGCGATGTTGTCGAAAAGCTGCAGACGCAAATGCAGTCGGGCGAAAACATCTACGACGCCTATGTCAACGACTCCGACCTGATCGGCACCCATTGGCGCTACCAGCAGGCACGCAGCCTGACCGACTGGATGGCGAACGAGGGCAAGGACGTCACCAACCCGAACCTCGACCTCGCCGACTTCATCGGCACCAAGTTCACGACGGCTCCGGACGGCGACCTTTACCAACTGCCCGACCAGCAGTTCGCCAACCTCTACTGGTTCCGCTACGACTGGTTCAACGACGAGAAGAACAAGGCGGACTTCAAGGCGAAGTACGGCTACGACCTCGGCGTTCCCGTCAACTGGTCGGCCTATGAGGACATCGCCGCCTTCTTCACCGGCCGCGAGATCGACGGCAAGAAGGTCTACGGCCATATGGACTACGGCAAGAAGGACCCGTCGCTCGGCTGGCGCTTCACCGATGCCTGGCTTTCGATGGCCGGCAATGGTGACAAGGGGCTGCCGAATGGTCTTCCGGTTGACGAATGGGGCATTAAGGTCGACGAGAAGTCGCGGCCCGTCGGCTCCTGCGTGGCTCGCGGCGGCGACACCAACGGTCCGGCGTCGGTCTATGCCATCCAGAAATATCTCGACTGGATGAAGGCTTACGCTCCGGCCGCGGCCCAGGGCATGACCTTCTCGGAATCCGGACCGGTTCCGGCGCAGGGCGAAATTGCCCAGCAGATGTTCATGTACACGGCCTTCACCGCCAACATGGTGGAGGACGGCCTTCCCGTCGTGAACGAGGACGGTACGCCGAAATGGCGCTTCGCTCCGTCGCCGCATGGCGTGTACTGGAAGGACGGCATGAAGCTCGGCTACCAGGACGTGGGTTCCTGGACGCTGCTCAAGTCGACGCCTGACGACCGCGCCAAGGCAGCCTGGCTTTACGCGCAGTTCGTCACCTCGAAGACAGTCGACGTTAAGAAAGCCCATGTCGGCCTGACGCTGATCCGCGAGAGCACGATCCAGCACAAGAGCTTCACGGACCGCGCCCCGAAGCTCGGCGGCCTGATCGAGTTCTACCGCTCGCCGGCCCGCGTCCAGTGGTCGCCGACGGGTACGAACGTCCCTGACTATCCGAAGCTGGCACAGCTTTGGTGGCAGGCGATCGGCGACGCCTCGTCGGGTGCCAAAACTCCGCAGGAGGCGATGGACTCGCTCTGTGCCGAGCAGGAAGAGGTGCTTGAGCGCCTCGAGCGCGCCGGCGTGCAGGGCGACATCGGACCGAAACTCGCCGAGGAAAAGACCCTGGAGGAGTGGAACGCCGATGCCGTCGCCAAGGGCAATCTCGCGCCGCAGCTGAAGATCGAGCCGGAGAAGGACAAGCCGCAGACCATCAACTACGACGAGCTGGTCAAGAGCTGGAGCAACTGAGCATCGGTCCGGGCGTTCGCGCCCGCATCGCACCAATCGGGGGAGGCGGCATCTTGCCGTCTCCCCTGTTTGCGCCGAGGGAGTGAGAATGACTGGCTTTATCCTAGCAATCGACCAGGGGACGACGTCGAGCCGGGCGATCCTGTTCGACGGTGAGATGAAGGTCGTAGGCAGCGGCCAGAAGGAATTTATCCAGCATTATCCGGCCTCCGGCTGGGTAGAGCATGATCCGGAGGAAATCTGGTCGAGTGTCGTGGCGACGGCGAAGGCTGCGCTGAAGAGCGCCGGCCGCGATGCGTCGGATGTCGCGGCCATCGGAATCACCAACCAGCGCGAGACCGTCGTCATCTGGGACAGGGCGACCGGCAGGCCGATCCATAACGCGATTGTCTGGCAGGACCGCCGCACCGCGCCGCTGTGCCAGAAATTGAAGAAGCAGGGGTTGGAGAAGAAGTTCACCAGGAAGACCGGCCTGCTGCTCGATCCCTATTTCTCCGGCACCAAGATCGCCTGGATGCTGGACAAGGTGAAGGGCGCCAGAAAACGTGCCGAGAACGGCGAATTGCTGGCCGGCACCATCGACAGCTTTCTGATCTGGCGGCTGACCGGCGGCAAGGTTCACGCTACCGACGCCACCAACGCCTCGCGCACGCTGGTCTACAACATCGAAAAGAATGGATGGGACGACGAGCTCCTGGCCATTCTCGGTATACCGGCAAGAATGCTGCCGCAGGTGAAGGATTGCGCCGACGACTATGGAATCACAGAGAAAAGCCTGTTCGGCGCAGAGATAAAGATCCTCGGTGTAGCCGGCGACCAGCACGCGGCGACCATCGGCCAGGCCTGTTTCGAGCAGGGCATGATGAAATCGACCTATGGCACCGGCTGCTTCGCGCTGCTCAACACCGGCAGCGATCTGGTGCGCTCGAAGAACCGTCTGCTGACGACCATTGCCTACAGGCTGAACGGCAAGACCACCTATGCGCTGGAAGGGTCGATCTTCATCGCCGGTGCTGCCGTGCAATGGCTGCGCGACGGCATCAAGGTGATCGGCAAGGCCGAGCAGAGCGGCGTGCTGGCGGCGAGCGCCGACCCGACCCAGGAAGTCTATCTGGTGCCGGCTTTCGTCGGGCTTGGCGCGCCGCACTGGGACGCTGAGGCGCGCGGCGCCATCTTCGGGCTGACCCGCAATTCGGGCCCGGCGGAATTTGCCCGTGCCGCACTCGAATCCGTCGCGTTCCAGACGCGCGACCTGCTCGATGCGATGCGCAGGGACTGGAAGAGCGCGTCAGCGAAGACCGTTCTCAGGGTCGATGGCGGCATGGTGGCGTCGGACTGGACGATGCAGCGGCTTGCCGACATCCTCGATGCGCCGGTCGACCGCCCGACCATCCTGGAGACGACGGCGCTCGGCGCGGCATGGCTGGCCGGCTCGAAGGCCGGCGTCTGGCCGAAGACAAGGGAATTCGCCAGGAGCTGGGCGCTGGAGCGACGGTTTCGACCGGACATGGATGCATCGGTCCGTTCCGCAAAGCTGGCGGGTTGGCGCCATGCTGTGCGACGGACACTGAGCACGCTGTAGATTCGCGCTCCGAAAAGAAAAGCCTGCGCCGTTGCCGGCGCAGGCTTTTCAGCAAGCTTATTCAACTCTGCCCCTCGCTTATCAATAGGGCGAGATGCACTGCCGGCGGGGGCCGTAGTAAGGCTTAAACGTGTTGTCGTAGGCCCGGTAAGATCTGTAGCGGCTGTAGCACCACTCCATGTGGGCATCGCCGCGATAGATGCGGCGGCTCTGGTTGTTGATGATCGCGCCGGTGATCAGCGCGCCGGTAGCGAAGGCCGCCAGCGGGAACCAGTAGTCGTTGTAGCGACGATAGCCAGGACGATAATAGCGATAGCCGCGATAGCCGCGATAGTACCTGAAATCGTCGTTACCGGCGAAACGACGAAAATCGCGGCGGGAAAAATCGCGGCGGGAGAAATCGCGACGGAACTCGCGGCGAGAAAAATCGCGACGGAAATCACGGCGAGAGAAATCGCGACGCGAGAAATCCCGGTTCCTCCACCTCCACCGTTCATCCTGAACTGTCTGGACATCCGACGAGACGTTCTGACCCAGCGGCACGTAGATGGGCTGGGCGTTGACGGGCACGATCTGCGCTACAGCGAATGATGCTGACAGCACGGTCGCCAGCAAGCCCGACATGATCCTGTTCATGGCCTTCTCCTTGATAGCGTCGTCCCTTGTAGCGATAAAAACGGGCAGGTTGCGCAATTGTTCCGCGAAGAATAGCAAGCTGCTGATTCGTAATGCGTCTCGGCTTTTGTGCGAGACAGCCACTCCGGTCTTGTCGAGACGGTTTGCGAGGCGTCAGCAGACCGCGAAAAGTCCGGCTCGCGAGGCCTCTTTTTCCGGTTGACCGTTCGAGACACTCTCCCTATGTTCCGCGCAATTTCGAGGGCGGCATCCTGAGCCCGCGGGAGCGCGTAGCTCAGCCGGTAGAGCAACTGACTTTTAATCAGTAGGTCCAGGGTTCGAATCCCTGCGCGCTCACCATTTTTTCCCTGAAAATCAACAGGTTAGCGTTCCTGTTCCCGGTCTAAAGCGAGATGCTTCATGACGCCTTGGGTTTTCCAGCGGTCGAGCCAGGTTCTCTCAAGAATCGTCTCGATCACACCAGCGAGACATTGCCGCCGGCGTGGCGCTCCAGCCGGCCGGCTAAGTCGAGTTCCAGCAGCACCATGAAAACCTGGGCGGGATGCAGGCCGGTGTGGCGGATGATTTCGTCGATCGCCACCGGCGTTGGGCAGAGCGCTTCGATGACGCGGGCGCGGTCGTCTTCGCCGGGTGGCGGTGTTGCCGAAAAGTCGGGCGGCTCTTCGAGCAGCGGCGTTCTTGGCGCCAGTTTGCCGACCAGCGGCGCGATCGCACCGGTAATGTCCGCTGCTTCGGTGACCAGGGTGGCGCCGTCCTTGAGCAAGGCGTTGGCGCCGGCGGCGCGCGGATCGAGCGGCGAGCCGGGGACGGCGAAGACCAGCCGGCCCGTCTCGCCGGCAAGCCTGGCGCTGATCAGCGAGCCGGAGCGCAGCGCCGCCTCGACCACGACCAGCCCCAATGCCGCACCGGCGACAAGGCGGTTGCGGCGTGGAAAATCCTGGGCGCGCGGCTGCCAGCCGAACGGCATCTCTGAAATGATGGCACCGCCGCGCTCGGCAATCTCGTTGCACAATGCGGCATTCTCGGGCGGGTAGGGCAGGTCGAGGCCGCCGGCCAGCACACCGATCGTGCCTGACGCAAGGCTGCCCTGATGGGCTGCCGTGTCGATGCCGCGCGCCAGGCCGGAGACGATGCCGAAGCCGTCGCGGCCGAGTTCGGCGGCGAGCGTCCGCGCCATCTTGATGCCGGCCAGCGAGGCGTTTCGGGCGCCGACTATGGCGACCGCCGGCAGCCGGAACACCGCGCCTTCGCCCTTGACCGCGAGCAGCGGCGGCGGATGGTCCATGCTTTTCATCAGCGGCGGATAGTCGGCCTCGCCAATGCCGACGAAGCGGGCGCCGGCACGCCGTGCGGTCTCCAGTTCCGCCTCGGCCTCGGCCACCGTCGGGATGCGGACGGCCTTTCTGGCGCCGCCCGAAACCATCAGCTCGGGCAGCATCTCGAGCGCCGTCTCGGCCGAGCCGAAGCGGTTGATCAGGTCGCGAAAGGTGGCCGCACCGACATTCGGCGTGCGGATCAAACGAAGCCAGCTCAACCGCTGCCGGTCGCTGAGCCGCGTCCCGGCGGCGCGCTGGCTCACTCCCTGGCTCCGATCTTGTTCTCGGTGCCGGCCAGCAGCCGGGTAATGTTGGCCCGGTGTTTTATGATGACGATCAGGCTCATCAGCGCGAACAGCCCGGCAATCTCGGGCGTGCTGAGGACATAGAGCGCGATCGGCACGACGATTGCTGCCGTCAGCGCCGCCAGCGAGGAATAGCGGAACAGGAAAGCCATGGCCAGCCAGACGACGGCAAAGATCAGCGCCACCTGCCAGCCAAGAGCGATCAGCACGCCGAGATAGGTGGCGACCCCCTTGCCGCCCTTGAAACCGAGCCAGACCGGGAAGAGATGGCCGAAGAAGGCGCCTAAGCCGGCCCAGAGCCCGAGCTCCGGGGCAAAGTAACCGGCGATCAGCACCGCCGCCGTGCCTTTCAGCGCGTCGAGCAGCAGCGTGGCGGCAGCCAGGCCCTTGTTGCCGGTGCGCAGCACATTGGTGGCGCCGATATTGCCGGAGCCGATGTTGCGGACGTCGCCAAGGCCGGCGGCACGGGTGATCAGGAGGCCGAACGGGATCGAGCCGAGCAGATAGCCGAACACCAGCGCCAAGACGATGCCGTAAGCCATTGTTCCCCCGGATATGCCCTAAAGCGCGTCGCGTTTGACCGGCCTGATGCGACGCGCTTTAGGTTGCTGTTTTATGCATGTCGTTATCGCAAAACCGCTGCGCACCCTCGGGTCAGGCCCGAGGGCATGCTTTTGCGCGACATGCATTAGGCCGAAAACACTGTGCGGCCCGCCACCATCGTTTGCAAGACTTTGCCCTGCAGCCGCGCGCCTTCGAAACAGGTGTTTTTCGAGCGCGAACGGATGCCGCTTTCGCTGACGATCCATGGCTCGTCGAGATCGACCAGCGCAAGGTCGGCGACCGCACCCGGCTTCAGCGTGCCGCCGGGCAGGCCGAACAGTCTTGCCGGCGCAGTGGACAACGTCTCAACCAACCTGAGCAGCGTCATATCGCCATTGTGGTAGAGCCGCAGCGCCGCGCCGAGCAGCGTTTCCAGTCCGATGGCACCGGCCGCGGCGTCGGCGAAAGGCAGCCGCTTGGTGTCGACGTCCTGCGGGTCGTGCGAGGATACGATGATGTCGATCGTGCCGTCCTTGACCGCCTCGATCATCGCCAGCCGGTCCTCCTCGGCGCGCAGCGGCGGCGTCAGCCGGAAGAAGGTGCGGTATTCGCCGACATCGTTCTCGTTGAGCGACAGATTGTGGATCGAGACGCCTGCTGTGACTTTGGCGCCGTCGGCCTTGGCCCTCGTTACCGCGTTTGCCGCCATCGCAGTCGAAATCTTGGCCGCGTGATAGGCGCCGCCAGTCAGCCGCGCCAGCGCAAGATCGCGCTCCAGCGGAATGGACTCGGCCTCGCGCGGAATGCCGGCAAGGCCGAGCCAGCTGGCATAGAGGCCTTCGTTCATGACGCCTGACGAAGCGAGGTCGGCGTCCTGGGTTTCATGCGCGATCACGCCGCCGAAATCGCGCGCATAGGTCAGCGCACGGCGCATCACCAGTGCGCTTGATATGGTGTGCCGGCCGTCAGTGAAGGCGATCGCGCCGGCCTCGCGCAGCAGGCCGAATTCGGTCATCTCGCGGCCTTCGAGCCCCTTGGTGATCGCCGCCGCCGGAAAGATATTGACGACGGCAGTGTCCTTGGCGGTGCGCAGCACGAATTCGACCAGCGCGACATTGTCGATCACCGGGTCGGTGTCGGGCATCATGACGATGGAAGTCACGCCGCCGGCCGCCGCCGCCAGGCTGGCCGAAGCGATGGTCTCGCGGTGCTCGCCGCCCGGTTCGCCGATGAAGACGCGCGCATCGATCAGGCCGGGAATGATTGCCTTGCCGTCGCAGTCGATGACATTAGCATCTTGCGGAGCGCCCTGGTTCAAGGCCGCCTTGCCGGCGGCGACGATCTTGCGGCCCTCGACAATGACGGTGCCGACCTCATCGATGCCGCGCGACGGATCGACGATGCGGACCCGGCTGAACACCGTTGTGCTCATGCGCCGCGGCCTTCATAATTGCGGCGGGGATCGAGCAGCGCTTCCATCACCGCCATGCGAACGGCAACACCCATCTCCACCTGTTCCTGGATGACGCTCTGCGGACCGTCGGCGATTTCCGAGGCGATCTCGACGCCGCGGTTCATCGGGCCGGGGTGCATGACCAGAGCGCCGTCCTTGGCCGCCTTCAGCTTCTCGGCGTCGAGGCCGAAATAGTGGAAATACTCACGCACCGAAGGCACGAAGGCCCCTTCCATGCGCTCGCGCTGCAGCCGCAGCATCATCACCACATCCGCGTCCTTGAGCCCTTCGGCCATCGAACGGGTGACGATCACGCCCATTTTCTCGATGCCGGCGGGCAAAAGCGTCGATGGCGCCACGACGCGCACCTGCGCGCCGAGCGCATTGAGCAGCATGATGTTGGAACGCGCCACGCGCGAATGCAGGATGTCGCCGCAGATCGCCACGATCAGCTTCGACAGCGGGCCCCTGGCGCGGCGGATGGTCAGCGCGTCGAGAAGCGCCTGCGTCGGGTGCTCATGGGCGCCGTCGCCGGCATTGATCACCGAGCAGCCGACCTTTTGCGCCAGCAGCGCGGCGGCACCCGCCGACTGGTGGCGGATGATCAGGATGTCGGGGTGCATGGCGTTCAGCGTCATCGCCGTGTCGATCAGCGTCTCGCCCTTCTTCACCGAGGAACTGGCCACCGACATGTTCATGACGTCGGCGCCGAGCCGTTTTCCGGCCAGTTCGAACGACGATTGCGTCCGTGTCGAAGCTTCGTAGAACAGATTGATCTGGGTGCGGCCACGCAGCGTCGAGGCCTTCTTCTCCGACTGCCGCGAGATCGCGACCGACCGGTCCGCCCTGTCCAGCAAAAGCTCGATGTCGGCGGGGGAAAGATCGCGGATGCCCAGAAGATGGCGATGAGGGTAGAGTGGCAGGGACGAAGCGTCGGTCATCTCAAGGCGCTGCTATAGGGTGGAGCACCTTTGGCTGCAAGCACCAGCTTTGGATTGCGGCCTTTCTCCCCGGTATTTTCGTCGCGCTCGTTGCGCGGCTTGGGCTATATCTAGCTGATGGCTTCGGATTCGTGGCCTTGTGATGATAAGGACAGTGTGTGACCGACGACGTGACGAACCAGCCGCCGCCGTTGGCAGGTGGCAACGCCTGGCGAGGCGATCCGTTGCTGATCCAGCTTGCCGAGCGTTTTTCCGATCCGGTGCGCAAGGATATCGATGGGCTTGGCCGTTTCGTGCTGACGCAGGAGGCGCAGGAACTGGCTCGCCTTGCCAATGTCGAGACGCCGAAGCTCAGGACCCATGACCGCCAGGGCCGGCGCATCGATCTGGTCGAGTTCCATCCAGCCTATCATGCGCTGATGCGCCGGTCGGTCGCGAACGGGCTGCATTCGTCGGTCTGGGAAAATGGCGATGCCGAGATCGGCCGCCGCCATCAGGTGCGCGCCGCCCGTTTCTACCTGACGGCGCAGCTCGAAACCGGGCATCTCTGTCCCATCACCATGACCAGCGCCTCGCTGGCAGCGCTGATGGCAAGCCCAAAACTGTTTCGCGAATGGGCGCCGCGGGTGACGACACGCAAATACGACCAGAGCCAGAAGCCGCCGGTCGAAAAAGCCGGGCTGACGCTCGGCATGGGCATGACCGAGAAGCAGGGCGGCACCGACGTCCGCGCCAACGTCACCAGGGCCGAGCGCGCCGGCAGCAGTTTCTATCGGCTGACCGGCCACAAATGGTTCATGTCGGCGCCGATGTCGGATGCGTTCCTGGTGCTTGGACAGGCGCCGGAAGGACTTTCGTGCTTTCTCGTTCCGCGCATTCTCGGCGATGGCTCGGGCAACGGCTTCCGCTTCCAGCGGCTGAAGGACAAGCTTGGCAACCGCTCCAACGCCTCGTCCGAAGTCGAGTTCGTCAATGCTATCGGCGAGATGGTCGGCGAGCCCGGGGCAGGCGTCAAGACGATCATGGATATGGTGACGCTGACCCGGCTCGACTGCGCGATCGCCTCGTCGGCGATCATGCGAGCCGGGCTGGCCGAAGCCGTCCACCACACCCGTCACCGCCAGGTGTTTGGAACCAATCTGATCGAGCAGCCGCTGATGCAGCGCGTGCTGGCCGACATGGCGCTCGACGTCGCCGCCGCCACCGCGCTGTCATTCCGACTGGCGCGCTCTTTCGACGAGGCGGCCGGCGACCGCGGCGAGGCGGCTTTTGCGCGCGCCATGACGCCGGTCGTCAAATACTGGGTCTGCAAGATCGCACCGCCGCTGCTCTATGAGGCGATGGAGTGCCTCGGCGGCAATGGCTATGTCGAAGAGGCGCCGCTCGCCCGCTACTATCGCGAAGCTCCGGTCAACGCGATCTGGGAGGGATCCGGCAACGTCATGGCGCTCGACGTGCTGCGCGTGCTGGGGCGTGCACCCGGCCTGTTCGAGGAGGTGCTGGCCGGCATCGATCGCGATCTCGGCGCCGGCGGGCGCGGCACCGTCGGTGTGCTCAAGGCAGCAATGCAGGTCGCGGCAACCGATGAGGGCTCGGCGCGTCTGCTCACCGAGCAACTGGCGCTGTCGGCGGCGGCGGCGGAGCTTCGCAGGCTGGGGGCAGGGCGGATCGCCGACGCCTTCGTCGAGACGCGCCTCGCCGGCCAGTGGCGCAACACCTATGGCATGCTCGATTCACGCCATGACGCGCGTATGATCATCGACACGCTGTACCCACCGGTCACCTGAAGCGACTTCGGCAAGGTTTCTCGTCGTTTGTCGCGCCGCTAGATGATTGCGAGAGCACAGGGGCGCCGTTGATCGATGGTACGACTTCGAGCAAAAAGCCACGGAAGAAGCGTTGAAGACCTGGTGCGCGGATAACGACATCAAGGTCAGCAGCTGAAGTTGAGGTATCAAGCGTCTGGTGGTGTCAGATCGTTCCGATGACTGGCCCAGGGCCTATTGGGGAGCGGGCGAAATCCACGTCCAAGCCACGGTATCAGGCGAGATAACGCTCACCGCCGCTGTGGATGACCGTTAACCTTAACAAATGGTTTCCATTGCAGCGGCAGGCCGCAAAGCCCACTGTCCTGTCTACGGAAGCAGGAACGCTATGCGGCATATATTGAGCTCCTCGATGGCGAAGGCGGCGGCGCACAACTCGGCGCTCTCGCGCATTTCAGGCAGCCTGGACGCGACCTTGTGGCCGGACACGAACTTGAGGGACCGCTGATGCGCACCTTGTTCGCGCTATGGGCGACGCCGCTCGCCCTGTTCTGGGGCTGGTTCTTCCTGTCGCTCAACGACATCAATTTCGGCTACGTCATGCTGAGCCGCCAATTGCATGACCTCGTCTTCCAGCTCTATGGCGAGATGCTTGGCATCGATCCGGCGCTCATTCCGGGCATGGTGGCAAAGGCCTGCATCCTCGACAGCCTGCTGCTCATGGCGTTTTGGGCGTTTCGCCGACGCCGGGTGATCGGTGGCTGGATCAGGATAATGCGCGACCGCTATTTCGACCAGGCGTCGACGCCGAGCGTCTGAAGCCGGTCGAGCGCGCCCTGCAGAATGAAGGCCGCCGCGGCCGAATCGATCTTGCCGGCGCGTTTGCGGCGCGAAAAATCCATCTCGATCAGCGTCCGCTCGGCCGCCACCGTCGACAGCCGCTCGTCCCACAAGACGAAGGGCAGGTCGGTCACACCAGCCATGTTACGGGCGAAGGCGCGGGATTTCTGGGCGCGCGGGCCCTCCGACCCGTCCATGTTGACCGGCAGGCCGAGCACCACGGCCCCGACATTCTCTTTCTGCAGCAAGGCGAGCAGCACTGCGGCATCCAGCGAGAATTTCCTGCGCATGATGACGGGACGCGGGTGGGCGAAGGCAAAGCCCCGGTCGGAAACCGCCACGCCAATCGTCTTGTCGCCAAGGTCGAGCCCGGCCAGCGTCTTGCCGCCGCCGAGCCGCGCCGGCAACTCCTCGATGGTGATGATGCTCAACGGCTTTCCTCGAACCATACGCCGCAATGGACGCTGTGGGACTTTAATTTCACTGCCGGCGTTCTATCCTTTGGCGAAGCAAAAATCGAGGAAGGCATTCATGAAACTGACCTGGTACGGACATTCCGCATTTCGCGTCGAAACCGCCGAGGCGAAAATCCTCATCGATCCCTACCTGATCGGCAATCCGTCATGGACGGGCGGCTGGGAAGAGCCGGCGGAAGGGGTCACGCATGTGCTGTTGACCCACGGCCACAGCGACCACATCAGCGGTGCGCTCGAAGTGCTCGGGAAAAGCGGCGCCATGCTGGTCGCCAATTTCGAGGTCTGCATGTACCTGGTCGGCAAGGGTGTCAGCGACAAGAAGATCAATCCGGGTAATATCGGCGGCACGATCGATTGCGGCGGCTTCACCACCACCTTCGTCCAGGCGCTGCATTCCTCGTCGTCCCCGGGCGACAAGGGCCAGAACACCTATCTCGGCAATCCCGGCGGGCTGGTGCTGCATTTCCAGGAAGACAAGACGCTCTACCATATGGGCGACACCGACATCTTTTCCGACATGGCGCTGATCAATGAACTGCATGAGCCGAAGATCGGCATCGTGCCGATCGGCGACCGCTTCACCATGGGCGGCGCGGTGGCAGCCCTTGCCTGCCGGCGCTTCTTTCAGTTCGAGACGGTCATTCCCAGTCACTTCGGCACGTTTCCGATCATCGACCAGACCGCCGACAAGTTTGTCGCGGGGCTGGAGGGTTCCGGCGTGAAGGTGGCGTTGCCGGAGATCGGCGGGACGATTAGCTTGTAGAAGACGCTAGGTATAAGGCGCCAAAATGGAGTGAAAACATGGTTTTGAGGGGCTTTCTTTTCATTTCTGTTCTTTCTGTGGCCTCCCCGGCTCCCGCCGCGGAGGACTTCATCAAAGGCGTCTATCTCCAGTCCGAGGAGCTTTGTACGCAGGCCAAGAAGTACACACTGGAGGCGCTGATCGACGCCGGCAACATCGTGCTCTCGGCGCGTGGCCTGCAAAGCGTCGAATACGATTGCGAGTTCCTTCAGATCAGCAAGGCGACGCTATCGCCGAGTTGGGCGGTGACAGCCATATGTCAGGAGCCGGGACATGTCTTTCCGGACGTTCTCTCCGTAACGCAATTGAGCCCGAAGCAGATCGATCTGGTTTCGGTCCGACCTGCGGAAGACGAAAGCGAGGCGAGCGGCAACAGCGGCAGCTTTTTCCTCTGCGACGGTGTGGCCCTGCCATAGACCTTCTGGCTGAGTTCTCGGCACGATGCATGTTGCGCGGCACGCGCCGCGCCGCTATAGCGCGGACTGGTTTTCCCGAGGCACAAGCAAATATGCCCGTTGATCTGCAGACAGTGAAGCGCGTCGCGCGTCTCGCCCGCATTGCGGTGAGCGAGGCGGATGCCGAGCGCATGACCGGCGAGTTGAACGCCATTCTCGGCTTTGTCGAGCAGTTGAACGAGGTCGACGTCGCCGGCGTCGAGCCGATGACGTCGGTCATTCCGATGGAGATGAAGAAGCGCCCGGACGTCGTCACCGACGGCAGCAAGGCGGCCGACATCGTCGCCAACGCACCGGCGACCGAAGAGAATTTCTTCCTCGTTCCGAAGGTCGTGGAGTAGCGGGCCGATGGCAATCGAGATCGCCATCGAAACGCCGCTGCAGGACGACGTGCGCGGGCTGGTCAAGGAGCTCAACGACACGCTGCTGGAACTGACGCCGCCGGAGCACTGCTCCCACATGACCGTCGAGCAGATGGCCGACAACGACACGACTGTCTTCATCGCTCGTGACAACGGCCTCGCCATCGGCTGCGGCGCGCTGAAACGCCATGACGGCGCCGTCGGCGAGGTCAAGCGCATGTACACGCGGCCTTCGCATCGCGGGCAGAAGATCGGCGCCGGGATCGTCGAGCGAATCGAGGCGCTGGCGCGCAATGAAGGACTGAAGCGTCTGGTGCTGGAAACCGGCGACCGCCATCCGGCTGCGTGGACCGTCTATGAACGCGCCGGATTTTCGCGCTGCGGCCCGGTGCTGGACTATCCCGATTCCGGGTGGTCGGTGTTTTACGAAAAGAGCCTTGCCTGATGAGCGACCTGACCCACCTGACGATTTCGCAGGCCCGCGCCAAGCTGCGCGCCCGGGAAATCACCGCAACCGAGATCACCGAAGCCTATCTCCAGGCAATCGAGCGGGCCAATCCGGCGCTCAATGCCTATGTCGTCGTAACCGATGACAAGGCGCGCGACATGGCCAGGGCCTCGGACGCAAAGCTTGCGAAGGGCGAGGGCGGGTCGCTCGAAGGCATTCCGCTCGGCGTCAAGGACCTGTTCGGCACCGAAGGCATCCACACCCAAGCCTGCAGCCATGTGCTGGACGGCTTCAAGCCGCACTACGAATCGACCGTCACTGCCAATCTGTGGGCCGACGGCGCCGTCATGCTCGGCAAGCTCAACATGGACGAGTTCGCCATGGGCTCGTCCAATGAGAGCTCCTACTACGGCCCGGTCGTCAATCCATGGCGGCGTTCGCGCGTCGACACGATGGTGATGCCGACCACGCATCAGGGCGATGGCGGTTTTGTCTCGGCCGGCGGCACCAGGACCGCGCGTACGCTGGATAACGCCCAGCTCGTGCCGGGCGGCTCGTCGGGTGGCTCGGCCTCCGCCGTTTCGGCGTTCCTGTGTGCCGGCGCCGCCGCCACCGACACCGGCGGCTCGATCCGCCAGCCCGCCGCCTTCACCGGCACGGTCGGCATCAAGCCGACCTACGGCCGCTGCTCGCGCTGGGGCATCGTCGCCTTCGCTTCGTCGCTCGACCAGGCCGGTCCGATCGCCCGCGACGTGCGTGACGCCGCGATTCTCTTGAAATCCATGGCCTCGGTCGATCCGAAGGACACCACCTCGGTCGACCGCCCGGTGCCGGATTACGAGGCGGCGATCGGCAAGCCGATCAAGGGCATGAAGGTCGGCATCCCGAGGGAATACCGCGTCGACGGCATGCCCGACGAGATCGAGGCGCTGTGGCAGAAGGGCATTGCCTGGCTGAAAGATGCCGGCGCCGAGATCGTCGACATTTCGCTTCCGCATACCAAATATGCGCTGCCGGCCTATTATATCGTCGCGCCCGCCGAAGCCTCGTCGAACCTAGCCCGCTATGACGGCGTCCGCTACGGGTTGCGCGTGCCGGGCAAGGACATCGTCGACATGTACGAGAAGACCCGCGCCGCCGGCTTCGGCCGCGAGGTCAAGCGCCGCATCATGATCGGCACCTATGTGCTCTCCGCCGGCTACTACGACGCCTACTATCTGCAGGCGCAGAAGGTGCGCAACCTCATCAAGCGGGATTTCGAAAATGCATTCACTGCCGGCGTCGACGTCATCCTGACGCCGGCGACGCCGTCGGCGGCCTTCGGCATCGCCGACGAGGACATGGCCGCCGACCCGGTCAAGATGTACCTCAACGACATCTTCACGGTGACCGTGAACATGGCCGGACTGCCGGGCATCGCCGTGCCCGCAGGGCTCGACGCCAAGGGCCTGCCGCTCGGCCTGCAGCTCATCGGCCGGCCGTTTGACGAGGAAACCTTGTGCCAGACCGCCCATGTCATCGAACAGGCTGCGGGTACGTTCCAGCCGGAAAAGTGGTGGTAGTGTCGTCTCCCACCTGAAGGGGTGAGGGATGTTCTAACATCTTTCCAAGGTCTTCTGGCTCCTCGTCCAGCCGTTGAATCTGGCGATCCGCACCTCCGGCAAGGAAGGCATCGGCCTGTCTCGCGACGATCCCTTCGTTTCGCTGCAGCTACCAGCACGGCGGTCCGCGAATGGACCGGGCTCGTCGCCTACCGGCTGTCGGGCCGCATCGATCGGCTTTTTCCCGGACCGGGTGTCGGCTCGGGCGGCTGACCAATCACGGCTTGCCGCGCCGCCGAGAAGAACTGGCGACGCACCAGAACCGCCAGCAACAGCAGCGTCGACAGCACGAATACTTTTGGGTCGACGAACCAGCCGAGATAGCCGATCGAGAAGAACACGCCGCGCATGCCGGAATTGAAATGTTTTCCGGCCAGCATGTTCATGCGCGCCGCCCGCCATACCGCCGTCTCGCTGACCGGGTTGCGTGAAGCCTCGCCGTGCGGGATCGGCACCGCACCGATCAGAATCGAGCAATAGTTGAACAGCCGGTAGGCCCAGCCGAACTTGAAAAAGGAATAGGCAAGGATCAGCACCAATCCGAACACCTTCATCTGAAAGGCGGAGCGGGACGACGTCGCGCCGAGCGGCAGGTCGCTCAGCACCGAAACAACCTGATCGGAGGCGCCGAGCAGGGCAAAACAGCCGCCGATCGCAATCAGCGAACTGGAGGCGAAGAAGGCGGTTCCCTGTTGAAGGCCGGCCATGATGGCGGTGTCGACAATGCGGACCTCGCGTTCGGCCATGTTCCGCATCCAGGCTTGACGCTGGACGTTCATCGCCGTCGTCAGCGACATGCGCCTGACCAGCTTTCCGTCGGAGGCGAGCGTATGCAGCACCCACACGAAAACGAAGAAGGCAAGCGCAACGAGGTCTGCCGTCGACAAATGGAAGGAATCGCCCATGCAACCCTCTTACCACAAGCGGTGGCGGCGCTTCGATGGCGGAACGCAACGATGTCGCTGCCGGAGCAAACAAGGTCGGCAGGTGCAGCGCCGCAATCTTCGAAAGAGCGGAAACATCACAGGAATTCCTATATATAGATTCCAACAGGAGAGAGCGGCGCGTGTTCCTTTCGGTTTTCGACCTGTTCAAGATCGGCATTGGACCATCGAGTTCGCACACGATGGGACCGATGACGGCTGCGCGGCGTTTTCTCGACGAGGTCGCGGGAGATGACTGGCCACGCCCGGTCGGCGCCAAGGTCGACCGCATCGCCGCCAGCCTGCACGGCTCGCTTGCCTATACCGGCATCGGCCATGGTTCAGATCGCGCCGTCGTGCTCGGGCTTGCCGGCCAGACGCCGCAGACGGTAGACCCCGATCAGGCGGACGGCATCGTCGACCGCATCGCCGCCGAGAAGCGGATTTCGCCGCCCGGCCATCCGTCCTATCGCTTCGACCCGGCGACGGATCTGGTGCTGGATCGCAAGACGCCGCTTTCCGGCCACGCCAACGGCATGGCTTTCTCTGCCTATGATGCCGACGACCGCCTGCTGCTCAAGCGCATCTACTATTCGATCGGCGGCGGCTTCGTGGTTTCCGAAGAAGAGCTGCAGCGGATGAAGGCGAAGGGCTCGGTGACGACGGAAGGCAAAAACGTTCCATACCCCTTCAAGAACGCTGTCGAGATGCTGTCGATGGCCGCGAAAAGCGGTCTTTCCATCGCCGACATGAAGCGCGTCAACGAAGAGACGCAGATGTCGCGCGAAGAGCTCGACGCCGGCCTCGACGGCATCTGGAGCGCGATGAAGAGCTGCATCGAGCGCGGCCTGTCGCAGGACGGCATCATGCCGGGCGGCCTGAAGGTGCGCCGACGCGCGCGACAATTGCATGACAAGCTGCAGGAGCAGTGGCGGCAGAACCGGCCCAATCCGCTGCTCGCCAACGACTGGCTGTCGATCTATGCCATGGCGGTGAACGAGGAGAATGCCGCCGGCGGGCGCGTCGTCACCGCGCCGACCAATGGTGCTGCAGGCACGCTGCCGGCGGTGCTGCGCTACTGGCTGCATTTCCATCCCGAGGCCGACCAGCCGAGCATCCGCGATTTCCTGCTGACCGCAGCAGCGGTCGGCGGCATCATCAAGACCAACGCTTCGATCTCGGGCGCCGAGGTCGGCTGCCAGGGCGAGGTCGGTTCGGCCTCGGCGATGGCGGCAGCGGGGCTGTGCGCCGTGATGGGCGGCACGCCTGAGCAGGTCGAGAACGCCGCCGAGATCGCGCTTGAGCATCATCTCGGCATGACCTGCGATCCGGTCGGCGGGCTGGTGCAGGTGCCTTGCATCGAGCGCAACGCGCTCGGCGCCGTCAAGGCGGTGACTGCCGCGTCGCTGGCCATCAAGGGCGACGGCGTTCATTTCGTGCCGCTCGATGCCGCGATCGAGACCATGCGCCAGACCGGCCTCGACATGAACGAGAAATACAAGGAAACCAGCCTCGGCGGACTGGCCGTCAATATCGTGGAATGCTGAGCCAAACCTTGCACTGTGGATTGGCGCCGTGGAGAACAGCGGCACTGTGGAGAAAGTCGGCACTGTGGAGAAAGTCGATTGGGCCAGTTGACGCCTTCGCGCGCCGGACTAAACCTTGATCCATGTCCCTCAATCTCATAAAGCTCTGCGTTGGCTGCGACAGCGTCGAAGATCTCGAAGAGTGGATCGCGTTCCGCCTCGACGAACGGCGGCGCGCCGGTGAACCGGTCGAGCACTACCACACCACCCGCATGACGCCGACGCGCAGCGCCGAGGTCACCGATGGCGGTTCCCTCTACTGGGTAATCAAGGGCAACGTGCAGTGCCGCCAGTTGATCACCGAAATCCGTCCTTTCACCGATGACGAGGGTATCGGCCGCTGTCACCTGATCCTCGATCCCGCGGTCGTGCCGACTGAATGGCAGCCGCGCCGCGCCTTTCAAGGCTGGCGCTATTTGAAACCGTCGGACGCACCGGCCGATCTCTCCAAGGGCAAAGCGGGATTGGTCGAAATGCCGCCGAAACTCAGGCGCGAGCTTGCCGATCTCGGCCTTCTCTAGGAAGGCCCCAAAATTCAAAGCTGCGGTGATCGCCGGCCCTCCAGATAGCCTCATGCTGGGCTTGCAAGCTGTGCGACAACGCCACATCTTGAATGTCATGAGCGACAAGAAGCAGCCCGTGCCCGCAAAGGCCAATCCTGCGCCGGTCGAATCCCAATCGAGCACCGGCGAGATCGACGCGTTTATCCGTCAGGCAAGGACGCTGGCTGCGTCCGCGACCGGTACTGGCAGGCTGATCCTTTCCCTCGACGCGACCATGAGCCGCCAGCCGACCTGGGATCTCGCCTGTGCGCTGCAGGGCGAGATGTTCGACGCCGTCGGCAAGGCCGGGGCGCTCAAGGTCCAACTGGTCTATTTTCGCGGTTTTGGCGAGTGCCGCTCATCCGCATTCGTCACCGATACGAACGCGCTGAAGCAGCTGATGACGCGGATCGAATGCCGCAGCGGCCACACCCAGATCGGCAAGGTGCTCGCCCATGCGCTGAAACAGACGGCGGCGGCCAAGGTCAACGCCCTGGTCTATATCGGCGACGCGATGGAGGAAAATATCGACGATCTGGCGGAAAAGGCCGGCAGCCTCGGCCTGCACGGCGTTCCTGTCTTCGTCTTTCAGGAGGGCCATGATGCTGGCGCGGAAAAGGCGTTCAAGGATATTGCGCGGCTGTCCAAAGGCGCCTGGTTCCGATTTGATCGGCGGGCCGCCGCAACCTTGGCCAGCCTGCTATCGGCGGTTGCGGTGTTTGCGACGGGCGGGCTGAAGGCTCTGGAGGCCAGGGGCAGGCCGGAAGACCGGCTGCTGATCGAGCATCTGCGGAGCGGCAGGAAATGATGGGCGCGACTATCGCATTCGTGGCGTTGCTTTTGGTGCTGCTCGGCGTGGCCATGGTGTTTCTGCGCTCCGACCCCGCGAAACTCGCAAGCTGGATGAGGACGCTTGGGCCTGTCCTGCTGGCGCTGATCGGCGTCGCCGCGCTTCTGGTTGGACGCGCAGGCATCGGCGGCTTGATCCTGTCGACGGCGCTCGCCTGGTATGGCTCGATGCGGATGAAGCGGCCGACGGCGAAACTGGAGCCGGGCAAGTATTCGACGGTGCGCACCGCGGCCCTCGAAATGGAGCTTGATCACGATACCGGCAATCTGGAGGGGCTCGTGCTCGCCGGCCGCCATGAAGGCAAGATGCTAGGCACGATGAGCCTTGCGGAATTGCAGCAGCTTTATCGCGAACTCCCCGGCGACCCGGAGAGCCGCCAGCTGCTAGAGACGTATCTTGACGGCAGATTTCCCATCTGGCGCAAAGACGCGGAGGCGAATGGTGGCGACGGGCTGGGTGTTTCGCCAGGTTCGGGCGCCATGACTAAGGAGGAGGCCTACAAGATCCTTGGTCTTGAAGCGGGGGCCGCCGCGGCGGATGTCCGCAAGGCGCACCGCCGCCTGATGCAGCGCCTGCACCCCGATCTCGGCGGCACTTCGTTTCTGGCGGCGCGGATCAACGAAGCCAAGGACGTCTTGCTCTCCAATCACAACTAGTCTCCTTCGACGCAGAATTCTTCCGGGAGATGTTTCGACGCCGCCTACTGGTGGACGGCGTAGCACTCGATTTTCTTTTTCTTCAGGGCGTTGCAGGCTTTCGAGGCGGCAGTCTTCGAGCCAAAGCCGAACCGGGCGCGATAGTAGGTGACGCCGCCCTTCTCGAAGGCGACGGTGAAGCCCACAGCATCGGCCAGGACCGAAGGCGCCTGTTTGCTCGTCTCGTCCAGGAGAGCCTGGGCTTCGGACTGTTTTGGCGAAGAGGCGACCTGGACTGCCCAGCCGGACGGCACCGATGCCGTGTTGACGGGATCGACCGTTGCCGGTTCGCCATAGGCTGCTGCGACCCGTGCGGTCGCCACATCGTCCGCCGTAGCGGCGGCCACTGTTTCGACCTTCCTGGTCTGGGAGACGGGCCTGGTCTCAACGACGGGGGTGGCTTCTTCAACGACGGGCTCGGTTTCCTCCACCAGGGAGGCAATGGCATCGCCGTCCGGGGCCTCGTTGTACGCCGCATCGTCGTCCGGCCTGCTGTCCGGCGTCGGCGCGTCGCGCTTGGGCAGGAATACTTTCGCCAGCGCGGTGATCGGGTTGCCACCACTGGCCTTGGCGATCAGCATGCCGCTGCCGCGCGACGACGCCTTCGGCAGGTAGGTTTTGATCAATGCGGCCATCTGGTTGTCGCGGCTGCCGCCGGATTTCCCGCCTATGACCACCGCGACGATGCGGCGATCGCCGTCGTCGACCGAGGAAACGAGATTGTAGCCGGAGGCGCGGGTGTAACCAGTCTTGATGCCATCGACGCCCTTGATGCGTCCAAGCAGGCGGTTGTGGCCGTTGATGCGCCTGCGGCCGTAGAGAAAGGAACGCTGCGAGAAATAGCTGTAATACTGGGGAAAATGCTCCCGCAGCGCGATGCCGAGCACCGCCATGTCGCGCGCGGTGGTGAACTGACCGGGATTTGGCAAGCCGTGGGCGTTGCGGAAAACAGTCCCCTTCATGCCCAGGGCCCGCGCCTTGGCCGTCATCATGTGGGCGAAATTGGCTTCATTGCCGCCGAGAAGTTCGCCGATTGCGGTTGCCGAGTCGTTTGCCGACTTGGTCACCATCGACAGGATCGCGGTCTCGACCGTGATCGCGCCGCCCCGTTTGACGCCGAGTTTGGTCGGCGGTTCGGCAGCGGCATTGGCCGAGAAGACGACCCGGGAGTTCTTGCCGATCTTGCCGTTCGCCATGGCCTCGAAGGCCAGGTAAAGCGTCATCATTTTGGTGAGCGAGGCGGGATAGCGTCGGCCATCGGCATTCGAAGAGTAAAGCACCTTGCCGGTCTTGGCGTCGATGACGATGGCCGCCGACCTCGCCGCCATGGACGAAGCAGCTCCGGCAACGACGAATGTCATCGCCAAAGCGAGGATCATGATCGTTTTCAAGGAGGACGCGGATTTGGAGAGAATGCCCGACAACGCCTGACGCACCGATGGTTCCTTTGAATTTTTGTTGCGGTGGAGGCGGCAAAGGGGTCCTGCCTCACTTCAAGCCAAGCTATCGCGGCCGGCGTTACCAATCCGTTTATGGTAACCGCGGCGTTCACCATTTTCTTCGAGCTTGAGCTTTTCTTTATTCGAATCTTAGCCATTTCCCGACGGTTGCGCCGATCTGCTGGCCGGATGGCACTTGGTGAAACCCAGAGTCGGTGAAACCTTGACTTTTGTGCAGTGCACAATATATTACTTGCATTGCACAACGCGGCCCCGAGAAAAGGCCGCGTCCACCGCTCAAGGACAACTGGCAAGGGATTGCGTGAATGACCCAGACCTATGAAGATTTCAGCAAATACGGGAAGGAGTTTGCGGATAGCGGCTTGAAGAGCTTCGCATCCCTTTCCAAGGGCGCGCAGGCCCTCGCCACCGAGGCGGGCGAGTACACCAAGAAAAGCTTCGAGGCCGGCAGCGCAGCAGCCGAGAAACTTTTGTCGGCCAAGTCGCTGGAGAAGGCGATCGAGATCCAGTCCGATTTTGCCAGGCAGTCGTACGAAGCCTTCGTCACCGAAGCCACCAAGATCGGTGACCTCTATGCCGAACTCGCCAAGGAAGCCTACAAGCCGTTCGAATCGATCGTCGCAAAGGCGAAATAATCTCGCTACAAGATGTGAACACGGCCCTTGGGCCAGCAAGACGGACCCGGTCGCGAACGTGCGGCCGGGTTTTTTCATGGCAATTAAGTTTCCAGCCGATCGACGCTGATCTAAACAGCTATGAGCCAGCGTGTCGGAGGGCGAATGATGCATGGGTCGATAAATGATGCCGGCGCTCCGCTAACGCTGGAACACATCAGCCGATGCTTCGGCGACACCCAGGCGCTGGATGACGTTTCGCTGTCGATTGCGCCTGGAGAGATCGTCTGCCTGGTCGGCCAGTCCGGTTGCGGCAAATCCTCGCTTTTGCGGATCATTGCAGGCGTCGATACTGCGGACAGCGGAAGAATTCTGCTCAATGGCATTGAGATCGCGGGCGCGAACAGCTTTGTCGAGCCCGAAGACCGCAACATCGGATTCATGTTCCAGGATTATGCCCTGTTCCCGCACCTGACCGTCGAGGAGAACGTGGCCTTCGGCCTCAAGCGGCTGTCGCGGCGCGAGGCGAGCGCCCGTGCGGCCGAGGTGATCGCCCGAATCGGCATCCAGGCGCTTTCCGGCCGTTACCCACACACGCTTTCAGGTGGCGAGCAGCAGCGAGTCGCACTGGCGCGGGCGCTTGCCCCAAAACCCGTCATCCTGCTGATGGACGAGCCTTTCTCGAACCTTGATCGTGGCCTGCGGGAGCGGGTGCGCGAGGAGACCACTTCAACGTTGAGAGCCTTGGGGACGACGGCGATCCTCGTCACGCACGACCCGGAGGAGGCCCTTTCCGTCGGTGACCGGGTTGTGCTGATGCAGGAGGGGCGGGTTGTGCAGGTCGGGACGGGCTACGATATCTATGATCATCCCAACTCACTCTACGCCGCCGAATTCTTGTGCCCGTGCAACAGGGTAGAGGGCATCTACCGCGATGGCCGGGTCGAAACGGTGCTGGGCACCTTTCCAGCCCGGCTCGATCTTCCGGAAGGCGGCAAGGCGTTTGCCTGCATCCGCCCGCAGGCTGTCTGCCTTTCAGGTTCCGACGAAGGTCTGCCGGCGCTTGTCGTCAACCGCTCTTTTCTGGGTGAGATCGAACAATTGCTGGTCAGGATCGAGGGCGTTGCTGACCTCTTGCGCTTGCGCACCACCAGCCGGATCGATGTAAAGCCGGGTGAGCCGATCCATCTGACCATAGATCCAGGCGGCGTCCTGATATTCGCTGCGGCATAAGTCGCAAGCGCTTTGGTCGCAAAGTAACT
The DNA here is from genome assembly GCF_055811135.1 of Mesorhizobium sp. WSM4817. Taxonomy (NCBI): domain Bacteria; kingdom Pseudomonadati; phylum Pseudomonadota; class Alphaproteobacteria; order Hyphomicrobiales; family Phyllobacteriaceae; genus Mesorhizobium; species Mesorhizobium sp. WSM4817. Next base: position 26,495 of record NZ_JBVVQQ010000004.1, on the reverse strand, counting down.
TGACTAAATTACTCACATATGATCGAGCAATTCCCGGGCTGTCAACCAATGCCGGCCGCACCAATCAATTAATGGAGGACCGCTTCATGAAGAGCCTTTCCACATTGCGACTCGCCCTGGTGGGCGGCGTCTTCGCCCTCGCTGGCGGGGCCAGCGCCATGGCGGCCGAACTGAACATCTACACCACGCGTGAGCCTGGGCTGATCCAGCCGCTGCTTGACGCCTTCACCGCCTCGAGCGGCGTCAAGGTCAATACAGTCTTCATGAAAGATGGTCTGGCGGAGCGTGTGGCCTCGGAAGGGGAAAGCTCACCTGCCGATATTCTCATGACGGTCGATGTCGGCAACCTAGCTGACCTGGCCGAAAAAGGCCTGACGCAGCCGGTCGAGTCCGATGTTCTGAAAGCCGCGGTCCCGGAGAACCTGCGTGACCCGGCCAACAACTGGTTTGCTCTGTCGATGCGGGCCCGCGTACTCTACGCGGCCAAGGATCTCGATCTTGCCGCGTTCAACTACGAGGACCTGTCCGATCCAAAATGGAAGGGCAAGGTCTGCATCCGGTCCGGCCAGCATCCCTACAACACCGCTCTTTTTGCCGATTACATCGCACATAACGGCGCCGAGGCGACGGAAGCATGGCTTGCCGCCGTCAAGGGGAATCTCGCCCGCAAGGCGGGCGGCGGCGACCGCGATGTGGCCAAGGACATCCTCGGCGGCATTTGCCAGATAGGCATCGCCAATTCCTACTACGTCGGACTGATGCGCTCCGGCAAGGGCGGTGAGGAGCAGGTCGCCTGGGGCGACGCGATCAAGGTCGTCCTGACAACGTTCAAGGATGGCGGCACGCAGGTCAACGTCAGCGGCGCGGCCGTCGCAAAGCATGCGCCGAACAAGGGTGAGGCGGTCAAGCTGCTGGAATATCTGGTTTCCGACGACGCCCAGACACTCTATGCCAAGGCAAATTTCGAATACCCGGTCAAGGCCGGCGCTCCGATCGACCCGATCATCGCCTCGTTCGGCGCGTTGAAAGTCGATCCAGTGCCGATGACGGAAATCGTCAAGCATCGCAAGCAGGCAAGCGAACTGGCCGAGAAGGTCGGCTTCGACAACTGATGGGCGATCCGGGCGCGGGCAGTGCTGCGCCCGGTGATCTCCCGATGTCGGATGTCGACCTGCGAAGAGCCTCCACTGTGAAGGTCGCCCGGTACTGGTCCGGGCGACTGTGGTTCATGGCGACCGTGCTTGTCGCTGTGCTGGTGGCGACTCCGGTTCTCGCCCTTATCTGGCAGGCGCTGCGGGGATCGAGCGGGCTCTGGCCGCATCTCCTCGCCTATGTGCTGCCACAGGCCTTCCAGCAGACCACGGCGCTACTCATCGGCGTCGGTGTCCTCGTCACGCTTCTTGGCACCTCGACGGCCTGGCTTGTCACCGCCTATGACTTTCCCGGCCGCAGGTTTCTCGAATGGGCGCTGCTCCTCCCGCTCGCGGTGCCGACCTACATAATCGCCTACGTCTATCTCGATCTTCTCCATCCGATCGGCTTGGTCCAGGGTGCGCTCAGAGTGGCACTTGGCTTCACCAGCCCACACGAATTCCGCCTTCCCGACATCCGGTCGATGGCCGGCTGCATCGTGCTGCTCGGCTTCGTGCTCTATCCCTATGTGTACCTGACGACGCGGGCGATGTTTGTCACCCAGGCGGCCAATCTAGTCGAGGTGTCGCGCACGCTTGGAAGTGGCAAAGGCGGCGTCTTCTGGCGCGTTGCGCTGCCGCTGGCACGTCCGGCGATCGCCGTCGGCGTCAGCCTCGCGCTGATGGAGGCGCTGAACGACATCGGTGCCTCGGAGTTCCTGGGCGTGAAGACACTGACGGTCTCGGTCTACACGACATGGGTGACGCGGTCCGACCTGCCGGGCGCGGCGCAGATTGCGCTCGCCATGCTGTCATTGGTGGTCGCGCTCGTCACCATCGAGCGTTGGGCGCGCCGTCGTCAGCGTTATTGGTCGAGCGCACAAAAGGCGCGGAGTTTCACACCGCATCGTCTCGGCACCGTTTCGGGTCTGGTGGTTTTTGCGCTCGGCCTTCTGCCGGTGTTCATCGGGTTCATCGCCCCGGCGAGCTATCTTGTCGTCGAGGCGTGGAAGCGCGTCCGTTTCGCAGGGCTGTCGCCCCGGCTCTTGTCGGAAACGCTCAACACCGTCACCCTGTCGGCCATGGCCACGCTCGCAATCCTGCTCTTCGGCGTGATCATCGCCTATACGGCGCGCTCGCTTCCCGGCCGCGTCACGGCGGCTTTGCAGAGGGTTTCCACGGTCGGCTATGCGATGCCTGGCACCGTGGTGGCCATCGGAATATTGTTGCCCGTCGCGGCCCTCGATCAGATGATCGACCGAACCGCGCTAGCATGGCTGGGCGCGCCAACCGGCCTGCTGCTGATCGGGTCAGGAGCAGCGCTCGGCTACGCCTATGTCGCACGCTTCCTGGCGATTGCGGTCGGTTCGGTCGAGGCGGGCTTCAGCCGCATTCCGCGCTCGTTCGATCACGCCGCGCGCAGCCTCGGCCAGAATGTGACTGGCACATTCCGGCATATTCTTCTGCCGCTTTCGAAACCGTCGCTCGTCGCTGCGGGCTTGCTCGTGTTTGTCGATTGCATGAAGGAGTTGCCGGCGACGCTTCTGTTGAGGCCGCTTAATTTCGAGACCCTGGCGACGCATCTCTACGGCGAGGCGGCGCGCGGGACCTACGAGGAAGCCTCGATCGCGGCACTTGCCATAGTCCTCGTCGGCACCTTGCCTGTCGCTGTTCTCGCTCGTGTTGGAAGATGGAAATCCTAAGTGTGTCCGGCCTAAACAGACTCGCTGGCACCTAAAGCGCGTCTGAAGGGATCATGCGACTCCAGGTTCGTTATTCAGATGCATGTTGTTTCGTTAGCTGACGCATCTACGATAAATCGTAAGTGCTCCACGCCTATCGGATCGTGCCGCCAAAGCGACGGGTCGGAAAACCGCTCAACCTATCGACCGAAGCAGTGGGCAGCATGACAGAGTTCAGGCTTCGTTTTCCCTTGCCGTTGACTAGCGTACTTTCGATGCGATGCCCTCAATTTGAAATCAGGGGCTCTGCTGCCTTCACGATTTCGAAAAATCGGTCAAGTTTGGCCACCTAGCCATATTGTCAGCTAAACAGAAGGGCTTAAAATCGTTCATCGAAGACCTACATGTCGAACTCATATGGGGATTCGAAAAGGCAGGGTTACGTGACGACAGGTTTGACTGCCACAACAGATGTGGTGCGGATGCAAAACGGCAGCGACGGCAACGAGACCGGTCGCGGCACGGCCGTCATCACGCGCACTAAAACCAAGACCAAGAAGCCTAGCCTTTATCGGGTCCTCATTCTCAACGACGACTACACACCCATGGAATTCGTGGTTCACGTGCTGGAGCGCTTTTTCCAGAAGGACCGTGAAGCCGCCACACGCATCATGCTTCATGTTCACAATCATGGAGTGGGCGAGTGCGGGGTCTATACATTCGAGGTGGCCGAGACCAAAGTGTCTCAGGTCATGGATTTCGCCCGACAGAATCAGCATCCGCTGCAATGCGTGATGGAGAAGAAGTGAGGTAACATGCCGGCTTTCTCCCAAGGCCTGGAAAAGGCGCTTCACCAGGCGCTGACGCTCGCCAATGAGCGGCACCACGAATACGCAACCCTTGAACACTTGCTGCTCGCGCTCATCGACGACACCGAGGCGGCCGCGGTCATGCGCGCCTGCAACGTCGATCTTGACGAGTTGAAGCATACGGTTCTCACCTACATCGACACCGAGCTCGACAATCTCGTTACCGGCTATGACGAGGATTCCAAACCGACGGCCGGTTTCCAGCGCGTCATCCAGCGTGCGGTGATCCATGTGCAGTCGTCCGGCCGCGAGGAAGTCTCCGGCGCCAACGTGCTCGTTGCCATCTTCGCCGAGCGCGAGAGCCATGCCGCCTATTTCCTGCAAGAGCAGCAGATGACCCGCTACGACGCGGTCAACTACATCTCGCATGGCATCGCCAAGCGGCCCGGCGCATCCGAGACGCGGTCGCCGCGCGGCGCCGATGACGAGCAGGGCCAGAGCGGCGCCGAGCCGCAAGAGGACGGCGGCAAGAAAAAGCAGCAGCAGGACGCGCTGACCGCCTATTGCGTCAATCTGAACAACAAGGCCAAGGCCGGCAAGATCGATCCGCTGATCGGCCGCGAGTCCGAGATCAACCGCACCATCCAGGTGCTGTGCCGCCGCTCCAAGAACAATCCGCTCTATGTCGGCGACCCCGGCGTCGGCAAGACGGCGATCGCCGAGGGCCTCGCCAAGCGCATCGTCGAGGGCGACGTGCCGGAAGTGCTGCACAACGCCACCATCTTCGCGCTCGACATGGGAACATTGCTGGCCGGCACCCGCTATCGCGGTGATTTCGAGGAGCGGCTGAAGCAGGTCGTCAAGGAGCTCGAGGATTATCCGGGCGCGGTTCTGTTCATCGACGAGATCCACACCGTGATCGGGGCAGGAGCGACGTCTGGCGGCGCCATGGATGCGTCGAACCTGTTGAAGCCGGCGCTGTCGTCCGGAACGATCCGCTGCATCGGCTCAACCACCTACAAGGAGTTCCGCCAGTTCTTCGAGAAGGACCGCGCCTTGGTGCGGCGCTTCCAGAAGATCGACGTCAACGAACCGACCATCGAGGACGCCATCGAGATCATGAAGGGTCTCAAGCCGTATTTCGAGGAGTTCCACAAGGTTCGCTACACGGCTGAGGCGATCAAGGCTTCGGTCGAACTGTCGGCGCGCTACATCAACGACCGCAAGCTGCCGGACAAGGCGATCGACGTGATCGACGAGACCGGCGCCTCGCAAATGCTGGTGCCGGAGGCCAAGCGCAAGAAGACCATCGGCATCAAGGAGATCGAAGCGACGATCGCCACCATCGCCCGCATTCCGCCGAAGACGGTTTCCGCCGACGACGAGAAGGTGCTGGCCGGTCTAGACATCGAGCTGAAGCGCGTCGTCTACGGTCAGGACACCGCGATCACGGCTTTGACCTCGGCGATCAAGCTGGCGCGGGCCGGCCTGCGCGAACCGGAGAAGCCGATTGGCTCCTACCTGTTCTCGGGACCGACCGGCGTTGGCAAGACCGAAGTGGCAAAGCAGCTCGCGGCCTCGCTCGGTGTCGAGCTGATCCGCTTCGACATGTCCGAATATATGGAACGCCACACAGTCTCACGGCTGATCGGCGCGCCTCCCGGGTATGTCGGCTTCGACCAGGGCGGCCTGTTGACCGACGGCGTCGACCAGCATCCGCATTGCGTGCTGTTGCTGGACGAGGTCGAGAAGGCGCATCCGGATCTGTTCAACATCCTGTTGCAGGTCATGGACCATGGCAAGCTGACCGACCACAACGGCAAGCAGATCGACTTCCGCAATGTCATCCTGATCATGACCACCAATGCGGGCGCCTCGGATGCGCAGCGCGCGGCGATCGGTTTCGGCTCGACCAAGCGCGAAGGCGACGATGTCGAAGCGATCAACCGGCTGTTCACGCCGGAGTTCCGCAACCGTCTCGATGCGATCATCCCGTTCGGCTCGCTGCCGGTGCCGGTCATCCACCAGGTGGTGCAGAAGTTCGTCATGCAGCTCGAGGCCCAGCTCTCCGAGCGTGGCGTCACCTTCGACCTGTCGCAGGAGGCGATCGCCTGGCTGGCCGAGAAGGGCTATGACGAGCGCATGGGAGCACGGCCGCTCGGCCGCGTCATCCAGGAGCACATCAAGAAGCCGCTGGCCGACGAGGTGCTGTTCGGCAAGCTCAAGAAGGGCGGCACCGTGCGTGTCACCGTCGACAAGAAAGAGACCGGCGAAACCGGGCTGAAGCTCGAGTCGCTCGCCGACGAGGCGCCGGTCAAGCCGAAGAAGGAAGAACCGGACGACACGCCGAAGCCCAGGAAAGCTGCCGGCAAGAAGCCGACCGCGAAAAAGGCGGTCGCGCAGAAGGCGGAGCCCAAGGGCAAGGATGGCAGCAAGCGCAGCCTGGTGCCGCAACTGCCCCGCAAGGGATGATGGCCTGAAAACTAAAAAAGCCCCGGAAACGGGGCTTTTTTTGCTGGATGAAGAGCTGGCGGGTGGCCGAACACGGGCGCCCGGCGTCAGTTTGCCAGCGCCATCCGTATCTTGCCAGCGTTCTCAGCCAACACTTCCGGCTTCTCCATCTGCCCACTATGCGGCTTCAAAGGGATGCCCTCGAAGCGTGGAATGACGTGGACATGGAGGTGGTAGACGGTCTGGCCCGAAGCGGGCTCGTTGAACTGCAGGATGGTGACGCCATCGGCGCCGAAGGCCTTCTTCACCGCCACCGCCACCTTTTGCACGACGGCGAAGAGTGGGCCGAATGTTGCCGGATCCGCGTCAAGCAGGTTGCGCGACGGCGCCGTCGGCACAACCAGCGTATGACCCGGACCTTGCGGCATCACATCCATGAAGGCGACAACCGCGTCATCTTCATAGACGCGATGCGACGGGATTTCACCGCGCAGGATTTTCGCGAAGATATTGTTGCTGTCGTAGGTGGTTTTTTCGGCCATGGCGTGGGCTCCGGATTGTGCCTTGCTCCTACCGCATCGACCCGACAATCGGAATCGATTTTCGGAAAGTACGATGCTTTCGAGCGTGCTTTGTGCGTCCAATTGGACGCATGTCGCTCTAATCGTCCGCCAGATCCTTGCGGAACGGGGTGTGCTCTTCGAGATAGCCGGCCATCCGCTCCACTTCGCGGCGCTCGCGCCTTAGATAGTCGGCGACCGCGTTACGCAAGCCGGGATGCGCGATGTAATGCGCCGAATGCGTGGTCACCGGCCTGTAGCCGCGCGCCAGCTTGTGCTCGCCTTGCGCGCCGGCTTCGACCACTTTCAGCTTACGGTCGATGGCGAAGTCGATCGCCTGGTGATAGCAGACCTCGAAATGCAGGAAGGGGTGGTCCTCGATGCAGCCCCAGTTGCGCCCGTAGAGCGCATCGGAACCGATGAAATTGATGGCACCGGCAATGTAGCGTCCATTGCGCTTGGCCATCACCAGCAGGATGTCGTCGGCCATGCGCTCGCCGATCATCGAGAAAAACGCGCGGCTGAGATAGGGCCGCCCCCATTTCCTGCTCCCGGTATCCATGTAGAAGGCAAAGAAGTCGTCCCAGACCCTTTCGGTCAGGTCCTTGCCGGTCAGCCAGTCGATCGAGATGCCGTGACCGAGCGCCTCGCGCCGCTCCTTCTTCATTGCCTTGCGCTTGCGCGATGCCAGAGTGGCGAGAAAATCGTCGTAGGTCGAATAACCTTCATTGAAGAAGTGGAACTGCTGGTCGGTGCGGTGCAAAAAACTCGCCGCTTCCAGCGCTTCGACATCCCCCAACTGCGCGAAAGTCACGTGCGCGGAGGAAACGCCGAGTTTTTCCGTCACCGCCTTCAGGCCGGCTGCCAGGCCGGCCTTCACGGCGCGACTGTCCTCGCCCTTGTTGACCAGCAGGCGAGGGCCGGTGACCGGCGTGAACGGCACGGCGCATTGCAGTTTTGGATAGTAACGCCCGCCAGCGCGCTCGAACGCGTCCGACCAGCCGTGATCGAATACATATTCGCCCTGGCTGTGCGATTTCAGGTAGCAGGGAATGGCACCGAGCAGCTTTCCCTGCGCTGTCTCGAGCCTGAGATGATGGCCCTGCCAGCCGGTGCGCCGCACGGCGCAGCCGGAATCCTCAAGCGAGCTCAGAAAAGCGGATGAAACGAGTGGGTTGTATCCGTTTTCTGTATCGCCGCGTGAGGTCCCGCCGAGGCCATCCCATTCGGCGCAGGTGAAGGCTCCGATGCCGGAGGCAACCCGGATCGCATACTCTCCATTGGCCGTTTGCCCGTCGCCTTCATCGCCTTGATCCATGAGGCCTATTTAAGCTCCGTGCCGGTCCATGCAAGCTCAGTTCAAGCGACCTGCACAAGATCCGGCTCAAATCCTTCGAACGTCATCTGGTCGGCATATCTGAAGGTCAGGTCGACCGCCGGTTGGTCGAGCACGGTCCAGGTGATGACCGGCATTTTGAGCCTTTCGCGCACGAAACTGACAAACTGGTTCGGCAGGTCGCCGGCGGCGTAGGAGGCGAAGGCGATATCGTGCGCCAGCATGGCGAAATGCGCCTCGATCAGCTTGACTTCGTTGCCATAAGCGGTCAGCCCGCCCGGAATGCCGGGCGCGTGTTTTGGGAAGTCGCGGATCAGCCAGTGGTCGAACGACATGATCGCCGCCTTGCCCCTATAGTTCTTGAGCATCTTGCCGACGCTTTCCACCAAGCCTTCGTCACGGCCGGGAACCCCTTTCAACTCGACGACCACCGGCACGCGACCATCGACCAGGTCGAGGGCCTGCTGCAGCGTCGGCAGACGATCTGATGTGCCGCCGATCTTGAGGGCCGTCATTTCTGCTGCCGTGCGCTGCCAGACGAAACCGTCCTGGCCGGTCAGCCGCTTCAGATCGCCATCGTGGATGATCACCGGGATGCGGTCTGACGACAGATGCACATCGCATTCGATCGCATAGCCGCGTTCAGCCGCAGCGGCAAAGGCGGAAAGCGTGTTCTCCCAGCGCGTCTTGTTCATGTCGTGGAGGCCGCGATGGGCAATGGGACGGGCGGTCAGCCAGGAAAGGTCGGTCATGCCGGGCTCATTCGACTTCGAAAATGGCTTCGATTTCCACTGCGGCATTAAGCGGCAGGGAGGCGGCACCGACGGCGGCGCGAGCATGCTTGCCGGGATCGCCGAGCACTGCAACCAGTAGATCCGAGGCGCCGTTGGCAACCAGGTGCTGCTCGAAAAAATCCGGCGTCGAGGCGACGAAGACGGTGATCTTCACCACGCGGCGGATTTTCTCGAGATCGCCAAGTGCTGCCTTGGCCTGCGCCAATATGTTGATCGCGCAGTATTTTGCCGCTTCCTGGCCGATTGCAATGTCGACATCACGTCCAAGCAGGCCACTCGCCTGCAGTTTGCCCTCGCTGAGTGGCAGCTGTCCGGCGATGAACAGCAGATTGCCTGATCCGCAATAGGGCACGTAATTGGCGGCGGGCGCGGCAGCGACCGGAAGCGTCACGCCGAGATCGCTTAGCCGCTTTTCGATTGTTTCACTCATGGTATTTCCCTATTGCTTGATGACGCTGCGCAGGCCGGGCCGAAATTGCAATTTTTGCCTCGCTTCCGCCACGACTTTTTTTAAGCTGGACCCTCTTTCCCTGCGGCCTGCCATCAGGCGCGATGATCGGAGCCCCTCATGCGCGCAACACGCCTCGCATTCCACGCTGTCCTGCTGCCAGCGGTGTTCTCGATGGCGCCGGCTTTTGCCGTACCGGCGCTGCAGGCGCATCGCGCGGTTTACGATCTGACCCTGGACAAGGCCTCTGACCGCTCCGGCATCACCGGCATTTCCGGCCGCATGGTCTATGAGTTCAACGGCTCGCCTTGCGAAGGCTATACGGTGAAGTTCCGTTTCGTCACCCAGATCGTCACCAACGAGAATACAAGGCTGACCGACCAGCAGACGACCACTTTCGAGGACGCCGAAGGCAAGACCTTCTCGTTCGTGACAAAATCCTTTGTCGACCAGACTCTCGACAAGGAGGTCAAGGGCACCGCGACGAAGGAGACAAACGGCCTCAAGGTCGACATCGACAAGCCGGAGAAGAGCAGCGTCGAACTGCCGGCCACACAGTTTCCGACGCAGCATCTGGCCGAACTGATCGACAAGGCCGAAAAGGGCGAAAATTTCTACGAAACCAACCTGTTCGACGGTTCGGAAGATGCCAACAAGGTGATGACCACCACCGTCGTCGTCGGCAAGAAAGCCGATGCCGACAAGACCGATCCGGAAGTGCCGGCACTGGCAAAACTCGCCACCGACAAATACTGGCCAGTCGACATCGCCTATTTCGACAGCACCGACAAGTCAGGCGAGGAGGTGCCGGAATACCGGATCAGCTTCAAGCTGCATGAGAACGGCATCACGCGCGACCTGCTCATGGACTACAACGACTTCTCGATGACCGGCAAGCTGGTCAATCTTTCGCTGTTCGATCAGACGAAACCCTGTCCGCCGAAATAGAGCCTTGGGTTAGCCACGCCCGCAAGGCGGCGGCGAATGACTTGAACACGCCGCAATTGCATTTCAACCTCTACGCCGAGGGATCGATCGGGGGGTGGGTTGAGCAAAATCGATGTGTTCGTGGCGCCGACGCCCAATCCGGCGCTGATCAGGATCATGACTGTCGTCAACCGGGTCGTCATGCTGCGTGGCATTCCCGGGTTTCGCGACCTGTTGCCGTTCAACCGCGTGGCCGGATTGCGCGGTGTCGCCAATGTCCGCCATATCGACTTTCCCGACGACGACCGGCAGCGGCTGAAGGCCTGTTGCGGCGCAGGCAAGGCAACGTTCATCACGCCCAACCATCCGGAATTCTTCACCGACTGGATGATCGACAAGGAGATCGTCTCGAGGGTCAGTCCGCTCGCGGCATCTTGGGCCACGCATGGCGTCGTCAACGGCCTCGGCCGGATCATGCAGAAATTCTGGCTGGCCAACAATCTGATCGCCCAGATACCCGGCAACAGCGGCGCTGCCAAGGAACACTCGATCGCCTGGGCGCTGAAAGGGCATGGCGTTCTCTTGCATCCCGAAGGCGGCGTCGGCTGGCATGGCAATGTCGTCGCTCCACTTCTTCCGGGGGCGGTCGAGATGGGGTTCGAAGCGCTCAAGCGCGGTCGCGTCACGGATCAGGATTTCAAAGTCTGGATCGCGCCGGTCGTCTGGAAGCTCGCCTTCACCAAAAATGTCGAGCCGGCGCTGGCGCAGGAATGCGCCTATGTCGAGAAGAGCCTGAAGATTGAGCGTCGTGCCGCCGATACGCTGCCGGAGCGCGTCCACCATATCTATGCGACGCTGCTGTCGCGCGATGAGATTGCCTGCGGCATGGCGCCCGACGAACGGGCTACGTATGCTACGCGGCACAAGCAATTGCTGCTCGAATTGAGCCGGCGCCTGGGGGAGGGTATTTCGGTCGATCCCGGCGCCAGCGAGATCGCCGAGCTTTTGCGCCGGGCGCGCCGCTGGCTGCGGGAAGGCACCGGCGACGCCGTGCGACAAAAACAGATCCGCTCGCTGGCGGACACGATCCAGCGTCTCCAACGCGTCGGACCGTGGGCCTCAGCCAATCCGCGCATTGCGCAAGAGGAGATCGCAGAGCATCTGAAGCGTATCCGCAACGATTATTGCAAGGGCACGCTGCGCGACACGGTCAATTGCTTCGTACCGCAACCGGCCGGGCCGCGCTGCGCGCATATCCGGGTGCCGGAGCCGCTGGGATTGCACGCCCATCCTGGCTCGATCGACGATGCTCTCGCCGAACTGCACCGGCGCATGCAGGAGACCATCACCACGACCGTGGCCGAACTCGAAGCCGCCGGCAGCTTCATTTTCTATCCGAATCCCTTCTATCATCGCTAGGATTGGCATCTCTAGCATTGGCATCGCTGACGTTGGATCTCGGCTGCGGGTGAGCTGCGGCTCCGCTGGTCGGCGCAAGATGAAGGAGTGCGGCAAGCCTCATGGCGGTCTATGTCGACGCGGCGATCTGGAAATGGGTCGGCCACCGCTGGTGTCACCTGCTGGCCGACGACACCGACGAGCTGCATCGTTTTGCAGCACAGCTCGGCGTCAAGCGCTCGTCCTATCAGGGGCCGCCGAAGACATCGGCGCCGCATTATGACATAACCGGCTTCGAGCGCGACCGCGCGGTGCGGCTAGGCGCCGTCGAATGCAGCCGCGAGGAGATCGTTGCTGTTTTCCGGCGGGTCCGGGTGCCGAAGGGGAAGATACGACCATGACGTTGACGGCATTTCTGGCTTACTGCGCTGCGATCACATTTGCCGCCGCCACGCCTGGCCCGGCGGTATTCACGGTCATTGCCAACGGCGTCTCGCGCGGGTTCGTTCGCGCGTTCCTGGCTGGCCTCGGTATCGCCGCCGGCGACGCGGTGCTGGTGACTTTGGCGCTGCTCGGCCTCGTGGCACTGGCACAGACCTTCGAATGGGTTTTTCTCATCCTGAAATATGCGGGTGCAGCCTATCTGATGTTTCTTGGCGTCAGGATGTGGAGATCGGCTTCCGCGCGATCGAATGGACTGGAGGTTACGCAGGCAAGACTGTCTCGATCGTTTTACCTCGGCATCTCCATCGCATTGGGCAATCCCAAGGCGATCCTGTTCCACGCCTCCATCATGCCGTTGATCCTCGATCTCAATGCAATGAACTTCGCTGAGGGGCTGCTTGTGGTTACGGTCGCGATCGGCGTCAACATTATCACTATGGGCGTCTATGCGGTGCTTGCCGGGCAGGCTTCGGGCTGGTTCAAGACGCCAAGGCGGATGCGCTTGATGAACAGGTTTGCCGGCGGCGCCATGATCGGCACCGGTGCGCTGATCGCCGCACGCTGAGCCGCAAGACACCGCAGCGCTTGCGTTTGCCGCGCATCCCCTCTATATGCGCGCTCATTCCACACACGGACTTTGGTGTCTGCCCGGGAGAAATCCGGCTGAAACCTCCGGTGGCGTTCGAGGACAAAGTCCAGAAATGCCTGTGTCCGTGGAGGCTAACCGGAAAAGGACATAACAATGGCTCTGCCTGATTTCAGCATGCGCCAGCTTTTGGAAGCTGGCATTCACTTCGGCCACCAGACCCACCGCTGGAACCCGAAGATGGCGCCCTATATCTATGGCGCCCGCAACAACATCCACATCATCGACCTCTCCCAGACGGTGCCGCTGCTGCACCAGGCGCTGAAGCAGGTTTCCGACACCGTCGCCAAGGGTGGCCGCGTGCTGTTCGTCGGCACCAAGCGCCAGGCGTCCGACATCGTCGCCGACGCCGCACAGCGCTCGGCCCAGTACTATGTCAACTCCCGCTGGCTCGGCGGCATGATGACCAACTGGAAGACGATCTCGAACTCAATCCAGCGCCTGCGCAAGCTTGACGAGATGCTGGCTGGCGAGGCCCAGGGGCTCACCAAAAAGGAGCGCCTCAACCTCGACCGCGAGCGCGAGAAGCTCGACAAGGCGCTGGGCGGCATTAAGGACATGGGCTCGACGCCAGACCTAATGTTCGTGATCGACACCAACAAGGAAGCGATCGCCATCCTCGAGGCCAAGCGTCTCGGCATCCCGGTCGTCGCCATCATCGATTCCAACTGCGACCCGGACAAGATCGATTTCCCGATTCCGGGCAATGACGACGCGGCCCGCGCCATCCAGCTCTATTGTGATCTGATCGCCAAGGCTGCAATTGACGGCATTGCTCGCCAGCAGGGCGCGCTTGGTGTCGACGTCGGCGCTTTGGCCGAGGCTCCGATCGAGCCGGCACTCGAGCCGACGCCGGCCGCCGAGACACCGGCCGCCCAGACACCGGAAGCGTAACAGCGAAGGCCGGTTTCGGCCTTCATCTTTCTCATATTTTGGCGCGCTGAGCGCTGGCGCCAGGCGCATCATCGAGGACCGGTGGTGCGTCGGTGCATTTTAAACGAAGAGGCGACAATGAGCATTTCGGCTGCACAGGTCAAAGAACTCCGCGACTTGACCGGCGCGGGCATGATGGACTGCAAGATGGCGTTGAACGAGACCAACGGCAACATGGAAGAGGCCGTCGACTGGCTGCGCAAGAAGGGCATCTCCAAGGCCGACAAGAAGGCCGGCCGTACCGCGGCCGAAGGGCTCATCGGCGTCGATTCCGGCGTGCGTGAGGCGGCGGTCGTCGAGGTCAATTCCGAGACCGATTTCGTTGCCCGCAACGCTGCCTTCCAGGAGATCGTCGCCAATGTCGCCAAGGTGGCGCTCGCCTATGGCGGCAAGACCGAGGCCGTCGCGGCTGCCCCGTATCCCGGTTCCGACAAGTCGGTTGCCGACACCATCAAGGACGCTGTCGGCACCATTGGCGAGAATCTTGGCTTCCGCCGTTCGGCGAAGCTCACCGTCGAGCAGGGCGCCGTCGCAACCTACGTCCACAATGCGGTTGCCGACGGCCTTGGCAAGCTCGGCGTGCTGGTCGCCATCGAGACGTCAGGCAACGCGCAGGCCGCCAATGCCTTTGCGCGTCAGGTCGCCATGCATGTCGCCGCCACCAACCCGATGGCGCTGACCGCGGAAGAACTCGACCCGGCGGCGGTCGAGCGCGAGAAGGCGATCTTCGCCGACCAGGCGCGCCAGTCCGGCAAGCCGGAAGCGATTATCGAGAAGATGGTCGAGGGCCGCCTGCGCAAGTTCTACGAAGAGGTCGTGCTGCTCAAGCAGGCTTTCGTGCTCAATCCCGACATCACCGTCGAGAAGGCGCTGCAGGATGCCGAGAAGGAAATCGGCGCACCGGCCAAGATCACTGCCTATCTGCGCTTCGCGCTCGGCGAGGGCATCGAGAAGGACGAGACCGATTTTGCGGCGGAAGTCGCGGCGGCGGTCAAGAAGTAAAACGCACTCTATCTTTCTGAAAGACTTTACGGCCGGGTGTCCGCGAGGATGCCCGGCCGATTTCTTGCGCGGTATCGGTGAAGGCCAGGCGTAGGCGACAGGCCGGTTGGCTATCTGCTCATGCCCGGATCTGCTCATGCAAGGATCTGCACGCACAAGTTGCATTTGCCGGTGTAAGCCAATGGCTGGAAGAGCGTTTGCCGGTTTCGGCGCCGCGTGACATCGCAGCGCCCTTCGTGTATCGGAACGCCAAATGTTTCGGGGCAGCGCCTGCGCGGGAAGCCGCCCCGGCGCGTCACACGCATAATGATGAGGACCAGATGACGGTGAAGCCCCTCTACCGACGTGTCTTGCTGAAAGCGTCGGGCGAAGCGCTGATGGGTGAGCAGCATTTCGGCATCGACGTGTCGGTGGTCGATCGCATCGCCGCCGACATCGCCGAGGCCCGCACCCTTGGCATCGAGGTTGGGGTTGTCATTGGCGGCGGCAACATCTTTCGTGGCGTCGCCGTTGCCTCCAAGGGCGGAGATCGCGTCACCGGCGACCACATGGGCATGCTCGCCACCGTCATCAACTCGCTGGCGCTGCGCACCTCGCTGAACAAGATCGGGGTCGACGCGGTGGTGCTGTCTGCAATCGCCATGCCTGAGCTTTGCGAGAGCTTTTCGCAGCGCCAGGCGACCGCCTACATGAACCAGGGCAAGGTCGTCATCTTTGCCGGCGGCACCGGCAATCCGTTCTTCACCACCGATTCGGCCGCGGCGCTGCGCGCGGCGGAAATCGGCGCCGACGCGCTGTTCAAGGGCACCCAGGTCGATGGCGTCTATTCCGCCGATCCCAAGAAGGACCCGCATGCGACCCGCTTCGAGCGCATCAGCCATGGCGAAGTCATAAAACGCGGTCTTTCGATCATGGATACGGCCGCGATTGCACTTGCGCGCGAAAACAACATCCCGATAATCGTCTATTCGATCCACGAGAAGGGTGGTTTCGGTGATATTCTGAGGGGCGGCGGACGTTGCACGGTCGTCACGGACGACTGATCGGGAGCCCGATGCCGAACCGAAGGTTTTCCGTAGGCGAAAAACGGGAACCGGTTTTCGGATCGAGGCTTGAATACGGGTTACCCTGAAGTGAATCCGGCTAACGGGTCGAGGAGACGATAATGAGTGGCGAATACGATGATCTCAAACGGCGCATGGACGGGGCGATCGCTGCGTTCAAGCACGATCTGGCTTCGCTGCGGACCGGCCGCGCTTCGAGCAACCTGCTCGACGCGATCCAGGTGCAGGCCTACGGCACCACCATGCCGATCAACCAGGTGGCAAACGTGTCGGTGCCGGAGCCGCGCATGATTTCGGTTTCGGTCTGGGACAAGTCGATGGTCGGTGCGGTCGATCGCGCCATCCGTGAATCCAATCTCGGCTTCAATCCGATCGTCGACGGCACCAATCTCAGGATTCCGCTGCCCGAGCTCAACGAACAGCGCCGCAAGGAGTTGGTCAAGATCTCGCATGGTTATGCCGAGAATGCGCGCATCGCCGTGCGCCACGTGCGCCGGGACGGCATGGAATTCCTCAAAAAGGCGGAAAAGGACGGCGATATCAGCGAGGACGATCATCGCAAGCGGTCCGACCAGGTCCAGAAGCTCACCGACGAGATGATCGGCACCATCGACCATCTGCTTTCCGATAAGGAAGCTGAAATCATGCAGGTTTAGGGTCTGGCCACTGCTGGCTCGAAAGCGAGAACATGACAAGCCCCGCGCATGTCGCAATCATCATGGACGGAAACGGACGCTGGGCCAAGGCGCGTGGCTTGCCACGGCTTGCTGGGCATCGTGCCGGCGTCGAGGCGCTGCGCAACACGGTGCGCGCCGCTCCTGGCCTTGGCATCTCGTTCCTCACCGTCTACGCCTTCTCGTCGGAAAACTGGTCGCGGCCGAAGTCCGAAGTCAGCGACCTGATGAGCCTGTTGAAAATCTTCATCCGCCGCGACCTCGCCGAACTGCACCAAAATGGCGTGCGGGTCAGGATCATCGGCGACAGGGCAGGGCTACAACCTGACATCAGGAGCCTGCTTGAAGAGGCCGAAACGCTGACCGTCCGCAACGAAGCGCTGACCCTGGTCATCGCTTTCAACTATGGCGGACGCGACGAGATCGTGCGCACCGCGCGCAAGCTTGCCTCTGCGGTGGCGCGCGGCGAGCTCGACAGCGAGGCGATTACGGCCGAATCCTTTGCCGGCTCTCTCGACACCCAGGGTATTCCGGATCCGGAACTGGTCATCCGCACCAGCGGTGAGCTCAGGCTGTCGAATTTCCTTCTGTGGCAAGCGGCTTACAGCGAACTTGTCTTCCTGCCTTGCTACTGGCCCGATTTCAGCCGCGAGCATTTGGCTGACGCATTGCGCGACTTTGCCGGTCGCGAGCGCCGTTTCGGCGGGCTTAGCGCTGAAGGCGTCGCCGTGACAGCCAAGGGATGAGCAACCTCCAGCTTCGCGTTATTTCTGCCGTCGTGCTTGCGATCGTCACGCTCGGCCTGACCTGGCTAGGCGGACTGCCCTTCCGAATGCTTTGCGCCGCCATGACGATCCTGATCTTCTACGAATGGACGCGAATGTGCCGCCCGGTCGCCGCCACGGGTCTTGGTCTTCTGCCGGAAGCACTGCTTCTGGTTTTCGTCGGCGCCTTGGTCGCCGGCCTGCCGGCGTCTTGGCTGCTGCTTCTTGTGGCGGTGATGGTCGTTGTCACCGTGGTCGTGGCTTCGATGCACCAGACTTCGATGCATCAAACTGGACAGTGGGACGCGTCCGGCCTTGCCTATGCCGCCATTTCCGGACTGTCACTTGCTCTTTTGCGCGACGGCGACCATTCGGGCCTCGTCGCCATTCTCTTTCTGTTCGCGGTGGTTTGGGCGACCGACATAGCAGCTTATTTCGTCGGCCGCGCTGTCGGCGGGCCGAAGCTGGCGCCGTCGATCTCACCCGGCAAGACGCAGAGCGGTGCGCTCGGCGGCGCCGTCGGCGGCGTGGTTGCCGGGCTGCTTCTGGCCGCTGCGGCCGGAGCCGGCAATCTCGCAGTGCTCGGCGTCGTCGCGCTGGTGCTTTCGCTCGTCTCCCAGGCCGGCGACCTTTTCGAATCATGGGTGAAGCGACGCCACAACCGCAAGGATTCGGGCACGCTGATACCGGGCCATGGCGGCGTCATGGACCGAGTCGACGGGCTTGTCGCGGCGGCTTTCGCCCTGTACGTCATCGGCTGGATTTCGGCGACCGCCGACCATCCGGCACAGGGGCTGTTTCCAGCTTGATCGGCATCGATTCCGGGCCTGGTTTCTTGACCTGCGCAGGATGCGCCATGGATTCGCCTGGATTGATGCCACAGTCGCGGTACCACCGTGCTGCGGACGAATTTTGAGGACATGAATTGAACGAGATTCTTCACGCGGTTTTCAGCACGGAGGGCTTTGTCCTCGGCACGCTGGTGCCTTTCCTGTTCGTGCTGACCGTCGTCGTGTTCGTTCACGAGATGGGCCATTATCTCGTCGGCCGCTGGTGCGGCATCGGCGTGAAGGTCTTTTCGATCGGCTTCGGCCCGGAACTCTTCGGCTTTAATGACAGCCATGGCACGCGCTGGAAACTCTGCGCCATTCCACTCGGCGGCTACGTCAAATTCGTCGGCGACATGAATGCCACCTCGAGCCAGCCCAGTTCGGAGGAGATCGAAACGCTGACGGCTGCCGAACGCAAGATCGCTTTTCACACGCAGCCGGTCTGGAAGCGCGCGGCAACTGTGGTGGCTGGCCCGCTGTTCAATTTTCTGCTGACGATCGCCGTCTTCGCGGTGCTGTTTTCCGCCTATGGCCGGCCCGTGCTGGAGCCAATGGTGGCTGAAGTCACCGCGGGCAGCCCAGCGGCCAGGGCCGGCATCCTGCCCGGAGACCGCTTCGTCAGCGTCGACGGCAGCAAGGTCCAGACCTTCGCCGACGTCCAGCGCCGGGTCTCGGGCCGCGGTGGCGACCCCATCACCTTCGTCATGCTGCGCGACGGCAAGGAGATCACCGTTACGGCGACGCCGGAATTGATGGAGCAGCAAGACGGGCTGGGCAACAAGGTCAAGGTGGCGGTGATCGGCGTCGTCAACAACCAGGAATTCGGCCAGCCCAGGCTGATCACTTACAGCCCGGTCGGAGCGGTAGGGGCGGCGGTCGAGGAGACCGGATACATCATTCAGCGCACCGGTCAGTTCCTGCAGCGTTTCGTTGTCGGTCGCGAAGACAAATGCCAGCTGGGCGGCCCAATCAAGATCGCAAAGATGTCGGGGCAGGCGGCAAAACTCGGCTTCGACTGGCTTGTGCAACTTGTCGCCCTGCTGTCGGTCGGGATCGGTATTCTGAACCTTTTGCCGATTCCTCCGCTCGACGGCGGCCATCTCCTGTTCTATGGCGTGGAGGCCATCATTCGGCGACCGGTGTCGGAACGGATGATGGAGTTGGGCTACAGGGCTGGCCTGCTTCTCGTCTTGGGCTTCATGGGGTTCGTTTTCTGGAACGACCTGTTTGGATGCTGAAATCATGAAGAAATTTGGCTTCAGCACAGCCAATGTTGAGACGCCGTTTACCATGCGTGGGGATATGCGTGACGCGAAAGCCACGCGATTGGGTTAAGTAAATACAAATTAACCAGGAGCCTTGCGTGTAGGGAAAATCCGGTTAATACGGTAGGGGAAATTACCGCACGTCCGGTTTTCTCGCCGTGGGGACTTCGAGAAAAGGTACAAAAGCCCGATGAAGGCAGCATCCAAGTTTCTGAGCGCCGCGTCCGCGGTGGCCCTGTCCGCCGCCCTGGTCGTACCAGGTGCGCTCGCAGTGCAGTTCGTTGCCACATCGGCGGCCGAGGCCGCTGTTGTTTCAAGAGTTGAAGTCAGCGGCAATCAGCGTGTCGACGCCGAGACGATCCGCAACTACGTCACGATCAAGCCCGGCAGGCCGTTTTCCAGCGCCGATATAGACGAGGCGGTCAAGGCGCTGTTCGGCACCGGGCTGTTCTCGGACGTCCAGATCAACCAGGTCGGTTCGACGCTGGTCATCAAGGTTTCCGAATATCAGGTCGTGAACCAGGTGCTGTTCCAGGGCAACAAGAAGCTCAAGGACAACGCGCTGACGGCCGCGGTCCAGTTGAAGCCGCGTGGAACGTTCTCGCAGCAGGCGCTCGATGCCGATGTCGAGGCGGTCAAGGCCGCCTACAGGCGTATCGGCCGCGACGACGCCGCCGTGACCACCCAGATCATGGATCTCGGCGACAACCGCGTGAACGTGGTGTTCAACATCAACGAAGGCGGCCGCACACAGATCGCCGCGATCAATTTTGTCGGCAACAGCGCCTACTCGAGCCGTCGCCTGTCCGATGTCATTTCGACCAAGCGCTCGACCATCCTTTCGTTCGTGCTGCGCGACGACGTCTATGACGAAGACAAGCTCAACGCCGACCAGGAATTGCTGCGCCGTTTTTATTACAATCACGGCTATGCCGATTTCCAGGTGATTTCCGCGGTCGGCGAGCTCGACGAAACCACCAATAAATACACGGTGACCATCACCGTGCAGGAGGGCGAGCGCTACACCTTCGGCGACATCAGCGTCGAGAGCACGATTCCCGAAGTCGACGGCGCATCGCTGCAGTCGGTGGTCGAAACCCACAAGGGCGATGTCTACAACGCCGAGAACGTCGAAGACACCATCATTGCGTTGACCGAGAGGGTCGCCGGTTCCGGCTATCCCTTCGCCCAGGTGACGCCGCGCGGCGACCGCAATTTCGAGAACCACACCATTTCAGTGGTCTATACGATCGACCAGGGCACCAAGGCCTATGTCGAGCGCATCGAGATCCGCGGCAACGACCGGACACGCGACTATGTCATTCGCCGAGAATTCGACGTGAGTGAGGGCGATGCATTCAACCAGGTTCTCATCCAGCGCGCGAAGAAACGGCTGGAAGCGCTCGATTTTTTTGAGAAAGTCGAGGTTTCGACCGTGCCCGGCTCTGAGCCTGACCAGGTGGTGCTGGTGGTCGACGTGGTCGAGAAGTCGACCGGCGAGTTCTCCGTCGGCGCCGGCTATTCGAGCGGTGGCGACACCGAAGGCCCGACCATCGAAGGATCGATCAGCGAACGCAACTTCCTCGGACGCGGCCAGTTCATCAGGCTTTCGGCGGGCGGCGGCAAGAATTCGCGCGACTACAGCTTCTCCTTCACCGAGCCCTATTTCCTCGGGCGGCGCATTGCCGCCGGTTTCGATGTCTTCAACCGGACCAGGGAATACGACGACTACAAGAGCGAGACGCTAGGCGCGACAGTGCGTTTCGGCCTGCCGATCACCGACGACATCTCGACGCAGCTGGCGTATAATATCTCGCAGGAGAAGTACAAGCTCGACGATGATTGCGATCTCCCTGGCTGCACCGTCTCTACGGCTATCCTAAATGGCATTGCGGAAAGCCCGTGGCTCAAGTCGTCGGTCAGTCTCGGCCTGGTCTACAACACCATCGACGACATGAAGAACCCGCATGAAGGCATCTTCGCCAATGTCACCACGGAATTCGCCGGCCTCGGCGGCGACGCCAAATTCGTCAAGGTGACAACGCGCGGCAGCGTCTATCAGACGTTGTCGGAGCAGCTTGATCTGGTTGGTTTGATTTCGGGCGGGGCTGGCCATATCCAGGGCTTCGGCAACGACGACCTGCGCATCTTCGATCATTTCCAGAGCAGCGACCGCATGATCCGCGGCTTCGCCTATGGCGGCATCGGTCCTGTCGACAACCAGGGCTTTGACGACCATCTCGGCGGCACCACCTATTTCAACGCCTCGGCGGAAGCTCAGTTTCCGATGCCGATCATTCCGGAGAGCTTCGGCCTGCGCGGCGCGGTCTTTGCCGATGCGGCGACACTTTATGGCAACGATGTGGCGGGTGTTGATCCATCGACAACCAGCATGGAATGGCGTGCCTCGGCCGGCGTCGGCTTGATGTGGGCGTCGCCTTTTGGCCCGATCCGCATCGACTATGCGATCCCGGTCCTCAAGGAGGACACCGACGACGTGCAGGAATTCAACTTCGGCATATCGTCCCGGTTCTGATCGGCGGGCAACGATACGTCCGGGCCGTAGCGGTCCGGAAGAAAGTAATTCGACACTACGGCGCCGCGTGTCCTCCTGGACGCGCAAAGGACGCTGCAGGACTTTGATTTTGCGCATTATCCTTTCCGAAAATCGATACCGATTTTCGGGGTCGTGCGCTAGCTGGATATAGCTTCTGGAATGACCGATCCGGTGTTCTTCGCGCCATCACGCCGGTATACGGCTGGCGAAGTCGCGAATCTGACCGGCTCGGTGCTTGTCGATTCCGACCTCTCCGACAGATCGATCGAAGCCTTGGCGCCGGCAAGCGAAGGCGGCGAGCACGCGCTTGTCTTTGTCGATGGCAGACGCAACTTCGCGCTGATGCAATCGCTGCGAGCAGCGGCGGTTCTATGCCCCGCCGAATTTGCCGGCAAAGCGCCGGCGGGTATCGCGGTTCTGATCCATCCGCGCCCGCAACAGGCTTTCGCGATGGTCGGCCGCCTGCTTTTCCCGGCGGCTGCGACACCGGCGCCGATGACCGGCGAAACCGGTATCTCGCCGCATGCCCATATCGATCCATCGGCGCGCGTCGAGGCAGGCGCGATCGTCGAGGCCGGCGCGATCATCGGCCCTCGCGCTTCTATCGGCAGCGGAACCGTCATTGCTCCTCATGCCG
This sequence comes from Mesorhizobium sp. WSM4817, assembly GCF_055811135.1. NCBI lineage: Bacteria > Pseudomonadati > Pseudomonadota > Alphaproteobacteria > Hyphomicrobiales > Phyllobacteriaceae > Mesorhizobium > Mesorhizobium sp. WSM4817. The sequence continues at coordinate 4,144 of NZ_JBVVQQ010000004.1, read as the reverse complement.
TTATCGGTCCCTCCTGCCAGTTCGGCCGCGACGGCTATGTCGGCCCAGGCGCCAGCATCCAGTACGCGCTGATCGGCAACCGCGTCATCATTCATGGCGGCGCCCGCATCGGCCAGGACGGTTTTGGCTTCGTGGCCGGCGCCAAGGGTCCGGAGCGCGTGCCGCAAATCGGCCGGGTCGTCATCCAGGACGACGTCGAGATCGGCTCCAATACCACGGTCGATCGCGGCGCCATGTCCGACACGATTATCGGTCAAGGCACCAAGATCGACAATCTGGTCCAGATCGCTCATAACGTCCGCATCGGCCGCAATTGCATAATCGCCGGCCTTTCGGGTATTTCCGGTTCCGTAACGGTGGGCGACAACGTCACCATGGGTGGCGGTGTCGGTCTTGCGGATCACTTGACGGTAGGGACAGGGGCCAAGCTTGCTGCAAGAAGTGGGTTCATGAGCAACGTCCCCGCAGGCGAGATTTGGGGAGGGTACCCGGCGCAGCCGATGGCGGAAGCCATGCGGGAGATCGCAGCTCTGCGAAGACTGGCCAGGGCGCGCAAATCGGGCGACGGAGGGAAGAGCTGAGATGGTTGCGGCGACAACGCTCGAGGCGGTCGACATATTGGGGCTGATGAAGCTCCTGCCGCATCGCTATCCGTTCCTGATGATCGACCGCATCATCGATATCGATGGCGACGAGTCCGCCACCGGCATCAAGAACGTGACCATAAACGAGCCGCATTTCCAAGGTCATTTCCCGGATCAGCCGGTCATGCCCGGCGTGCTGATCGTCGAGGCGATGGCGCAGACGGCCGGCGCCATCTGCATTCGCAGCCTAGGCACCGAAAAACCGTCGCTGGTCTATTTCCTGACCATCGACAACGCCAAATTCCGTAAACCGGTCGTTCCCGGCGACCAGTTGAAGATCCATGTGAAGAAAATCAAGAAGCGCGGCAACCTTCTCAAATTCGCCTGCGAGGCTCTCGTCGACGGCGTCAAGGCCGCGGAAGCCGAGATCTCGGCGATGATGGTCGCGAGCGACTGACGATCGAATGCTTATGAAAATCCAGACAGTCATCCATCCATCGTCGGTCATCGAGGCCGGCGCAAAAATCGGCGAAGGGGTCCGCATCGGGCCGTTCTGCCACATCAGCGCCGACGCGGTGCTCGGCGACCGCGTCGAACTGGTCAGCCACATCTCGGTGATGGGCGCGACCACCATCGGTGCGTCGACCAAGGTGTATCCGATGGCGACACTGGGCGCGCCGCCGCAGAATACCAAGCACAAGGGCGGCCGCACCACGCTGGTCGTCGGCGAGAACTGCACGATCCGCGAAGGCGTGACCATGCACCTCGGCACCGATTCCAGCCGCGGCGAGACGACGATCGGTGACAACGGCAACTTCCTTGCCTACGCCCACATCGCCCATGACTGCATCGTCGGCAAGAACGCCACCTTCGCCAATCAGGCGACGTTGGGCGGCCATTGCGAGATCGGCGACAACGTCTATATCGGTGGTCTCAGCGCCGTTCATCAGTTTGTCCGCGTCGGCGACAACGCCTTTCTCGGCGGTTGCTCGGCATTCGTCGGCGATGTCATTCCCTACGCCATCGCCGTCGGCAATCGCGCCAGCCTTCGCGGCCTCAACATCATCGGCCTGAAGCGCGCCGGCCTGCCGCGCTCCGAGATCCACACGCTGCGCAAGGCCTACAAGACGATCTTCGATCGCTCCCGAACCGTCGGCGAAAACATCGAGTTCGCCAAGGCGGAATTCGCCTCGTCACCGACCGCCATGAAGATCATCGATTTCATCGCCAGTCGCGGTAAGCGGCACTATGCCGTCCCGTCGCTCAAGGCTGGCGGCGGCGACGATGCAGATGACGAAGATTGAGGGCACCCGGACGGGCCTTGATCTCGCGCCAGACGTCAAAGTCGGCATCATTGCCGGCGGCGGCAGTTTACCGGTCGAAGTCGCCAGGGCGCTAGCTGTGCAAGGCAAGTCTCCCTTCGTGGTAATAGTGGCGGGCGAGGTCGACCGGATAGCCGACTTCGACGCCTATGAGCAGGCGACGTTGAGGCTGGAGGATGTCGGCTCACTGCTGCCGACGCTCAAAAATAGTCATGTTACCCATTTGGTGACAGCTGGCCATATCACACGCCGCCCCAGGCTGAGCGCCATGCGCCTCAATTTCGGCCTGCTCGCCTGGGTGCCCAGCCTTCTTGTCGGCGTAACCCAAGGCGACGACACCGTGTTGAAACTGTTCGTGCGAAGGGTCGAGCGCAGCGGCATCAAGGTGGTCGGCGCACATGAGATCGTGCCGGAACTGGTCGCCGCCGAAGGCGCGCTGACCAAGGCAGCGCCGCGGAAATCCGACTGGCGCGACATCAAAGCGGCCCACGCAGCGGCAATGGCCATCGGCGCGCTGGATATCGGCCAGGCGGCTGTTGCGATCGGCGGCCGCGCCATCGCGCTGGAAGGCATCGAGGGTACCGACGGATTGCTCGATCGAACACGGCAGTTGCGCGGCCATGGCAGGCTGGCCGGCAGAACGCGCGGCGTCCTGGTCAAATGCGCCAAGCCTGGCCAGGAGTTGCGCGCCGATCTGCCCTCCATCGGCCCGCAGACGATCGAGGCGGCGCATGCCGCCGGACTTGCCGGCATTGCCGTCGAAGCCGGCCGCTCGCTGGTTCTCGAAGGCCCGACAGTCGTCGCTCGCGCCAACGCGCTCGGCCTGTTCGTGATCGGCCTGCCTGCTGCGGAGCCGGTGCATGGCGACTGAGCGACCGCTGAAGATCGCCATCGTCGCCGGCGAGGAATCCGGCGACCTGCTTGGCGCCGACATCGTAGAGGCGCTCAAGCGCGTGACCGGCCGCGAGGTCCGGCTCGTCGGCATCGGCGGCCGGCATTTGCAGGCGCTCGGCCTCACGCCGCTGTTCGACGGCGGCGAGATCGCGCTGATGGGATTGAGCGCCATCCTGCGCGATCTGCCGCGCCTGATACGACGGATCAGCCAGACGGCCGGTGCGGTCGCCAATGAAAAGCCGGACTGCCTCATCACCATAGACAGCCCGGATTTTTCGCTGCGCGTGGCGAAAAAGGTGCGTGCCGCCGATCCGGCAATCCCGATCGTCCACTATGTCTGCCCGAGCGTCTGGGCATGGCGGCCGGGCAGGGCGGTGGCGATGAAACCGTATGTCGACCACATCCTCTGCATCCTGCCTTTCGAAGTGAGGGAACTCGCCCGCCTCGGCGGTCCGACCGGCACCTATGTCGGCCATCGCCTTACCCACGATCCGGGCGTGCTCGGCGCCGCCAAGGCGCAAAGCCTGCCGCGCGACCTGTCCGACGATCGTGTGAAGACACTGCTTGTGCTGCCCGGCTCGCGTCGCGGCGAGGTGCGACGGCTGGCCGGCCCGTTCGGCAAGACGATCTCGATCCTGCGTGCTCGCGGACACCGCTTGCGCCTGCTGTTGCCGACGGTGCCGCATGTCGCCGACCTGGTCAGGGCTTCGGTGGCAAGCTGGGACGAGAAGCCGGAGATCATCCTTGATCCCGAGCGCAAATGGCAGGCCTTCGGTAAGGCCGACGCAGCGCTGATCGCATCGGGAACGGTGTCGCTGGAACTGGCGCTGTCGGGTGTGCCGATGATCTCCTGCTACCGGCTCGATCCGGTCATGCGGATGGCCCAACGCCTGGTCACCGTATGGAGCGCCTCCTTGCCCAATCTCATCGCCGACCGCCCGATCGTGCCGGAAAGCTACAACGAATATGTGCGACCGCACTATCTGGCGCGGCAGTTGGAGGCGCTGTTTTCCGACACCGCCTATCGCGCATGGCAGAAGGACGGTTTTGCCGAGGTGGCCAGACGCATGGCCGTCGACAGACCGTCTGGCGACATCGCTGCAGGGGTCGTGATGAGGTGTATCAAGCGGTGAATGGTGAAGTGGTGAATAGTGAATGGTCAAAATCGTGCTTGACCATAGGCCACAAAGAGACCCTGCTTCACTATTCACTATTCACTATTCACTATTCACTATTCACTATTCACTATTCAATATTCAATATTCAATATTCACTATTCACTATTCACTATTCACTATTCACTATTCACTATTCACTATTCACTATTCACTATTCACTATTCAC